>NZ_BJDG01000008.1 GCF_005404945.1 Lactiplantibacillus pingfangensis | reverse complement strand
AAAATCGAAATTAAATTTACTCATAAATGAAACCCCCAAAATTGGATTTTTCTGTCCAACCTTGGGGGTTCACTTTATTAACGATGCGTAGTTTATTAGCTGGCATCGCATGCCAATCGGCTGCCAGTTCAAGGTTGAGCAGGAGAATGGCCAGAACTACGCCGCCTAAGACGACTGGTAAGGCAATTGACAGGCTGATCTTGCGTAGTAAGGTCAAACCGCCCATTAACCCAAAAAGAACAATGAAGCCCAGCACCCGCCATGGCTTGATTGGTCGACGTTCAGTAATGGTATGAGCCTCATAAAAGGCCATCGAAAAGCCATTCAACAGTCGACCGGCCGGGATTGCCGCCAGAAAGAGTAAGCCTAAAATTACGAAGGCCAGCTGATAATGGAGATCGAAGCTGAAGTCAGCCACGAAGAGCAAGCCTAATCCAGCGAAAATCAACCAGTAAAGGCGCTTTAATTTAAAGTCGGTGCTCGTGGTCAAGTGTAACTTGATCGTGAGGTAGTATGGCCAAATGTTTGCTGAAGTATAGCCTAGACAGAGACCACCAAATACTAACCAAGGTAAACTGGTGGTCACGCTATAGATTAAGCTCCCGATTACACCCAACCAGAGACACAGCAGTAGATAGGTGCTAGATTTCAAGCCGAGGCGCTTCGTGGAGAAGATGCTCGCAGCCCGGGCGATATAGAAGACAATAATGGCAATTAAATAAGTCACACTATGAGACGATTGATACTTAAATAAAATCAAGACATACGGTAGCACAATCCCGATGTTGGCCAAAAAATTTAAGGTCGCAATCGAAAAGTCCAAAAAAGAATTTTGTAATTTCTGCAATAAGTTCACGCACCATTCCGTTAATTTCCTACTAGTAAGTATAGCAATTAATCCGATCGAAAGCTGTTAAAGTGACTAATTTGTACGGAAGTCAGCGCAACGGATGACCGTGTTTTTTCACTTTACATCGCAAGCGGGGTTCAGTATGCTAAATTAAAACCGGCAACGGCTTGGTGCAATCAATCACACTAGTAACCTGTTACTTTAACTAAAAACTCAGACCAAAATCAAACCCACAACAACCACTAGTTTAGCCCATCACGGAGTCGTTGCTGGATCTGATTATTTAACCTACTTGGTAACTTGAGGACTTGCACATCTGTGCCGAGAAAGAGGAACCAGTCAATAAAATTGGCCACTGCTGGTTGGTCATTCAAATCCAAATAGGTTTCGTACCGTGCACTTTGTTCAAAGGGATCTAAATATTCAAGCTGGTCGGCTAATTGATGGTAACGGTTGAATTGCGCGATCGCGTGTGGTCCTAATTTAAGTGTGATCGTTGGCGTTGGGGTGGCTTGCTTAATCTTTGTTTCCATGCTGGTTAAGTCTAAGTCAGTCGCAATCGGGGCGATCGTTTTAACTTGATCTAACGGCAAATTTTTGACTTGCTGCTTAGTCAAACTGTAGAAGAATAAGCGCCAACTCGCTTGTTGGTGACCTAAATATTGCAAATAAATCTCGTCGGTCACGCCATTTTGCCAGGTGAGCTGCAAATGGCGGGTTTGTAAACTCGTCGTGATCACTTGCCGCAGTAGTGGGCTGCCAGTATCCGTTAACTCTAATAACTGGGTATTACGTGGATTAGTCTGTTCAAAACGCAACAATTGTTGTAAGGCAATTAGGCTGTCTTGCTGCGTTTGTGACGCGATTGCCAGTAATTTTTCGGTCAGAGTTTGCCGATTCTGTAAAAAAGGCAGCTGTTGGTTGGTCGTAGCCATAAAACTCACAAACAAGGCCTTTAACTCGTCAGTATTAAATTGAACCGCAGGCAGTAATTGGTTGCGCATGACCGAAAAACCGCCATCCGGGCCAACAGTTGAGACTAAGGGCATGCCCAATTCTTGAATCGCAGCGACATCGCGCCCGGCCGTACTGCGAGAAATCTCAAATTCGGCCATTAAATCCGGAATGGTAAATTGTTGTCGATTGTTGATATAACGCATTTCCGTGTTAATCCGAGTTGTTTTTTTCATTAGTTGCTCCTTAATAGGTTCAATTTTTGACATGATTACGCCATATAATAACATTATTCAATTCAAGGAGGAACAATTACAATGACAAAATCACAAATCATCAAAAAAGACGCCTTTACAGTATTAGGACTTGGGACCACGCTTTCAGGGGACTATCAAGCGCTGCCCAGTCAAAAGCGGGCCTTTTGGCAGACCGTTCACGAAGATGGCCGCTTTACGAATTTAATGACGCTGGCACAAAATCAGCAACAATTTGCCGTGAACGAAGCGATTGACGGCAAGATGTTCTTCTACGCCGGTGTTCAAACTGATGCCAACGTTAAAGTCGGGGAAAACCAACGCGCAATCAGTTTCCCGACGAGTGACTACTTAGTTGTCACGGGGGAAGCCGCATCTGAGACGGCCTTATTCGAACTCCTGGAAGGGCAGTCATTTGGCGAAGCACTCCCCAGTCTGAGCAACTATGCTTATGTTGGTGGTCCTAATACAACCGTCATCACCAATCATCAGGACAATCAAGTTCAAGGCGAAATGTGGATTCCAATCGTCACTAAATAACTTTCAACAGTTAACAAATAAATTGCACTGGTAGTCGTCATCATTTATGACGCTTGCCGGTGCTTTTTTAAGTCAAAATCACGAATAGTCGGTATGATAAGGACAGACTTAATCAGTGGCGCGGACGCCGGCTACAATCATTGAGACAAGATTTTGAAAGATGTCATTAGATTGTTAACAATTAAATTGTCTAGTAGGGATAAATGTTTTATAATAATAATGACCATTGAAGGAGGGCCCTAGTCACCATGCGTAAATTAGAAGACCACTTTTGTTTTTTGATGTATGTCACGTCACGCGCCATTCAACGGGCCTATCAACCAGAATTAGCGGCTCAAGGATTGACTTATCCGCAGTATTTAGTTTTAGTCTTGTTAGATGAACATCCCGATCTGACGGTAAAATCAGTCGGTAATTGGCTGGACTTAAGCACTGGGACAGTCACCCCGTTGCTTAAACGCTTGGATGAGGACGGTTTGATCACCCGACAACGCAGTCAAGCTGACGAACGGCAAGTCAGTGTCAACTTAACTGTCGCCGGACGTCATAAGCGGGCAGCCGTTAGTGAAGTCCCCGAGTTACTCTTAGATCGTGGTGAGTTAAGTTCCGAGGAGTGGCAAACCCTGTCACACTTGACCCACAAGTTGATGATGAATTTAAAAAATTAAGTTTGTCTAAAACCCAACACACCATTGTGTAATTTTGCAATGGTGTGTTTTTGCATGCTAAAGTCCGGAAATACAAGGATTGTCGCTGATTAATCTCGTCATCAACCCAATTCACATTCGAAAATTTCTATGATTATCATCATAGTTTCATCATATTACCATGCGAAAAAATCACATTTTATCTTTATGCTTGGTTCTATTAACCGAACGAGGAATGGAGAGAGACAAAATATGATCTATGCACAAATCTTAGCGGGTGGCAAAGGAACCCGAATGGGACATGTTCCCATGCCAAAGCAATTTTTATCTTTGGCGGATAAACCAATCTTGATTCATACGATTGAAAAATTCGTTTTAGAACGCCGATTTGACGCAATCATCGTCGTTTGTCCGATTGACTGGCTAAGCCATACTAACGAATTGATCAAAAAATATATTCACGATAAGCGTGTCCAAGTCGTCGTTGGCGGGAGTGATCGAAATGACACTTTAATGAAAGGTATCGCCTTTATTCGTGACCATTATGGGATCCATGAAGACGACATCCTGATCACTCATGATGCTGTGCGGCCGTTTGTGACCGAGCGAATTATTAATGACAATATTGCGGCGGTCTTAACGCATGATGCCGTGGATACCGTGATTCCGGCCACCGATACGATCATCCAAAGCACGACGACAGCTGTTGATGCGATCCCGGTGCGTTCAACCATGTATCAGGGTCAAACCCCACAAAGCTTTAAAATTAGTATCTTGGTCAAGGCTTATGATAGCTTGACGGCCCATCAAAAGGCGAGTTTAACCGATGCTTGCAAAATTGTTTTACTGGCTGGTTATCCCGTTAGTCGCGTTCGTGGTGAAGCTTTCAATATTAAAATTACAACACCTTATGATTTACGGGTTGCAACGGCATTAATCGAAGAGAGGTCTTAGCATGTTAAATCAAGTTTATCGGCTGGTTTCAGCCCGCCAATTTGAAGTTCAGACAGTCACTGAGACAGTGACATCTAATGACATCATCGTGCGTCCAAAGTATTTATCCGTTTGTCATGCGGATCAACGATATTTTACGGGTAATCGCCCGCAAGCCGTTTTACGTCAAAAGTTAGCGATGGCGTTAATTCATGAAGGCGTCGGCGAAGTCATTGTTGATCCACAGGGCCAATTTAAACCGGGCGCGCTAGTCACAATGATTCCAAATACCCCGGAACAAACTGACAACGTCATTCAAGAAAACTATTTGCCGACTTCAAAATTTCGTTCAAGTGGCTACGATGGTTTCATGCAAGAATATGTCTGCATGAAACGGGATCGGGTCATTCAATTGCCAAGTAATTTTGACCCCGAAATGTCTGCTTTTCTGGAGATGGTGTCGGTTGGGGTTCAAGGGTTAACGCGGCTAACAACGGTCATGGATGCCGATGATCGACGAATCGGTATTTGGGGTGATGGCAACTTAGGCTACATTACGGCCGTCCTGGTAAAACAACTATTTACTGAGAGTCAATTGATTATTTTTGGTCGTCATCAATCAAAATTAGATTATTTTTCTTTCGCAGACCAAACCTACTTAGTGGACGCCATTCCAGCAACGTTACAAATCAGTCAAGCCATTGAGTGTACCGGCGGCCGTGGCAGTGAACTGGCCATTGATCAGATTATTAACCATCTTCGACCGATGGGTACCGCGATCTTAATGGGCGTGTCAGAAGATCCAGTCGATATTGATACCCGTGACTTGTTAGCAAAAGGGATCACCTTACGTGGCACCAGTCGGAGTAGCCGCGCCGATTTTGAACAAGCCATTGCACTCTTAGCTGCGAGTCCGGTGACACGGGAACGATTACAGAGTTTGATCGGTTTGACCCGAAAAGTGCGGACGGTACAAGACATCACCGAATTTTTTGAAAGTAATTTGAGTCATTGCTGGGGCAAGGCGGTGATGGCATGGGAGGTCTAAAAACACTTAAACTCAAGTTGTTGAAGGTCGGCCTGAATACTTGCTACCAGATTTGCTATTACGTCAATCGCGGCCGACAGCAACAGATCACCTTTGCCACGATGCGCAGTACTAGCCTAGCTGACAATCTACAAGCGGTTTATCAAACCTTTGAACGGGCGAATACACCTAATCTTAAGGTGAGTTGCTATCATTATGATCACAGTTTTAAAAGTAAACTTGGCTTTCTATGGGCCTCACTGCGCGCCCTGAACACGCTTTCGCGCTCAGAACTGTTTATTGTCGACGATTACTTTTTCCCCTTGTATGCCATTAATAAGCAGCCGCAAAACAAGGTTGTCCAGCTTTGGCATGCGGTCGGAACCTTGAAAAAGTTCGGACTCAGTCTACCTGGTGCTGAAAAGAGCATTTTAAAGCCACACACTAATTATGATTGGGTCTTCATCAACAGCGAGGAAAATCGGGCAGCGTATGAGCAAGCCTTTGAAATTGACTCCAGTCGGGTGCTAGTCACCGGTGCGCCGATGTTGGACGCTTTGTTGGCACAAACGCCTCAGACGCTAGTCGGGCCGAAACGCTTATTGTATTCGCCAACTTATCGGCCAGGATTAGACGGCGAACAGCAAGTGTTGGCATACGTCCAAGATTTCGTCACCGCCGGCCAAGCGCTCACTTCGGATTGGGAAATCTACATCTCCTTACACCCATATTTAAGCTTACCGGCACTGAACTTACCGAAAAACTATCATATTTTTCAGGATGCTCAGCAAGTCAAGGCACTGATGCCGTCGATGGCGCTATTTATTACGGACTATTCGTCATTATCATTGAATTTCAGTTATTTCGAGCGGCCCATTCTATTACTAACACCTGATTATCAAGATTATCTTAAAAAAACTGGCTTTTACGTTGATTATTATCAAGCCATCGGCGCACCACACTTTGACGCCGCCACCCAACTCGTCCAGTTTATCAATCAAGAGTTGTCGACCTTGGATTTGTCGTACGTCAGCGCCTTGAAAGCAAGCACATTTGCCCATCAGGATCGGCAGAATAGTCAACGTGTTTACGACTATTTGAGTCATATTATAAAATCGTCGTAGGAGGTTAGTTACACATGTTACAACGTTTAAAACGGCTTATCCGTCGCCTTTTAATTGGACGACAATCAGCGCGCGTGCAACCAGTCTCATTAGATGACGTGACGGTTGACGCCCGTGATAAGTACTTGAATGAACCACGATTGGATCAAAATGCCGAATCACTCATTAAGCGAAAAGTGACGCGGTTAGCGTTCAATCGCTCCTATTTGGAAATTGCGGGTGAGGCCTACTTCGAAAGTTACCCCGAAAAAGATCCAGAACGGCTCATTAAAAGTCTGATTTTAGTTGGTGACCAACGTGAAGAAATCGAAATACCCTTAGTTAATCAGGCCTGTGATGATTTAAAATATCCCATGGCCGGTTATCGTGGCGCAATTAACTTCTCAACGATCAGTGCCGGCAAGCCGCTAATTCCCGGAACTTACGACATTAAATTGCAATTAAAGCAATACTTAACTAATGGCTGGCTTATTCGCCGGACGACAATTGGGCAAGTGGCCGAGACGACTAAAGATTTGACTTATACCACGAAGATGACCAGTTACTCAGCTAAACGCAATAAGACCTATAGCCTGATTTTTCGTTACAACTTGGCGGCCCAAGCACTACGCGTAACTGCACATCAGTTGAGTGACCTTAATCCATTGGAAAATTCTTTTACCTCTGGGGAGACACTCGAAAGTCGGGCAATGCGTGGCATCAAGCGCCGGGCCTTAAAGCTCTGGTACCACTGGTATTGTTTACAACCTGTGCGCCAGAAACAAATTTCGTTTGTTTCCGATAGTCGTGCATCAATTTCTGGCAACTTTGAATTTATCGCCGCAGAATTAAGACGTCGAAACACTGACTTTAAGTTGTCATTTTATTTAAAACCCAGCATTAAAGCCAAAAAATCCTGGCATGAAATTCGAACGCTCGCCAAAGCATTGGCAACTAGCCGCTATGTCATTTTGGATGACTTTTATCCGTTGGTTTATCCGTTACATATCCGAGAAAAAGTCGATTTAATTCAAGTTTGGCACGCGGTTGGCGCTTTTAAAACCTTTGGCTACAGCCGGTTAGGCATGCCAGGCGGTCCGAAAGCACAATCCTTAAACCATCGAAATTATACTAAAGCGTTAGTCTCATCCAGACACATTGCCGACAAATATGCGGAAGGCTTTGGCATTAGCGAAGATAAGATCGTTCCCCTTGGCATTCCGCGCACGGATATCTTCTTTGATCAAGCCAAACAACAAGCCGTTCGTGAACGGGTCACACTGGAACTGCCTTTTATTAAAGGCAAAAAAGTCATCTTGTTCGCACCAACTTTTCGTGGTAACGGCCAACAATCTGCCTACTATCCATTTGAAATGCTCAACTTCAAGGCAATCTATGAGGCGCTGCACGAGGACTATGTTTTCTTGCTTAAGATTCATCCATTTGTTCAGAATAAACCGACATTGCCGTATGAATATGCTAATTTTTATTATGACGTCTCAGATTATCGCGAAATCAATGATATACTCTTAGTGGCAGATCAGTTGATTACTGACTATTCATCCGTTTGTTTTGAATATGCCTTACTCAATCGACCGATGATTTTTTTCGCCCCAGATTTAGCAGATTACATGCAGTCGCGAAACTTTTATTTTGACTATTTTGACTTCATCCCGGGACCGTTAGCCGAGACGACTGAGAGTCTGATTAAACAATTGAAACAGCCCGTCATCAATCAGAAAAAAATGGCTGGATTTGTTCACTTTTTCTTTGATCAACTTGATGGCAAGGCCAGTGCACGCTTTGTTGATGCCCTAGAAAATCAATTTAAACCAGCTGGCCAGAAAAATCAGCCAACGGCCGGTGAAGATGGCAAAGCGATTCCAAACTGGGGCAAAACGACGCCTAAATCATAACCCTTAGATGGAGGACAACCATGGCAACACCCAAAATTCGTCAGTTAACACTCGCTGATGCTGAAACTTTACAAGCACTCAGCGTCGAAACGTTTCAAGATACGTTTGCAGCTCAAAATACGGCGGCAAATATGACAGCTTTTTTAACTAGCGCTTACAATTTACCCAAACTCAAAAAAGAGTTACAACAACCCGGATCACGTTTTTACTTTATTGAACTTGATGGTCAGCCATTAGGTTATCTAAAATTGAATGTTGATCCAGCCCAATCTGAAGTCATGGGCGCCGACAACCTAGAAATTGAACGAATCTATATCCGCCCAACCCAAAAGCATCAAGGCTTGGGCAGTCGGTTTCTAAAGTTCGCCATTGAACTCGCAAAGAGTGAAGGGAAGACGGGCGTATGGTTAGGCGTTTGGGAACACAACGAACCAGCTAAACGTTTTTATCAAAAGTGGGGCTTCGAACGTTTTAATCAACATGATTTTGTGATGGGAACGGATACGCAAACCGATTTTCTACTGAAAAAGGCCTTACAATAATCCCACCAAACCGACTGACCGTCACTGGCCAGTCGGTTTTTTTAGGCACGTTTTAGGCGCCAAAACAGCCATAAGCCATAACCAAGCAACTCCGTCAGCACCAGGAAATTGAGCCCTAAGCCAATGTTTCTGAGTACCATCGAGTTGCTAAATAACTCAGCTAAAATTAGAAAATTGCTCAAACCCAACCAGCCGATGAGGACAGTCCGCGGCGCTTGGAGCCACCAGTGCCTTGACCTAACGACCGGCCGTGGCAATGTCGTCAGTACCAGCGTTGCCAGTGGGACTAAAATGACCAATGAAAGTGCCACCCAATAAGTCTGTTCAGAGCCGGCCAACCAAGCATCCGGCCCAAATAAGCCATAATGCGTCGCAACAGGCGGCTGAATCTTCGTTCTCAAAAGCGTTACTAATACCGACTGTCCAAGTATTAGGCCAATTAAACCCCATCGAAATTTAGTCGAATTTTCACCCTTTTTCCGATTAATGATACGTTTAGTTTAATCGCACCATAAGTCGACAACTAGCTTGTTGGCGTTAAATTCAGGTAAAGATGCTGTAAAGGATTGTGCTAAAACAACAGGATACAAACAATTTCATTAGTTCACTATGCTATCACACCCCATTTAGTAGGGATAAAGTGCCCGACTGCTTATAATGTAAACCAGTCACAATTAATTAAATTGTCGCGCACAAGTTTCGAGGGGAGTTTCTATGATAATTTTAGGCCGCATTGCAATTACAATTTCCAGTTTGTTTTATGGCTATTTCTTATTGAACATTTTACTCATTAATCATTATCGTGAACCAAGCCAGCACTATCAAAAAGGGCCCCAACCTTATCGTCTCTACTTGATCATTCCAGTCTTAAACGAAGCCGGAGTCATTACCACGACAATTGATCGGCTATCGCGGGAATTGGCAAAGCTTCCCATAAGCATTCAACCGCAGATTATTGCGGTAGATGACAACTCTAGCGATCGTAGTTTGGCGGAGTTAGCTGCGTCCAAATCACCATTTCTACAAATCTTGCATCGCGCTGGCAATGATCGGCAGGGAAAAGGGGCCGTCATCAATACCGCGGTCCATTATTTGCAACATACACTCGCCCGGAAAGCCTCACCGGAAACGACGGTCATTGGGGTGCTGGATGCCGATGCTTACATGAATTTTCAAGATTTAACACGAGTCGTGGCCCAGTTCGAAGCGCTGCCCAAAATGGCGATGCTACAAACCGGAGTCAGCATCAACAATCAAACAAACTGGTTAACCCGTATGCAAAATTTTGAATTTATGTGTGTTAATAGTTCGACGCAACAGTTGCGTAACCGGCTGGGCCAAGGAATTGCTTCTGGAAACGGGCAATTTGTCCGCTTATCCTTAGCCCAAAATAACGCCTGGGGAAACAGCTTATTGGAAGATTTGGAGTACACCTTGCGAACTTGGTTACTCGGCGGTCAAGTCCGGTTTACACATACGATTGTCGTTCAACAGGAGGCAGTTCGTCAGTTACCGTCATTTTTCAACCAGCGTGTCCGTTGGTGTCAAGGCGCCGTGCAGTGTTTACATTACTTACCAGTTCTTTGGCGGTCACGTTTCGTCAATAATTTTCAAAAATTTGATACTACTTTTTGGATCGTGATGCCGATAACTGGCTGTATCGTGCCGGTGACGAGCTTGGTCGCGCTCGTTACCTTGATTAGTAACAGTTTGCAAAATTGGTCAGACGGCTGGCACCATTTAGCATTGGCAACGATCATCGTGATTACGTTATTGAGTTGTCTGGTTTTCACCAACTTATTTGCACGCAATGCCACCGACGCGCACTTACCCTTTAAGCTTTGGTCAATACTCTTGGACAGTTTTAGTTTTCAAGTGTATTTATTGATTATCGGTTTAACGCCCTATGCAGCCATCACCCGCCAATTGGTTGGCCAAACTAATTGGACTAAGACACAGCATGGCGCGGCACACGTTGCCAATGACCTGAAACGCTCCTACCAAAGGGGATGAAGTCTATGTTAAAACAACGGACTTTAATGACGATGCAGGCGCTAACCTTGACCATCACGATTGGCTTAATTGGTTGGATGATGGTGGCAACTGCGACCAATGCACAAAAAAATAGTGGGCTGCAATTCAACTGGGCCCTCGTGATTGCCGTGGTGGTCATCGGCCTGATCCTAGGTAGTGTCGTTTTGCTGACTAACTGGTTAACACGACGCGAAACGAGTTGGCTGGTTGCCACTTTTATCGGCCTGACTGCACTCAAACTCCCATTGCTAGGGCTTTTCAAAATACAGCCCACTTCAGATTTTTGGAATTACCATGCGCTGGCTGCATTCAGCGCCCAAGGATTGACCTGGAAACAACTCTTCGTGAATGGTGATATTGGGAATTATGTCATTTTTCCGCATGCCATTAATATTGCCTCGCTTTTCAGCTTAGGTGCGGCCTTTTGGGGATCGACCTTCGTGATTAGTCAACTGATCAATATTACTTGTAGCTTGTTAGACATGTTTTTGCTCTATTGGTTAGTTGCGCGTTGGTTATCGCGATCACTGGGCATTGCAGCGGCACTGATCTTCTACTGGATTCCGGCATTCTGGTTATATGGGAGTCTGCTAAACGGGGCAGAACCAGTATTTCTAACCTTTCTATTGATTGCAATGTTGGCACTAACGAATATGGTCCAACCACTCGTCACCGCCACGCCACGTGATCACTGGGTTAATTTTTCAATTGCGTTGCTTGCGAGTTTTGCCGCCAATATGGTGCGTCCAATTGTTGCGATTTGGCTGATTGCCCTAATCTTTTTAGGCATTGGGGTTTGGCTACGCGGCAGGGGGGTCCGACAACCACAGCCATTCAAACTTTTTAGTCTCTTTGTCGTGTCGCTTGCCAGTCTGATGTTCGTTGCCCCAACCATTTATAGTTGGCTGTACGGTTTTGAGGTTGCGCCTAACCGCGTGAGCACGGCCTATAGTATGGCAACCGGGACTGACCCCAAAACTGGTGGTGCCTATGATGCTGCCTTGATGGGGGTCGTAACCCATGAACTGAAAGTTGAACCGGTTCCGACCGTTGCGTACAGCAAAATTGCCACTAAAATGAGTCAAGCCACGCAAAAGCAGCTTCATGAGCTTGCACGAACCGGACAATGGGGCGGCTTTCTGCAGCAAAAAATGCAAAACTTCATGGCTGAAGACTACGGCTATGACTGGGTACTCTATAATCTCAGTCCAAAGCGGTCTCAGCGCGCCAACAACCATTGGTGGCAATGGAGTCGTGGTTTCTGGAACTGGCTAGCTTTGATTTACTTTGAGCTATTAATGGGCGCCGCATTGCTGAGTAGCGGCTTAGGGCTTTATCTGTTATGGTCAAAACGTAACCATTATTTGACGCAGTATTTCTTCTATGCCGCGTTACTACTAGCTGGTTTTACAACCGGTAGCCTATTAGTCGAGGTTCAGGGCCGTTATCACGTCATTTTATATTTGCCATTAATTTTCCTAAGTATTTGTGGGCTCGCAACGCTGAAATCACATGCCTGGCGTTCAATACAAGCAATTGAATCGAAGGCTCACGCAGTTTAAATATCAACCTGAGACAAAAGTGATCGTCGCCGTTTACATGAGTAAACTACGCCGATCACTTTTTGTGTGGCAACTGGTTTATCGGTGATTAACTATACAGACACAAACGGCCAATAGTTGCTTGACTGTCACCGAACGGGATAGTTTATCATTAAAGTTATCCAGCGGTCTCAACGTTAGTTTAATTTAAAAACCGTTCAGATTGCGCTAAGATTAGCTTAAAGGTGGTTAGATATGCGATGAGTGAAAAAATGACTGAGCACATTAGCGTTCGTGGCGGTAATGTTCATAATTTAAAAAATATTAATGTTGATATTCCCCTAAATCAATTTGTCGCAATTTCGGGTCCCTCCGGTTCTGGGAAAAGTTCTTTAGCGATGGGCATTTTGTATGCGGAAGGATCACGACGGTATCTTGAAGCGTTATCAACTTATACTAGACGCCGCATTGGACAGGCAAAACGGTCGCAAGTTCAGGAAGTTAAGCACATTCCATCAGCGATCGCGTTGCGTCAAAGACCAAGTGTGCCTTCCGAGCGTTCAACGGTGGGCTCAATGAGTGAGTTATTCAATGTCGTCCGGTTAATTTTCTCGCGTTTAGGGTCACTAGTCTGTCCGAATGGTCATCGGATCGCACCAAGTTTAAAAGTGGCCCAATCGATGGATTTGCCCGGTGGACCAGATAGTAAAATGGGTCTGCTGACTTGCCCAGAATGTGGCGTTGAATTTATGGCGAAATCGGCCGAAGACTTTGCCTTTAATTCGGGTGGCGCTTGTCCTGAATGTCACGGTACTGGTAAAGTTCGTGAATTAGACGAAAGTAAACTGATTGGCGATGAAAACCTGACGCTCGCTGAAGGTGTCGTTGCAGCTTGGCACTTACCAGGGCGGAACTTCATGCCGACAGTCGCGGAAACATTAGGTGTTCGGCTGGACGTGCCTTACAAAGACTTGACCGATCACGAAAAAGACATCGTGCTGAATGGTGAGAAAAAACAATACCCAGTTGATTTTCGAACGTCAACGGGGCGGGTTTTCCATACCGACAAAACGTTGTATGAAAATGCCCATGCCGCCGTTTATGATTCACTTAAAACGGTCAAAAGTGACCGGGCAATCAATAAGGTCAATCAATTTTTCCATTTTTCGGTCTGTCCAACTTGCCATGGAACCCGCTTAAATCCAGAATTATTAACCCAATTGGTCGGTGGTCAAAATATTGCTGAAGTGGCGGATTTATCACTCGGAAAATTAGCTCACTGGCAAGCCCAAGCACAGGCTGAATTGCCAGATGAGATGCAAGCTATGGCGACCATTCTATTCAAGAATTTAACGGACAGCTTGCGTCCACTGCTTGAACTAGGGTTGGACTATTTGACGCTGTCACGTAATGGTAATACTTTATCAACCGGGGAACTACAACGCCTGCAATTGGCAAAAACCATTCGTACAGAGACCACCGGCGTGTTGTACGTCCTAGATGAACCCTCAATTGGGTTACATCCAGATAACGTTAAAGGGCTGATTCGGATTTTTAGAGCCTTGATTGCCCAAGGAAATTCACTCGTAGTGGTCGATCATGAGGTCGATATTATTGAAGCGGCGGACTGGGTGATTGAAATTGGCCCAGGTTCAGGTGATGCTGGTGGGACAGTCATTGCCGAAGGAAAGCCCAAGGATTTGGTTGGGAATCCGAAGTCCTTAATCGGGCCATATATCGCGGGTACCGCTAATATTCTGCACGCGAAAGTTCCGACGGCTAAGAACGCCAGCACGCTCGACACCAGCTTTGAAGTCAAAAATTACTTTAATTTGCATGATGTTGCCGTCACAATCCCAGGCAATGAAATTACCGCGGTCACGGGCTTCTCGGGCGCAGGGAAGACCAGTCTAATTTTAGACAGTCTAGTTCCGGCGATTAAAGCGTTGACTGCGCACGCTGCATTACCAAAACAAGTGACGCGCCTAAAGACGCATTTGACAGACGTCGTCTCTGTAGATGCCAAACCGATTGGTAAAAATACGCGTTCCACGATTGCGACCTACACGACAATTATGGATAATTTGCGACGCCTTTTTGCGGCGCTACCAGCTGCCAAAGCTAAAAAGTACGGTCTTGCTTATTTTTCATACAACAATAAGCAGGGCGCCTGTGAACACTGTGGGGGACTCGGAACCATTACGTTGGATATTCAATACTTGCCTGATATGGAAGAAATTTGTCCTTACTGCCATGGCACCCGCTATAAAGACGAGATTCAACGGATTCGCTGGCACGATTATACAATCGTGGACTTATTAAACTTGTCCGTTCGTGACGCCTTAAACGTCTTTGAAACGGTCCCTAAGATTGAAAAACAACTACAGTTACTTGACGAAATGGGACTGGGGTATTTACATTTAGGTGAAAGCACTCCCAGTCTTTCTGGTGGCGAAGCCCAACGGTTAAAGCTCATGAGTCATTTAAATAAGCGTCAGAGCAAGACCTTATTTATTTTTGATGAACCATCCGTTGGCCTGCATCCGCAAGACGTCCAAACTTTACTAGGGGTCATCAACAGCTTAAAGGCTAAGGGGGCCACGGTTATTATCATTACCCATGATCTTGATTTGATGACCAACGCTGATTACCTCATTGATTTAGGCCCTAAAGGCGGCCAAGCGGGTGGACAATTAATGGCAAGTGGTCGACCACAAGCGCTCATTCAAGAGGCACACAGTTTGACGCTTGATTATTTGAAAGCTCATTTTGAAAAGTTTTCACTAATGTCAGATTAGAAAATTAAATTACCATGAAAAAAGCTCACCGAATTCGAATCGGTGAGCTTTTTTCATGGTAGTGGTTGGTCGATATCCGCTGAAAGTTGTTTTAAGAAAGCTTCCGACGCGGCTGAATGTCGTTGTCCTTGGTGCCAAACCAAACTAGTACCAGCCGTGAACCGTGGCTTGATTGGAATGAAAGTTAAGTCAGATTGATTTGTATTGACGATGCCGTCGATACACAGCGCACTGCCAACACCAGCAGAAACCATTAGGGAGGCGTTGTAGAGCAAGGTATACGTTGCGACAATCGTTAACTTAGTCGCACTGCCACCCAGCCAGTCATTTAAAAGTTCAGTCATGCCACGTTGACTAGAAATAATCAGCTTTTCATTGGCCAGATCTGTCAGTTCAATATGATCCTGAGTCGCTAATGGTGAGTGGTTCGAAACGAGCAATCCCCAACGACTTTCGCCAGGTAGGCGCATGAAATCATAGCCGGTTTTATCACCAGGCTCCATGATGATGCCAAAATCATAATAACCAGATTTGAGACTCGTTCTGATTTGATCGGCGTTGGTACTAATCACATCAATTTGAATGTGCGGGTACTTTTTTTGTAACCCATTGAAAGATTGGGCAATCGTCAAAAAACTCCGTGCCTCCGCACTACCAATGACAATGTTGCCGCTAATATCTTGATCTTCATGAATATTTGCCAACGTTTTATCCGTTAAAGCTAGAATTTGATTAACCTGATTTGAAAAATAGTCGCCACTATCGGTCAATTGAATGTTACGGCTACCTCGCTCAAACAAAACGATTCCTAATTCTTCTTCCAAGTCATGTAATTGTCGCGAAATTGTTGGTTGTGAAACATGCAGTTGTAAGGCCGCGCGGCTAATATTGCGTTCTTGCACAACCGCTTGAAAATAGCGTAAAACCCGTAATTCCATTTCAGTCACTCCCATGCTTATTAAGTATATGTTTTGATTTAATCTAAGCATTAGACATAGTACTTGTCAACCCTTATGCTAGTAATTGTTAAGAAATGAGCCGTTCTCCGGGCACCGTTGACTGACCGGCGAATGATAACCAATTTAAAGGAGGGGGTTGAAATGATGCCTCGAACTGAAATGATTCCGCACTGGCAGGCACAACAATTAACGGCTTTTTCCGTGGCTGACGATTTCCAGGTATCACCATTTTATAGTGATGGCAAGACTTACGGCACACCAACGTGGATCTGGTCAGTGGTGGTCGCTGGTCACTTGTTTGTCCGCGCGTGGCATGGGGTGAACTCGCGCTGGCACCGTTCCGCAGTTAAACAGCGCGCCGGTCGTATGCATTTGGCTGGTGCAAATTACGAAATCGGTTTTGTTGACGTTGCCAATGCCGACTTAAATCGCAAAATTGACCGCGCCTATCAAAAGAAATACGCGGATAGCCCCTATCTCGCGTCAATGATTCAGAAGTGTCCTAGGGAATCCACATTGGAAATTGTCCCCAGATCAGAAAGGAAGTCCTAACTAATGAAAAAAATTATGATTATTGGTGCTAATGGCGGTACCGCTCGTATCCTCATTAACCGATTATTAGACGAAACTACAGATGAACTGGTGTTGTTTTTACGACAAACTCAGCGATTGTCACAGTACCAGGACAATCCACGGGTGACGTTAGTTGATGGTAATGTTTTAGACACTGAGGCCCTGCGATTGGCAATGCAAGACGTCGATCTCGTTTATTCCAACGTCGGCGGAACCGATTTAGGACAACAAACGCAAAGTATCCTGACCGCGATGCACGAAGCTAAGCAAACGCGACTAATTTTCATTAGCGCGCTCGGTGCGCATCATGAAGTCCCAGGTAAATTTGGCGAGTGGAATGAACAAGCCATTGCGGCATACTTACCGGGGTTTCGTGAATCCGCTAAATTATTGGCTGGGTCGGATATTGTCTACACTGAATTACGGCCAGCTTGGCTAACAGATCAAACTGAAGTGGCTTATGAAACGACTGATGTTAGTGAGTCATTCAAGGGGACTGAAGTCTCACGGGCCAGTGTTGCCGATTATGCCTTTAAATTAATTAAACATCCGGAATTAGCGGCCCGTCATAGCGTTGGCTTAAATAAGCCTAATACTGATGGCGATAAACCTAGCTGGCTATAATGGTTGGGACTGGATTTCAAAGTCGGCGACAGGGCAGGGGTTGGTAGTCTTAGCCCATTAGTTCACTATCAAATTGGGAGAGGTGCGGAAGTGACAGTGCACGGCCATTCAGAGCGGAAGCGGGCCGAAGCAGAAAAATTTGGCGCTACCGGTTATGAAATCTTACGCGATGATGCCGACTTTGATCGATTTGCGGGTCAATTTGATTTCATTTTGAACACTGCTGCGGTTAAATTAAACTTAGATTATTATCTTAAATTATTAACGGTCAATGGTATCTTTTGTTTTGTTGGGTTAACGATGGCAGCACAACAATTTAACTTGTTCAGTCTGTTCAGCAAGCAGGGCACGATCACCGTTTCAAACGGCGGTGGTATCCCAATGACACAAGCAATGCTGAACTTTGCAGCCGCACATCAAGTTAGGCCACAGATTGAAATGATTGGCATTGATGACGTCCCAACTGTTTATCAAAGAATTATCGACAGTGATGTTCATTACCGTTTTGTCATTGATATGGACACCTTAAAATAACGAGTGAATGGAGTTATTTAATTATGGAAACTACAAACAACGCTGATACACGAATATTTAAAACTTACCCCCAAATAGAAATGCATAAAGCTCATTTTAAAAACCGGTTCGGCTTAGTTCTAGCTGGTGATGTTTATTTACCAACTGACTATGCGACGAAGAAATCACCAGCAATTGTCGTTAGTGGGCCATTTGGTGCGGTTAAGGAGCAATCCTCTGGTTTATATGCTCAAGAGATGGCCACTTGGGGCTTCGTTGCCGTCGCATTTGACCCGTCGTACACCGGTGAAAGTTCAGGTAGCCCCAGAAACGTTGCCTCACCGGACATTAATACTGAAGACTTTAGTGCCGCAGTCGATTATCTTGGCCAATTAGACTATGTGGATCGTGACCGGATTGGTGCCATGGCGATTTGTGGTCTAAGTGGGATGGCCATCACCGCAACCGCGACCGATACGCGGATTAAGGCCGTTGCTACGGCATCAATGTACGATATGTCTCGCAGTATTAGTCGTGGTTATCATGACAGTTATACTAAAGCAGAACGTCAAAAAATTAAGAATTATCTCAGCCAACAACGCTGGGAGGACGCTAAAAATGGTGAACCAGCCATTGGACCGCATGAAGTTGCCTTTGACGAAAATGGCGAAATCATGCATACCAAAGGCTTGCCAGATGTTTTACCGGAAAACCCGAATCCAGTCTTGGCCTCATTTTACGATTACTACAAAACGCCACGCGGGTATCATCAGAATTCGATTAACTCGACTGGTGCCTGGACAGCAACCACGCCAATGTCATTCTTTAGTTTTCCGTTAATGACTAATGTTCAAGAGATTTCACCAAGACCATTGATGTTAATTGCTGGTGAAAATGCACATTCACTATATTATTCGCAAGACATTTATCAAGCCGCTAATGAACCCAAAGAATTAGTTGTGGTACCAGATGCAGATCATGTTGATTTATATGACCGAAAAGATTTGATTCCATTTGATAAAATTGAAGCATTCTTTAAACAAGCGTTAAAATAACTGCTGGGTTCATAGCCAGTAAAGTTGGAAAACAAATCGCCAACTTTACTGGCTATTTGTGTGGGAATTACTAATATTTTAAACCCGTCAGCAATTGAAATCTGTCGTGAGAAAACATTGCAGTAAAACATTTAAAAGAACGGTCTTTTAACATATTAGGCTAATTACGGCAGATATTTAAGCGGGGGGCTTTTTTAAAGTATTCTAGTTTACATAATATATATTATACGAAGTAGAAGCTGGATTTAAAATCCTCCCCCATGACCCAATTTAGACCCCCTGAGCAAATTTTGGCACTTTTGGTAAAAAAATTGATCTGTCACTTATAATTTGGTGACTCAGACTTTCGGTTTATTTTTTTGAAAAACTTTTCTGAGTCGAATTCTTTAATTCATGTTCAATAAGTTGTTTTTAGTGTTGACTTTAATTACTAGCAAAAAATGGCGTTAAACCTAAACTGAGTTAATGACAGTATTTTAGACTAACTTAATCACGTCAGCTCAGTTAACTTTGACGATAACTTATCCGTGTGTTAACTCAACTGAGCCTTAAAATGCGTCTCACAGCATCTCCGCTAATGGCTTGTTTTTGATTTGAATTTGTGTTTAAGTTAAAGTAACAATTTATAATTAGAAAGGCTTGTGACCTGCTATGACGCCAACATTTCCTTATGAACAAAGTTTTGTTGATCAGTTGACTGCTGATGCGAAACAACCACAGACAATCGTTCAATACCAACTGACCTTACGTGATTTTTTCAACTATCAGCAACACTTTAACGGCACTTATCAAGCCAGCGGTTTGCTGATCGATATTACTGAAAATGATATTCAAGCCTACTTAAGCATGCTCAAAGAACAACGTCAATTTAAAACCAGCACGTTAAATAAAAGTTTATCCAATTTAAATGGCTATTTTAGTTTCTTGTTCGCGCATCGTCGGATTACGACACTGCCAACATTTACCATCAAGGGCCAACCGCTAACGGGAAATCAGACTACTGATGACTGGCCAGTGCAACTGTCAAAATTGCTCTCAAACGACGACTTACACGTCTATACCAGGGCATTCTTGTGCTTTACTTGTCATAGTTTTACGGCCAGTGAAATCCTAAGTCCTAATTTTTATCAACAACTTAAGTCTCTCACTTTTTCAGCTGACGAACAAGTGTTCTTGACGAAATTTAAGACCTTTTTAGCGCCCTTACAGGCCGAGTTTCAGACTCGGGATTTATTTTTGAAACAGCGTAAACGCGGCGCTGATCCACGACTCAGTCTCGCGGCACTGCATAAATACCTCAGTGGCGACAGTCAACGGGCCGGCATGCCGTTAAAACCAGTGTGGCTGCGTCAGAGCTTCATTCTGTGGTACTTACGTGGTCATCGCGACACCGAACTCCCAGTTATCATGACAACATTACGATTGGATTTGGCCAGCCTAGGCTATTATCAAAACCTAGCCCGTCAGCAAGAACTTCGACAATTGCGTGCAGCTAGAAACTAACACTGTGTTGCAATTTCTTTACAATAATTTACAGTCGTATCACAAACCTTACAACTGATTTGCAAGTTGGTTAAGCTTCCGTCGAATCCTGTACATCAGCTTTAAATGCCTTTAGACTAGGATTATCGAGTTTTGAAAGGATGATTTTGAGATGATGACATTTTATCGCTGGCTGGAACCATTTATCGACCAACGGGGACCTTATAATTCGGCCGCTTGCTACGCACATGCTGACTTTGATTTTCCGCGAACGAGCAACATCACCGAATTATCTGATTATATTACTTATTTGAATACACGTGATACCGTTAAAAATTCGCTATATTCGGCATTAGATGCCTATCAAGCCGCCTAAAAAAGCAATTCCGCCTAGTTAACATAACTAAGCGGAATTTTTTACTGCCTTTATTTAAATAATGCGACATAAGAGCCATAACCTGCCTGTGCTAACTCAGCGACCGGAATAAACTTCAATGCTGCCGAATTAATACAGTATCGCAAACCACCCTGATCTTGAGGGCCATCAGTAAACACATGGCCCAGGTGTGAGTCGGCTTGCTGACTCAAGACCTCGGTACGGTGCATCCCATAAGCGTCATCAAAGTTTTCTTTGAGGGCCGCTTTCGTCACTGGCTTAGTAAATGATGGCCAGCCACAACCAGCATCATACTTATCACGTGAGCTAAATAGCGGTTCACCACTCACAACATCCACGTAGAGGCCTTCCTGATAAAAATCATCATATTGACCGCTAAATGGCCGTTCGGTAGCAGCTTCTTGTGTGACCGCATACTGCTCAGCAGTCAATTTTTGTTTTAATTTTTCCTGATCCAAACGTAATCATCTCCTTAACGGACATTGTCTTGAGTCAACTGTCATAAAAATTACTTTACTTCAAAGAAAGCTCACAATTTTTCGAGCCGTTTCATTAAATCTGCATGCTGATCATATTGACTATTCGCTAATTTCAAAATATTGGGACGGACTGCTCCAAGCTTGCGAAAAGTGATTTCTTGACCATCTGGAGAAATAATTTTTTCAAACTCAGTTGTCGTATCCATTTGCAAGTGTTCACGGTCACTTTCAGAAATTCGAAATGCTAATGATTCGCCACTTTTAAATGGCTTCACACTATCTGCTTTAGTCACTGAAATCCCTCCTCTCAGCTTACGTATGTGCATACTACTTCTATGGACATACGAAGTCAATTACTAACGCCTGAGAGACAGTTTCACTGCCATTAATCCTTAAAATACTGATCTGTATAACAAAAAAGACATCCAACTAAGGATGTCTTTTGAAAATTCAGATTAAGCATTGAAGGCGTCAGTCAATTGTGGCACCACTTGCTTCTTACGTGAAACGACACCTGGCAAGCTCAAACGATTGTTTTTAAGCGTTTTGCCAAAAGCCTTTTCTACGGGTGCAGTTGGGGCACCAACGACTAATAATTCAGAATTGCTGTCTAAAATATTAGTTGCTAAGATTAAGAATAAGTCGTAACCATCAGCATCATTTTCGGCCTTTGCGGCAGCTTCTAAGGCTTCTTGGCGATCAAATACTTCTGGTAAGTCAACGGTATTGATTTGTGCCACACGGACCGTCGTACCGGCCATTTCAAATGATTTAGCATCAGCATCAATTAATTCTTTTTCACTCTTGCTTGCTAAGTTTGTGCCAGCTTTAAGCATTGCTAAACCGTAGCTTTCGTAATCAACGTCAGCGATTTTAGCTAAGTCTTTCACAACGGCAACATCGGTTGGCGTTGTTGTTGGTGACTTCAATAACAAGGTGTCAGAGATGATTGCAGATAACATCAAACCAGCTAATTTAGCAGGAATTTCAACGTGCTGTTCGTTGAACATCTTATAAATAACCGTACTGCAGCAGCCAAGTGGTTCTGCACGGTAGAACAATGGTTGTGACGTTTCGAACCCAGAAATCCGGTGATGATCAACGACCGCGGTCACAGTCACATCAGCAATATCGCTAACACTTTGTTGCGGTTCGTTATGATCAACTAACATCACTGAGTCAACTTCCGGCGCAGCCTTAGTAATAATCCGTGGTGCCGGTTCGTTAAAGTGATCTAAAACAAACTTGGTTTCTTCGTTAGGTTCACCTAAAGCAACGGCTTCAGTATCATTACCCAACTTATTTTCTAAATATGACAAGGCTTTGGCCGCCACAATAGCGTCAGTGTCAGGACTTTGGTGACCAAAAATTAGTTCTTTACTCATTTTCGAAAAACTCCTTTTAGTCTATTTTTGATTAATTTTTTGTAACCGTGAGATATAGTCTTCTTTACGCAAATAGTTATCAAATTCATCCAAGAAATTCTTGATTCGTGGAATCTGATCTTTATCTTTACGGAAGACGAAATTCAAATCAAACTTAATTGCTGGTTCAAACGAGACCGTATGCAGATTATCATTGGCAGGGTTAGCGACCATAAATGAACTTGGCAATGCCGTGTTCGTTCCAGTTGCAGCCACGAAACGATAAATCTGTTGTGGTGTGGTAAACCGGGCAATCGGGGTCGGTAAATCAGCTAGCTGATTCTTGTAGGACTCCTTAATCACTTGATCTAAATAATAGTTTTCAGGATACCTGACCCAAGGTTCACTGGTCGTATCTTTAAACTTGATGCGCTTCTTTTTCGCTTGCTTTGGATCACTAGTGATGAATAACAAGTCTTCCTGAACAATCTTTTTCGATTGATAAGGTTTCCAGTTTTTGATGCTTTCATCGGGTAAATACATGACCGCTAAATCAATTCGGTTGTTTTCTAAACGTTCCCAGATTTCTTTCCGGGTTAACATATGAAACGAAATAACCACATTCGGATTGGCTTCGTAATACTTGATTGCAAAGTCCTCAAAAACATGATCCTCAATAGATGCCAAGACCCCAATATTAATTGATCCTTGAGTGGCACTTGTGGTCTGCTGAATTTCATCGGTGGCTTTATTCAACACATTATAAATATTATGCGTCGCATTTAACATCGTATAACCAGCGTCGGACAAGCGTAACTTTTTACCAACGGAATAAAATAATGGTGCCCCAACCGTCCGTTCCAACTTTTTAATTTGTTGTGTCAACGCAGGCTGGGTAATGCCTAAGATCTGTGCAGCTTGCGTATAATTCATTGTTTCAGCTAATTGCAAGAAATAGGTCAACGTTTTTGAAGAGAAAATACTTTCTTGAGTTGTTTTCATGAATTTTACCTGATCCTTTCGTCTTATCTTCATCTTATGATGTCTATAATATATACAAGATTAGATTTTAAAGCAAGCGATTGTTATCGGTAAATAAACCTCACCTAATTATTAAGTGATCATTTTTAACCTGTTTTCATAGTAAGCTAATGCTGAAAGCCTTGCAAGCGTTGGGCGTTCTATTTTTTAAACGGTCAACGGGATGGGATGAATCTGAATGGCAACCGGAATCCCTTCAGTATCCGTATCCACGACAAATGAGCCATTCGAATAGCGGGCACTCACTGGGTGATCATCGCTCAGAATCGAATGCTGCTTCAGTCGATCCGTCAACACTTCTAGTGCCACACCGGTCTGATTAGCGCCAATCAATACCGCATCAACAAGCCGATGTGGATTGCTCTTCAACTCGCGTAGCACTTGCACGCCACGACGCGCACGACTGGTGACTGGAATATCACTGACCTTCATCTGTTTAAATGAGCCACGTTGCGTAATCATCGCCAGTAAATCATTTTCACCCGCAATCGCTGCTCGAACAATTAAGTCGTCGCGCAGATCCATTGATTTTACCCCAACTGCCTTCGCACCGACCGTTGGGACTTCACTCAGATCATAGCGTAAGCCATAACCATGTTGTGTCAACAAGACCAAGGTACCCTCTGGCACGGTTGGCAAATACTTGACTGTCACAACTTGAGATGTGTCAGACTTCAATTTGATGAATTGACTGGCGCGGGTCTTATACGTCCGCCCCGGCGTGTAGTCAGCAAAATCGGTCTGCTTAATGTAACCGTCATTCGTTGCCACTAAGAACTTGCCAGTGGCTTTTAAGTCGGTAAAATTAAAGACCCAGGTGATCCGTTCGTCAGCTGCCAAGCCGATCGTTTGTGAAATGTGTTCACCGGTGTCTTTCCATTTCGCATCAGCAATCTCATGAACGGGACGATAGATCAAATGGCCCTGATTCGTGAACATCATCAGATGGTCCAGCGTATTGTTTTTCGCCAAATAAATTGGGAAATCCTCATCTTTCAGCCCATTATCAGCAGCGTCAGAGGCCGTATATGACCGTAAGCTAGTCCGTTTGATATACCCATCATGACTAATCATGACAACGACGTCTTCTTGTGGAACGACCACTTCAGTGTCAATCTTCAATTCTTGAACCTCAGATTGAATCTCAGTAAACCGTTTGCTTGGATAAGCCTTTTGAATTGCCTTTAATTCGCGCCGCAAGACCTTATCCAGCTCTTTAGGTTCCGCCAAAATAAGTTGATAGCGCTTGATGGCTTCGGCTAATTCAGCGGCTTCTTTTTCCAACTGCGTCACATCAGTATTAGTTAGACGATACAATTGCATCGTCACAATGGCTTCTGCCTGCAGTTCTGAAAAGTCAAATTTTGCGACTAAATTTGCTTTGGCATCTTTTTTATCTTTACTGCCACGAATGGTCGCAATGACTTCATCCAAAATGGACATCGCTTTGATGAGCCCTTGGACGATATGTTGCCGATCAGCAGCTTTTTGCAAATTAAACTGGGTCCGCCGAGTAATCACATCACGCTGATGTTCCAAGTAAGCGCCAATGATCGTTTTCAGGCCAACGTGTTCTGGCCGTTGATGATAAATGGCAACCATGTTGAAATTATACGTAATTTGTAGATCAGTATTCTTAAATAAATAATTTAAAATACCTTCTGCATTGACGTCACGCTTTAGTTCAACCACAATAGATAACCCTTTACGGTCACTTTCATCACGAACTTCCGCAATGCCTTCAATTTTCTTCATGATGCGAATTTCGTCCATCTTTTTAACCAGTTGGGCCTTATTCACTTCGTAAGGAATCTCCGAAATCTCAATTTGGGATTTATTGCCTTTCAATGGCATAATCTGTGTCCGTGAACGGACGACAATTCGACCACGACCAGTTTCATAGGCTTTTTTGATCCCATCAATCCCCTGGATAATGCCGCCGGTCGGAAAATCGGGTCCTTTGACAAAGTCCATCAAATCAGCCATCTCGGCCTTGGGATGGTTCATCAAATAGAGCACTGCATCAATGACTTCGCCTAAATTATGCGGTGGAATCTCCGTCGCATAACCGGCTGAAATCCCAGTCGCACCGTTGACTAAGAGATTTGGAAAACGGGCCGGCAACACTGTCGGTTCGTACTCCGTATCATCGAAGTTTAAAACCATATCGACGGTTTTCTTATCGATATCTTGTAACATTTCACCAGCGATTTTGCTGAGGCGTGCCTCGGTATATCGCATTGCGGCGGCTGGATCGCCATCCATTGACCCATTATTACCATGCATTTCAATGAGTGGTTCGCGTAATTTCCAATCTTGACTCAGGCGAACCATTGCTTCGTAAATTGAAGAATCCCCATGAGGATGAAAGTTACCCATGACGTTTCCGACCGATTTTGCAGACTTTCGGAAGGCCTTGTCATAGGTGTTGCCATCCTGATTCATGGCATAGAGAATTCGCCGCTGAACGGGTTTCAAGCCATCACGAATATCCGGCAACGCCCGTTCTTGGATAATATACTTAGAGTAACGGCCAAAGCGGTCGCCCATGACGTCTTCCAAGGTTAATTCTTGAATTTTTGGTTGTTCAACTGTCAAATTGCGACCTCCTTATTGCTTTAATTGTTGCGCTAATTCTTCATCAGCCTTTTCATGTGCCGAACTAAGCGCTTGGTTATCGAGTAATGAGCCGTCTTCATCGAGACTGAATTGAACATTGTTTTCAATCCACTTACGACGTGGTTCAACCTTATCACCCATTAAAGTGGTGACCCGTTTTTCAGCTAAGGCTGCATCATCAATCCGGACACGAACCAAGGTCCGTTTTTCCGGGTCCATCGTCGTTTCCCAGAGCTGTTCGGCATTCATTTCACCAAGCCCCTTGTAACGTTGTAGCGCATACCCTTTACCGAATGTCTTAGTCCGAAGTTCAAGCTCCTCATCGGTCCAAGCATATTCAGTTCGCAGTTGTTTGCCTTGCTTCTTTTGTAGACGATACAACGGTGGTAAAGCGATATAAATCTTCCCAGCGTCGATCAGTGGCCGCATGTATTTATAGAAGAAGGTGAGCAACAGGATCTGAATATGGGCACCATCGGTATCGGCATCGGTCATGATGATGACTTTGTCGTAATTGCTAGCTTTCAAATCAAATTCAGTCCCGACACCCGCACCAATCGTATAAATCATCGTATTAATTTCTTCATTTTTAACAATGTCTTGTAGTTTGGCCTTTTCGGTATTTAAAACTTTCCCGCGGAGTGGCAAAATTGCTTGGAATTTCCGATCGCGGCCTTGCTTGGCCGACCCACCGGCAGAATCCCCTTCAACTAGGAAAAGTTCATTCCGTTTGGCATTCTTAGACTGTGCCGGCGTTAATTTACCAGACAACAGCCGTTCTTGTTTATGCTTTCGCTTACCGTTACGGCTCTCATCACGAGCTTTACGGGCGGCCTCACGTGCTTGGCGTGCCTTCGTCGATTTACGAATCAGCATTTGGGCAAATTCACCATTTTCCATCAAGAAAAACTGTAATTGCTCACTGATGACACTGTCGACAATCGTCCGGGCTTCCGGTGTACCTAGTTTTTCCTTAGTTTGGCCTTCAAATTGCAAGAGATTTTCTGGAATCCGTAATGAAATAACCGCTGACAATCCTTCACGCACGTCAGAGCCTTCCAGATTCTTATCTTTCTCCTTCAGCAAGCCAACTTTTCGGGCATACTCATTGAAAGCTTTCGTCCAGGCACTACGGAACCCAGCTTCATGGGTCCCACCGTCTGGCGTTCGCACATTATTGACAAAGGAAAGCAAGTTTTCAGAATAGCCGTCGTTGTATTGCGCCGCGACTTCAACTTCAACGCCTTCCTTGGTGCCATCGAAGAACATGACATCACCGAGGGTATCCTTATCTTCGTTGAGATAAGTGACAAATTCTTTGATGCCTTCTTCATAATGGAAAACTTCTTCTTGTTGTTGGCCTTCACGTTCATCAGCCAAAGTGATTTTAACGCCCTTCAATAAGAAGGCTGATTCGCGTAATCGTTCGGACAACGTTTGAAAATTATAAACCGTCGTTGTAAAAATACTTGCGTCAGGTTTAAACGTAATCGTCGTTCCGGTTGGTTTAGCCGTTTTACCCTTGTTTTCAAGGGTGCCGACTGGCTGCCCGCCATTTTTGAATTTTTCTTGATAGCGATAACCGTCACGGATAATCGTGACCGTCAATTCAGTTGATAAGGCATTCACGACACTCGCACCAACGCCATGCAGCCCGCCGGAAGTCTTATAGCCGCCCTGGCCGAATTTTCCACCGGCATGCAAGACCGTCAAGATAACTTCTGGGGTCGGAATCCCAGAGGCATGCATCCCAACTGGCATCCCACGACCATGATCGACAACCGTGATACTGTTGTCCGCATGAATCACAACATTAATCTCTTTACCGAAACCAGCCAAAGCTTCATCGACCGCGTTATCGACAATTTCGTAAACCAGATGGTGTAAACCGCGACCGTCCGTTGACCCGATATACATCCCAGGTCGTTTGCGGACGGCTTCCAATCCTTCAAGCACTTGAATTGAAGAATCGTCATATTTTAAGTCTTTTTTAGCCATTCATGAATTGCTCCTTCGTGTTTCTGGTCATAACCGGTTAATTAGTCAGATTGCCTAGTTACTAGGCTTGACAACGCTAACGTAAGCCATGCAGATTAAATTATAGCACAGCAAGTTAAAAAATAAGATTCTTTTTTACTTTTTAATGTCGCTGAGACGACTTTTAAGCGTCGGTTCAGCCAAATTTAAACTAAAATAATAAATTTAAACATTAGGGCGACTTTTAGATTCACCACCGAACATACGTTCACTATATTGTAATGACTCCGCCCCCTGCTTGTCAATACAAATTTTTTGAGGAAAACTAACCCATCAACTAGCAAAGCATGCTAAAATATTGGTTGACTCTATTGCAGGAGGTTTCAATCGTGGAAATCATACTTATGCTAATCGTCGCCTATTTACTCGGCTCGATTCCTTCGGGTGTCATTATTGGCAAGCTTTTCTTTCATACAGATATTCGACAAGCTGGCAGTGGTAACATTGGGACGACTAACACGTATCGCGTGTTGGGACCCGTCGCTGGCACAGTTGTTATGGCCATGGACATCTTAAAGGGTACTTTGGCTGCTGCGCAACCAGCAATCTTTCACTTACCAGTTAATGCCCTACTGATCGGGCTTGCTGCTATTCTCGGACACACCTTCTCAGTGTTCATTGGATTTAAAGGTGGCAAGGCCGTGGCAACCAGTGCCGGGATTTTACTCGCTTATAATTGGCAGTTCTTCTTGATTGCCAGTGCCATTATGTTCACCTTGGTTTATTTGACAAGCATGGTGAGTGTCGCTAGTATGGCTTCGCTCACGTTAGTCAGTTTGATTGCGATTTTCTATTACCAAGACTGGATTTTATCCATTGTCGCCGTTGCCTTGACCATTTTCATCTTTTACCGCCACCGTGCAAACATTGCCCGGATTAAAGCGGGAACTGAATCATTGGTCCACTTCGGTCTGGGATGGCGTCGTTATCAAGCTAAACAGCATTAAGTAACTGTTCGAGATTTCAGGGAGCGATGACTTTCATTGCTCCTTTTTTTACGCCTTCTTTCGGGAAGCTGGTATGCTAGTGGTTGGGTTTGCAGTTGAATTTCGACATTTAGTTAAAGTAACATGTTACAAGTATCATACATTTCCAACGCAATTTCCGTCCACAAAAAAATTGCCAGCACCCAATTAAGGTTACTGACAACTCATTTAGATTCATTTTTACCAATAGCATCAGGTCAAATCAATCGCATTAGTCCAAAACTAGAAGAATTTAATCGCATAGTGCTGATTAAAGGTCTGATTAGCCGCTAGCTGGTTAATTCCCATCTTGTGACTCAACTGGCCATCATGGTCAACGTTGTCCGCAATGCCCCACCATGGTTCCAAACAAACGAATGGTGCATCCGCGGGATATGGTGACCACATGCCCACGTAAGGAGCGTCTTCAATCGTCATCGCCACGCCATGGTCATCCAAATCAGAACTCAATTTCAAGGTCGTCGTTTGCCGATCTAGCCCTAAGATGACCGCATCGTCTTTAAAGAAGTCGCGTGTCAATGGTAATGGCTGACTCAAATCAAGCTCAGTCGCATTCGCCACATCGTTATACGGCGCCTGTAATGGGATATGTTGATACTTCTGCCCTGGCGTAACTGTGAGTCGATAATCCGTCAAACGCCCCGTAGACGACGCTAATGGCACGTTGAACGCGGGATGCCCACCGATCGAGAACAGTAAGTCATGGTTAGCTGGATTGTGGACTTCGTAGCCGACTGTCAATTCTTGGCCAGTTAACGTGTAATGCAAGCGTAGTCGAAACGCAAACGGGTAAATGGCACGGGTCTCACTACTATCCGTTAATTCCAAGGTGGCGCTCGTTGCCGTCTCCGCAACTAAGCGAAACTCATGATCGCGAGCAAAACCGTGTTGCCCCATTGGATAAGCTTGGCCAGCAACGGTATACTGATCATCCTTTAACCGACCGACAATTGGAAATAACACCGGTGCGTGCCGGCCCCAATATTTAGGGTCCGCCTGCCACATATATTCAATACCATCTGCTGATTTCACACTGCTGAGTTCAGCCCCAGCTTCATTGATCTTGACCGTGAGAAAGTCATTTTTTAATTCAACTGTCATTCACCCTGACTCCTTTGATTTAATTAAAGAATGTAACGACTGAGATCCTTGTCTTTAGCAATATTCCCAATCCGTTCATTGACGTAATTTTCTGTAATTGTCACGTCACCCATTTCCATATCTGGGCCTTCATATAGCAATTCTTCCAATAACTTTTCTAAGACGGTGTGCAAACGCCGAGCACCGATGTTTTGCGTTTCATGGTTAACCTTATAGGCAATCTCAGCAATCGCTTCGATGGCTTCGATCGTAAAGGTGACCTTGATGTTATCCGTGCCAATCAAGGCGATATATTGCTTGATTAATGCGTTCTTAGGTTCTGTTAAAATCTTGACAAAGTCTTCCTTGCTCAAGTCATCTAATTCGACCCGAATTGGGAAACGTCCTTGAAGTTCCGCAATCAAATCACTTGGCTTACTTTCAGCAAATGCCCCGGAAGCAATGAAGAGAATGTGGTCAGTGTTAATCGGACCATACTTGGTTGAAATTTGTGAGCCTTCGACGATTGGTAAAATATCCCGTTGAACCCCTTCACGTGACACTTCACCAGAGTTTTGTTGCCCACCACCAGTAATCTTATCAATTTCATCAATAAAGATAATCCCGGTATTTTCGGCCCGAACGATCGCGTCATGATAAATATCAGCACTGTTGACTAACTTTTCTGATTCTTCCTTGACTAAGATCTCACGCGCTTCTGAAACGGGCATTGAGCGCTTGATTCGCTTCTTGGGCATGATTTGGCCTAAAGTATCGCCTAAATCAATCCCCATCTGACCAAGCATGTTATTGTTTCCAGCCGCGGCTTGTTGGGGATCATCCATTTCAATCGTGACTTCGGAGTCTTCCAATAAGCCATTCTTCAGTTGATCGGAAACCGATAAGCGCGAGTTACGAATATCATCCGTCACTTCTTCATTATCGTTGTTGTCGGCTGTCGGCATTTGCCCCGTCTGTTGCATCTGATTAATCATGCTCATCATGCTTTGGAAATCATTACCATTTGACTTGGTTTGCTTTTTCTGAGCAGGCACGAGTAGTTTGACTAAGCGTTTGTCGGCTTCACGAACAGCAGATGACCGCACATTTGAGTAGGCCTGGGCTTTTTCCATTTCAATTGAAATATCAACTAAATCACGGACCATTGATTCAACATCTCGACCAACGTAGCCGACTTCGGTAAACTTAGTCGCTTCTACCTTAACAAAGGGCGCTTTAACAATCTTAGCCAAACGCCGAGCGATTTCAGTCTTCCCAACCCCGGTTGGCCCAATCATTAACATATTTTTCGGGGTAATTTCTTCTTGCATATCAGCTGACAATTCCATCCGCCGATACCGATTCCGTAAAGCGATGGCGACGGCTTTTTTAGCGGCGCCTTGACCAATGACGTAATTATCAAGGTCGGACACGATTTGTTTCGGGGTCTTATTTATCATTTCCATCGAGGTTGCTCCTTTTTATAATTCTTCTGAAATAACGTTGTGGTTCGTAAAGATATCAATGTCACCAGCCAAATTGATGGCGGCTTCAGCAATTTCTTTAGCACTCATGTCTTTAGCGTGATCTTGCATGGCACGGGCAGCCGCTAAGGCGAAGTTGCCCCCTGAACCGATCGCTAAAACGTCGTTATCTGGACTGATGACTTCACCACTCCCAGAAACCAGCAACATCTCGTCCTTATTCATGACGATGAGTAAGGCTTCTAACTTTTGCAGTGCCTGGTCACTCCGCCATTCTTGGGCAAGTTCAACGGCCGAACGTTGTAAATTGCCAGAAAACTCGTTAAGTTTCTTTTCAAAACGTTCTTCCAAGTTAAAGGCATCCGCGACACTCCCAGCAAAGCCGACGACCACTTCATTATTATAAATCCGACGGACCTTGTGAGCCGTGCCCTTCATGACGACCTTTTCACCCATTGTGACTTGGCCATCGCCGGCCATCGCATTGTGACCATTTTGACGGACGGCACAAATTGTAGTTGCTTCAAATTTTACTGTCATAAAAACGCTCCTTAGTTATTTCCGCGTTGCGCGGGGAAAAAAGTTTCGATAATCTTGTTGTAAATGTTCCTTAGTCACGTGCGCATAAATTTGCGTGGTTGATAGGCTCGTATGACCTAATAGTTCTTGGACGGTCCGTAGATCCGCCCCATTGTTCAACATCTGAGTGGCGAACGTATGCCGCAACATATGCGGGTGGATATCCGCCGTTAAACTACTTTTCTTCACCAGCTGATTCAAGACGTATTCCACGCCTTTACCCGTAATTGGTCCGCCGTGACGATTAATGAACACCGTTTGATGGACTTGCTCATACTGGGCCATCACGGGTGTCCGGCAACTCTCAAAATACTGACGCAGGGCATGGGCGGCATAGCGACCAAACGGCACATAGCGCTCCTTGTCACCTTTCCCACGAATCAACATCATTTTAAGATCGAAGTCGACGTCTGCCAGTTGTAAGTTCACACACTCACTCAGACGAATGCCGGTGCCATACAACACTTCTAACAGCGCGGCATTGCGGGTGCCCATCACTGAATCATCTGCATAGACGGTCTTAAATAAGACGTCCAGTTCTTTTTGATAAAAGAACCGCGGCAAGCGTGGCGCGTGCTTTTTTAATTGCACGTACACGAACGGATTCAACTTAGCGAGATCATTTTTCACGAGAAAGTTGTAAAAGGACCGGAGACTGGACACCTTACGCGCAATCGAGTTACGCGTTAAGTGCCGGTCATAGAGTGAACTCAAGTAAACGTTCACATCCAAGTGGTCAACTTTAGTATACGCTTTGGCGCCGCCATTCGCCGCTAAAAAATCGTGAAAGGCTTGAATATCTTCATGGTAGGCCTCAGCGGTTTCTTCTGAATATTGACGCTCCACGCGGATATACTTTAAAAATAAGTCTAATTCAGATTCTGCCAATCAAAAAACCTCCATTCGTTGCTACTTTAGCAAAGTCTGGAGGAAAACACAATTAAGTATCCTGATTATTGGTCAACTTTAGTCAAATTTAAGGCATTGGCTTTAAATGCCGTGAGTTCTGTTAAGGCCCGTTCCGAGACTGCCGTATTTCGTTCCCGTTTATCCCGAATCCGCTTAGTCAACTTGGGCACAATCCCGAAGTTCGCATTCATCGGTTGGAAATTGTTGGCATTGGTGTGGGTGATGTAGTGGGCCATGGCCCCCATCATCGTGTCTTCAGGGAAGACCACTGGCGTTAAGCCTAATGCCAAACGCGCGGCATTGATCCCCGCCACGATTCCACTGGCGGCACTCTCAATATAGCCTTCAACCCCGGTCATTTGTCCAGCGAAGAACAAGTCCGGCCGTTGCTTCGTTTGATAAGTGGGTTCCAGTAGTTTCGGAGACTTCATGAAGGTGTTGCGATGCATGACACCATAACGTACAAATTCAGCATTTTCAAGTCCTGTAATCAGACCGAAGACGCGTTTTTGTTCGCCCCACTTGAGATGCGTCTGGAAGCCAACGATATTATACAACTCACCAGAGGCATCGTCTTGCCGTAACTGAACCACGGCGAATGGTTGCCGGCCCGTCTTAGGGTCTTCTAATCCGACTGGCTTCAAGGGTCCAAACAGCATCGTTTGACGACCACGTTGTGCCATGACTTCAATCGGCATACAGCCTTCGAAGACATCTGAATTTTCAAAATCATGCGCTTCGGCCATTTCGGCATGAATCAAGGCGTCATAAAAGACATCAAATTCTGCCTCAGTCATCGGACAGTTGAGGTAGGCAGCCTCACCACGATCATAGCGTGATTTCAAATAGACTTTGTCCATATCAATTGACTCTTTTATCAAAATCGGCGCAGCGGCGTCGAAGAAATGCAGATCATCTTCTTCGTTGAACGCTTGAATCGACTGCGCTAACGAAGCCGCTGTTAGTGGGCCAGTGGCAACCACGGTAATCCCTTCAGGAATCGTCGTGATCTCTTGGTTAATTACTTCAACGTTGGCTAAGGCCGTAATCTGATCCGTAATCTCTTGTGAGAAGGTGTCTCGGTCAACTGCCAGTGCCCCACCGGCTGGGACCGCATGATGTTCCGCGGAACGCATCACGACGGAGTCTAGCTGACGCATCTCAGCCTTTAACAAGCCAGCTGCATTACTGAGCTGGTTCGCCCGTAGTGAATTCGTACAAACTAACTCCGCAAATTGAGGCGTATGATGGGCCGGGGTCATTTTTGTCGGCCGCATTTCGTAAAGCCGCACATTGACGCCCATGTTCGCAATCTGCCACGCGGCTTCGGAGCCAGCGAGGCCCGCGCCAATTACATTAACTGTTGGTATTGATGCCATCCAGAATTCCTCTTTTCATTTAACAGTACCCTTGATAGTACTTGATGCTAATCATACCGGAAATCCCGGTCTGATACAAATAAAAGCGTTACCAAGGATTGGCTTTTAACCGAACCTTAATAACGCTTCACGTTTAATTATTTTTGCACATTTTCTTTGTAATCGCCGTTAGGACACAGGACTTGCTTACCGCCCTTGACCTTCTTCTCAACTAAGAAGTGACCATCTTTTGGACAATCACGACCGATTGGCTTATCCCAAGAAACGAAGTCACATTCTGGGAAACGCGAACAACCATAGAAAAGCCGGTTCTTCTTTGATTTCCGTTCAATGACTTGTCCCTTTTTACATTGCGGACAAATGACGCCAATTTCTTTGACGATTGGCTTCGTATTCCGACAGTCTGGGAAACGCGAACAGGCAAAGAACTTACCATAGCGTCCCATCTTAACTACCATCGGCGCACCACAGAGTTCACAGTTGAAGCCGGCAAGTTCATCCTTGATTTGGATTTTCTCCATGCCTTCTTCAGCCTTAGTAACTTCCTTTGAAAACGGCTGATAGAAGCTATCGACGACTTTAACCCAGTCTTCTTCGCCTTCTTCGGTCGCATCCAATTGTTCTTCCAGTTTGGCGGTAAAGCCAACGTTGACGACATCCGGGAAATATTCCAAGATGATGTCGTTGACAATTTCACCAAGTTCAGTCGGCACAAAGCGCCGCGCCTCTAATTTCACGTAGTAGCGCCGTTGAATCGTATCCAAGGTTGGGGCATACGTGGATGGGCGTCCAACTCCATTTTCTTCCAACGCCTTAATCAAGTTGGCTTCGGAGTAGCGTGCCGGTGGCTGAGTGAAATGTTGTTGTGGATCAGTCTTGCTGAGCTTGACCACATCGCCCTCGGCTAAATCAGGCAGCACGTTATTCTTTTCCGTCTTATCATAAATCTTCGTGAAACCGGCAAATTTCGTTTTCGACCCATTGGCCCGGAATTGCACGTCATTTTGATCAATCGTAACGGCCATCGTGTCTAAGACTTCTGGGGTCATCTGACTGGCAACAAAACGTGACCAAACTAATTGGTACAAACGGAATTGATCTTTCGACAAGTAGTCTTTAATACTTGCAGGCGTCCGGAAGACGGATGACGGCCGAATCGCTTCATGGGCATCTTGCGCGCCTTCTGGTAACTTGCCTTTGACCGGCTTCGTCGCGGCGTATTCGGCACCATATTCTTTGTGCAAGAACTGTGACGCTTCATGCTTGGCAATTGAGGAGATTCGGGTTGAGTCGGTCCGCATATAGGTAATTAACCCGACGCTACCTTCTTTACCACCAACGTTAATCCCTTCATACAATTGCTGGGCCGCCATCATCGTCTTACGCGTCCGGAAGTTTAGCTTACGGTTCGCATCCTGTTGCATGGTTGACGTCGTAAAAGGCGGTGCTGGGAAACGTTTCCGTTCCTTCTTGACGACTTTAACCACGTCAAAATCGCCTTTGCGATCGAGTTGGCCTAAAATCTTTTGAACGGCGTCATTATCATCTAACGGTTGTTTCTTCCCATGGGTGCCATAGAAGCTCGCCATAAATTTCGACCGGCCCTTTTGGAACTCACTTTCAATCGTCCAATATTCCTGCGGTACGAATGCTTTGATTTCTTTTTCACGTTGGATGATTAAATCTAACGCAATTGATTGTACCCGGCCGGCAGAGAGACCTTTTTTGACCTTCTTCCACAACAATGGACTGATCGAATAACCGACTAATCGGTCTAGGATTCGACGCGCTTGTTGGGCATCGACCAAATCCATATCAATCGAGCGTGGTTCCTTGAAGGCATTCTTAACCGTATCCTTCGTAATTTCGTTGAAGACCACGCGGTTCTTATCTTTCGGGTCTAAGCCCAATAGGTAAGATAAGTGCCAGGCAATGGCTTCACCTTCACGGTCCGGGTCAGATGCGAGATAAACGGCTTTGGCCTTTTTTGCTTCACGGCGTAACCCTTTAATCACATCACCCTTACCACGAATCGAAATGTAGTGGGGATCATAATTATTGTCGACATCGACACCCATTTTACTTTTTGGTAAATCTCTAATATGACCTAAACTGGCCACGACCTTATAAGAACGGCCTAAATATTTTTCAATCGTTTTTGCTTTTGATGGTGATTCGACGATCACTAATTTTTTCCCCGTTTGTCGAGTGCGCCGCTTCGTTGCGGTCTTCTTGGCTGGTTTTCGGGTACTAGGCTTCTTTGTTGCCGCCTGCTTGGCTTTGGTTGTACTAGCAGCCACTTGATCAGCTCCTTACGCTTTTGATCATGATTATTTGGGGCATTTGCTCTTGCAAATCCATGTAATCATATTTCAAAAGTTAAGTCTTGTCAAATTTTGTGATAAATCTCTTCTATTATATGTCGCGAATTTAGTACTGGTTTGGCTCCCGCTAAGATTAATTGATTACAACCAACGGACATCGGGGCATCAATTGGACCGGGGACTGCTAAGACATTGCGGTTGTTTTGTAACGCCAAGTTGGCCGTAATTAAGCTCCCAGAATGTTCACGGGCCTCCACGACAACCAGTGCGGCACACAAGCCGGCAATGATCCGGTTACGCTCCGGAAAGTGGTAGCGAGCCGGTGCACTGCCGAGTGGATACTCACTAATTAGTAAGCCAACCTGACCAACTTCTCGTTGTAAGTCTTTATTTTGACGTGGATAAACCACATCCAGCCCCGTCCCAATCACCCCAATCGTGGGTAACTTAACCCGTAGCGCCTGACGATGGGCACAACTGTCGGTGCCGTGTGCCAACCCACTAATAATCGTAAGCCCACTACCTGCCAATGGCTCCAGCAACTGTGCCACACAACGCGCGGCATACGGACTCGCTTGGCGCGCACCGACGATTGCTAACTGCGGTGTCGCCAGCAATTGGCGTTTTCCTTGCAAAAATAACACTAATGGTGGCTGGAAGCTTTCCATTAGTGTTATGGGATAATCAGTATCCAAGATTGTTAAAATTTGTAATTCCTGATGACGGGCCACGGCCTGATTAAACCGCGCACTCTCCCAGTCCGCACGGAACCGCCGCGCATCCGCAGTCGATAAGTGAGCCGCCTTAGTCAGTTCGGCAACGGTCGTTAAAACCCGATGCTGTCGTAAACAACTGTGTAACACTTTTGCCATCCCAGCATACCCGATTCCCTCGGCCAAGTGAAGCCGAATCAATAAACTCCGTAACTGCATGTGTTGTCACCTCTTTAAGGCACAACTACGCAAACGGGTTTATTCTGCGTCTCGCACCGGTGAAAAAGAATGGCGATGGATCGGGGTCACGCCTAATTCTCGTAAGCCTGCCAGATGTTTCGCGGTACCATAACCCATGTTATCGGCAAAATCATAACCGGGATAGACTTGATCGTACATGACCATCAAGTGGTCACGGGCGACCTTAGCCACGATACTCGCCGCGGAAATGCTGGCGCTCTTAGCATCACCCTTAATTAGCCGATTTTGCTGAATGGGTAGCGGAATCTGCATGGCGTCGACTAGCAATAACGTTGGCGTGACCGTCAAATTTTCAACGGCCTGGCACATCGCCACCCGCGTTGCTTCATAAATATTTAGGCGATCAATCGTTGGCGCATCCGCCACACCGAGACTCACCGACACTGCCTCCGACAAGATCTTGGGCATCAGTTCGGCCCGCTTTTGGGCGGTCAACTGTTTAGAATCATTGACCTCAACCAGGTCGAAGTCACGCGGCAAGACCACGGCGGCCGTAACGACTGGCCCGGCTAATGGCCCACGACCAACTTCATCAATCCCGGCAACATATTGCCCACCAGCCTGCCAAAACTCGCGCTCTAAAGACATATGTTGATTGAAACGTGCCAGTAATTGCGCTTGTTTTTCGGCCCGTTTCAAATAGCGTCGATACGCTTGTTGCACACCTTTACGCGGATCGGCTTGAGCTGCCTGCAGCACAGCATCACTCGGCTGCACTGCCAATAAGCGCTGATAGTCCGCCACGGTATACTCAGGCATCTGGTTGCGCCCCAGTCAAGTCTAAAGTAAAGCGGCCTAAACGCCCTTTACGAATATCTAGTAAGAACGCCACACAGAACCGTTCCCAGTCATCGCGCATCCCAACATTTTGAGTCATTGCAACGAGTAGCTCCGGTTCGCTCAAATCGAGTTGATCGGGGGTCACATGGTAACGGGCGACCAACTGATCGGGATGATACGTTTTAAAGAAGGTCAAGGCATACAGCGCCACGTCATCATTCGGATAGATATTTTCCTTGATGGCACCCGTGACCGCTAACTTAGTGCCCACGATTGGGTCCTCAAATTTAGGCCAGAGAATCCCTGGTGTGTCTAAGAGTTCCAATTTTTTGGACGCTTTCAGCCATTGCTGACTCTTCGTGACACCGGGACGGTCACCAACTTGGGCGATCTTCTTATTCACGATGTGATTCAGTAAGGTTGATTTACCAACATTGGGTACCCCAACGCAAACGGCACGAACCGCCCGATTCGTAATGCCGCGCGCTTCAATCTTGGCGATTTTGTCAGCCAACATTGTCGTCGCCGCATCCGTAATCTGTTTAGCCGTATTACGATTACGTGAATCGACCGCAATCGCCACTTGCCCTTGGGCCTTATAATGGGCGACCCAAGCCGCAGTCATTTGTGGATCAGCGAGATCCTTCTTCGTCATGATGACGAGCTTGGGTTTATTTTTAATGACTTTTTCAATTGCTGGGTTCCGTGAAGCTTCAGGAATCCGCGCGTCAACGAGCTCAAAGACTAAATCGACCAAATGGAGCTTATCCTCCACCTGATGAATCGCTTTAGCCATATGTCCGGGATACCATTGTATATTTGCCATAATGCTTCAATTCCTTTCGTAGCAAGGGTTTGACACCCTTGTTTTACTGTTTTTCTGTCTTGGGGACACTTTGGGGACACTTTTTCGCTTAAAAAAATGGGCTAACTGTATATGACCCCCTCTGACTAATGACCATAAATCCGCCTTAATACACGTTGCCGACTCATACTTTTCTCAGCTTGGGTTGCCCGTAACCTAACAGGACGTTTATCCCGCGCGTTTCATTAACACAGATCTATTTGAAAAAACTAATGAGATATCCGATGGAACCCCACTTAAATTCCAAATTAGCAGTTTCTATTTTAACACATCTCTTGATTAACCACGCTGTCTTTCAGCATTGACCGATATGATCAGTGCGATCATTTTGCTGCTGGGCGGCTAAAAATCACACTGAGAATCATTTCCGTTTCGCAGTAATTTGGAACATAAGTGCTGATACGCTCCTGAACTGTCATTATCAATTAAGTCATCTCTGCACGCTGACATTAGCGCAAAAGTGTGCGGGTTCATTCATTAGTTCTCTGGAAATAACGATGCTTCATCAAGCCTGTACATAATTGTGTACAAATATCCAAACTTGGTTTATACTAGCGTTATCAATATAGAAGGAGGCGTCGCAATATGACCATGAGTATTTCTGCAACTAGTGTTAGCGATTTTCGAAAAAAGTTTAAGGCTTATGCAGATGATGTCAGTGATTTGAATGAACCATTAATCATTACTCGCCCCAAACAAAAAAATGTCGTCTTAATTAGCGAGCAAGATTATAATTCGCTTCAGGAAACCAATTATTTACTCGCCACTTCAGCTAATCGCGATGCGCTTCAAACCTCTCTAGATCAACTCAATCGTGGTGCTGGACATGTACTAACACCAAAAGAATGGGAGAAAATCCAGCATGACGAAAGCGATTAATATTGTTTTCTCACCAGTTGCTTGGAACGAGTATCTAGCCTGGCAAACAGAAGATAAAAAAACGTTGAAACGCATCAATAAACTAATTAATGAGATTAAAAGGAAACCTTTTGAGGGGATTGGCAAACCAGAACCTTTAAAATATAATCTGGCTGGCGCATGGTCACGACGTATCGATGACCAAAATCGACTTGTTTATCTCACGACTGAATCCAGCATCAAAATTGTGCAGTTAAAATACCATTACGACTAACACGCTCAGCCAAACAAACGCAATGTCGTAACTGACTAAAAACAGAACCATCGTAATAGCCATTAGCACGCCTATAAACGGCATTCTAGTGGCTATTTTTTGTTAAGTCCGATACAATCTCGCTTCATCAGCCAAGCTGACGCTTAACTGACTACCAATCACTGTTTAAAGACAGTAAAAGAACCGTGACAACCGCCACGATCCCTTTACGCTAAAAATACGAACTATTCTGACATCAATTTCAACGCAGCATCGTAAGCCTTGTCGTTGTCACTGATTTTAGTGGCTAATTCCGTTTCCAGCTTCGTTAATGTATTCTTGTCAACGTTGCCAGTCACCTGGATATTAGCATGTTTTTGATAAGCCTTCACAGCATCCGTCGTTGAACTTCCAAAGTAACCGTTGACCTCATCCTTGAAGTAACCCATCTGAGCCCCGCCAATCACTGTTTAAAGCCACTAAAGGGGCCGTGACAACTGACACAGTCCCTTTGCTGTAACAACACTACTGATAATACCCCTATCGTTAGTGCTGAATGCATCATAATGCAAGGCCTATTTATTTACTTAATTTGTTTTGATAATAGCTGGCCTAAGCAAAATGTGATTGATTACCAACCAGCTATGAAATCACCGACCAAATTAAAAGCGGCACTCGTGATGTCAACCTTCATCACGAGGACCGCTACTAGCAGACAAGAAAAGTTTAGAACTAAAATTTCTGATTAACACTTATCGTTGAACCAACTTCAAGATTTCCAGCAATTCTTGAACAACTGCGTAAATTTCAAAAGAATTGCACTGATTCCTGCCTAATAACTAATTTGATACTTGAATCATACTCAGATTTAATCTTTCTGACGTTCTCTTTCTAAAACTTCACTAACATTAATTGTTGGTAACAGAAACGCCGGATTTTCGTTTGAAGCTAATGTCAAATTTGACATTAGCGTTCTAACATAGGGATACAAGATGGCAACAGCATTTTGTTTGATAAATGTTGTGATTCCGAAATCATCCTTATCTTCTTCAGGAATATATTCGAATTCTCCTTGAATAGAAACGCTGGCCTCAAATGGCATACGCTTATCTTCTAGCGAGCCGGCTGTCACTTCCAAAGTAACGAAAATAGTCTCATCCTGAACTTTATCATGTTCATGAAGTTTGGGTTTTAGACTTATTTTACCATTTTCATTCTCAAATTTTGAATTCTTTCTATAAATCATGTCATTAACGACATAACCTTTAAATTTTAAGACACTCATTAGGCCGCCTCACTTATTGATGTTTTTGGGGATTCCAGAGAGAAATCGTAGTTCATATTGTTCTCAATACTATATTGGAATGCCATATTTTGAACCAAATCAGCATCCAAAGCAATTTTTTTATTTAACTGATCTAGATCGTTAGGTTCATGTAGCATAGGCAATTTACCATTTTTATTCATGTAATTACTTACCATTTTAAAGAAATTTTCCTGTTGCGGCGTTTGCACTCGCAAATTATTTATTAACTGGGATAACGTGGATAGGCCTAAGTTCGCATATGCTGAAAAGCCACGTAAAGACTTACCAGACACATCAATTAGTTCTTTTATCTGATTCGGCGTCATGTACCCTTCAACTTTTCTATAAGCATCGAAATCCCGCTGATTATTGGCCAGGGGCGCTTCAAAATCTGACCACAAGTCACCATAACTATCCATCCAGTAATAATGATAAACATAAATATCATCACGATTTCTTACGCGTACTTTTTTAAGCTTTTTTACGCCGGTATACCATTCTTCAGTTTCAAGCTCTTCATTGTAAATTTTTTTATTTTCGCCTGCTCTAATCATAATAATACCTCCAAAAGGTGCCAATCATTGAAACGGAAAATACAATGGCCGTTCTGCTTCATGTATCGAAATCCACATGACAAGTCCATTTGCATCCGGCCTATCCTGAAACTTTAAATAACAATCTATATCTGAGATTGTTAGGCCAAATATCCAGACATTCCCCTGACGATGCCGGCGACTAGTATCTGCCATTGGCCCAGAACTATAATTAATCCAAGTCAATCTTGAATAAATCTCGTTGAGTATTTCTTCTTGAGTCACGGCCAAAATAGAAACTAATTGTTCATTTTTTTCACGTGCTGAAACGGCCCATTTTTGCCGTCTGCTTTTTATGTTTCTGACAATTTCACGTGCGTCATCCTCAGTAGTCATTTCAATTATAACCCACCTCGATCTGATTCTCTTGTATTATATTACCATATCTGTTTTTCACAGAAAACAATATTACTTCGATATCAACGCCTAATAATTGATCAAGAACCATAGTTATTCAATTGGTATTTTGAAACTTCAGTATCTAAGTCCATTAAACCATAGTTTTTACGAATGTTTCTAAAATAGCCATTAGATTACTACACCCCACCCGTGAGCAGCAAAAAGTGGTGCCACTCGCCACGAATCAACAATCGACACCACTTATTCTTTGAAAATCTAGGCTTTTATCCGAAATTTTTAATTACAAAACTATTCTGACATCAATTTCAACGCAGCATCATAAGCCTTGTCGTTGTCACTGATCTTAGTGGCTAATTCCGTTTCCAACTTCGTTAACGTGTTCTTGTCAACGTCGCCAGTCACCTGGATATTAGCATGTTTTTGATAGGCCTTCACAGCAGCCGTCGTTGAACTCCCAAAGTAACCATTGACGTCATCCTTGAAGTAACCCATCGCTTTCAAGTATTCTTGGAAGGTCTTCACATCATCGTTAACCTTCCCAGCCTTCAAATCGTCTGGTTTACTGATGACCGTCAAATTGGCGTAACTTGGTTCAGTGGCTTTGACATCTGGTGTTAAGCCCTTCTTGTTGATCCAAGTGCCATCTGGGGTTAACCATTTGGCAACGGTAATCTTCATTTCGGTCTTATCATTGAAACTCGTCACCGTTTGGACGGTCCCTTTCCCGTAGGATTGTGACCCGACCAACTTAACCCCCGCAGACTGTTGTAAAGCCGCAGAGAAGATTTCAGCTGCCGAAGCACTCCCACCATCAATCAACACTGTCGTTGGCTTGGTGACTTTGTAGCCGCCGTCGTACTTCTTACCAGCAACATATTTTTCGGCTTGGGCACCACGGGTTTGAACTTGCATGATGGTCTTGCCGTTCTTCACAAACATTGACGCCATCTTCAAGGCCGCCGTCATCAAGCCACCAGGATTACCGCGCATGTCAATCACCAACTTCTTGGCACCTTTTTTATCCAGTGCCTTTAAAGCGGTCTTAAATTCCTTGGCAGTATTCGTTGAGAAGGTTGAAACGGTAATATACCCAATCTTCTTGTCGCCACCGACCAATTTATAATTAACCGTCGTGACCGGAATCTTCGCCCGTTTCAAACTAATCGTGAACGTCTTACCCGCCCGTTCAATCTCTAGTGAAACCGATGTCCCAACTTTCCCACGCATCAAGTTAACGGCTTGTGTCAGCGTCTTACCCGCAATCGACTTACCATTAACTTTCTTGATGATATCCTTGGGCTTCAAACCAGCCTTTTTCGCCGGGGTGTCCGCAATTGGTGAAATAATTTGGATATAACTACCAGACTTTTGCACTTGCGCGCCAATGCCTGAGAAGGAACTGTCAATGGTGTCATTCAAGCTCTCAGTTTCACTCTTATCCATGTACTCCGAGAACTTATCACCTAGCGAACTGACCATCCCATTGATGGCCCCGTTCGCTAACTTATTAGCATTGACGGGTTCATAGTAGTTATCACTGATCGTCGCATAGACCGATTGAATTTTTTTCATGGCGCTATTGGTCTGTTGCATACTGTTGATTTGCTGCGTCACGGCACGGCCTAAAACCCAGTAAGTCCCGCCAATCCCGATAACTAACGCGACCACGACTGAAATAATGTACGTCCATAAACCGACGCGCCGCTTGGCCTTTTTAGGTTGAACGGGTGGTTGTTCCGCTTTTGTTGGTTCTGTTTGCTTTGGTTGTTCTGGCATGCCAGACTCCTCTTTCCTCACTAAATTGGCTTAGGCTTCACTCGCCAAATAGGCCTGCCAGCTGTCATCGAAAATCGTCATTGATGGCAAATAACCAGCATTTAATTCTAAATATTGTGACACCTCGTGAAAATCCTTACTCTGCTTCGGAAATTGTGGATCGAAGAAGGCGTTGTTGGCAAACTCAGCCTCACTCTCCGTGCTGTCAGGGTTCCGTTGGGTCATTAAATATTGATAAAACGTTTTGTGCATGAACACGCCTCACTTAGTTAGTCTTGGGAATGTGCATTTCAAAATTAAATTCGTTTTTGGCGATATCTAATTTATCGACACTAAATCGCACATCATTTTTCCCAACGATTTTATTCAAATATAAATTAATCGTCTTATTCTTAGCACTCAATTTTGCCCACTTTGGCAGCTTGTAATTATTATTAATATAATTAATCACAAAACTGATTGGCAACGACATTGTCCCAACGGATAGCTTCGTGGCCTTCAGTGAAATATTCCCATCGCTAATCACGGTCGGTTGCATCGTAATGACAAACGAGACATTTTGGCCTAAGACCTGCGTCGTACCAAGTAAGTAGGCTGCGTCAGAACGGACCACAAACCGATACTTTAAATCTTGACCTTTTTGCAAATCCGTCAAATAATAATCTGCCAACGCATTGAGCTGTTGCCGATTCATTTTGATTGGGACACTCGCGGCATCCGTCGTCTTCGTGCTCGTCACTAACTGGGCTTCAGTTGGGGTCCGAAAAATCTGACTGCCAACATACGCACCGCCACCTAAAACTAGGGCTAGTAAGACAATGGCCAGCCATTTCCAAAAATTAACGGGACCCCGGGACTTTTTGGGTGCCGGTTGCGGTTGCTTCTCCGCCCGTTTTGCTTCTCTCATCTTAACGCCCTCCTTACTTTTTAATCAACCAAGCGTCATGTGCCAACATCGTATTGTAAAGCTTGGTCGTAAAGACGTGATAACCACGCTTATTTGGATGGAAGTTATCACTATTCGAAATCAAGTCGTTATCTTTGGATTCAGCCGTCAAGGCCGTCCCCAAAGCTTTCGAATTGGTAATCTTCGTCAAATCGGTATTCGTTGAAGACTTCTCGAGTTGCTTGATCTGTGCAGCCGTCTTATATTGGCCATGTGACATCGCCGTATTAATATCCATAAAGTAAGCATGCGGATAACTCGCCAGCGTTGTTTCAGTCTGATGATTCCACTGATCGACATATTGGGTAATTGCCGTGACATTTGGGAAATTCACATAGATTGGATTATAGATACTAAAGACAAAGATCGACGCATTGGCATTTAAACTCTTCAACTTATCAAATAACTTTGTCAACTTCTGGGCATACGTATTTTGGGCCCGTGTGACCGTCGCATCATTTTTGGTCGTATTATTGGACGTAATCGACCCTTCTAAAGTTTGCAACAAGTCATTGCCACCGACTGTCACCGTTAAGACATCTGCTGCCGCAATCTTGGCTTGCAAAGCCTTCGACTGATTGATTCGAGCTAGGATCTGATCACTACGGTCACCAGATTTGCCGGCGTTGGTCGTTGAAACCGTCAGCTTTTGCTTGCTCGTCAACATTTGCTTAATCTGACCAACATAACCGCCTTCAGCTTCGTCACCGACACCTTCCGTCAAAGAATCTCCGACGGCAACCAACTTAATTGATTTTTTATGCGCGACCGTTGGCTTCTTGGCCGTCGTTTTTTTAGTCTTTTTGGTCGTTTTTTTAGACGTCGTGGTGGTTGTTGTTGCTGGTGCTGGATGTAACACATGATTCAAGCCCCAAAAAGCACCACCACCAACGATTGCCAAGACGAGCACAATTTTAACAACTTCCCATACTTTTCGCATGCGATCCAACAACCTTTCTTTTGGGGTTAACTTAAAATAAGGAGTCTGGAATAACACCCAGACTCTCTTTTGGTTCCGACGATGATCGCCAAAACGTTTAACAAAAGGCACGGATGCAACAGAGCTACGGGAGCTAAACGATTGAAAGGCTCCAATCATTCAGTTCCTAGGTTATGCTCAGTAGCACCCCTGCCTTTTCCTTTAGTTCTATTCGCTTTTAAAACGACCGCTCTTTAAGCCGGTGTCTGCGTGTGATATTCCACCGCAAATGCTCCAGGACCACCATGGGTTGCAATAATTGGTACGGTTGGTTGAACACTCACTTTAAGACTTGGAAGTGCCGCTTGCAGCCGTGCTTTGTATTCTTCAACCCGTTCCGTTGCCCCAACGTGTGAAATCGCCACTTCAACGACATTGGGCGTGTTAATAATTTCGTCAATGACCTTGTCGAAGAACTTGTTAATCGCTTTGACGCCGCGCCCCTTCATCTTGACGTCGAGCGCGCCATCATCAACTTCCAAGGCGATTTTGACATTTAACAAGGTACTAATCGCACCGGTGATCCGACTAATTCGGCCACCTGCAACCAAGTTATTTAAAGTCATCACGCCCATGAATAACTTCGTATGCGCTTGGGTCGCATGTACCATCGCAACCACCGCATCCTTGTCAGCACCCGTTTGCGCTAATTTGGCAGCGTTCATTACTTGAAAGGCCATCGCACGATCGGTCGTCCGGGCGTCAATAACCGTGACATCTGTCTTAGTAATCGATGCCGCTTGTTCAGCAGTATGCACGGTGCCAGAAATGGCTTCGAGCATATTGATGCAGACCACCGCCGAACCATCAGCGCCTAATTTATCAAAAGTTTCAATAAATGTGCCTAGGGCCGGCTGACTAGTCTTCGGTAACGACTTAGCGGTCGCCATTTTTTCGATAAACTCATCGCGAGTAATCGTTTCATCTTCAATATAAATTGTGCCATCGATCATGACGGATAGCGGAATTACCGTAATTTCATATTTTTCGATTTCGGCGTCCGTTAAATTTGCCGAAGAATCGGTCACAATCTTGATTTTCGTCATACTTTGCCACGCTTTCTTATATCTGTAATGTTTACGGAACCATTACAATAAAATTAATGATTTTAGTATAGCAGAAATAGCCGTTAGTTTCACTGTTACTTCTCGATTTAACGCCGTTGGTAATCGGTAAAACTAAACGTCCAGGGATTCTGATCATCAGCGGCAACCGTCTGCTTAGCCGTGACTTCCCATTGTGTATAATCAATCGCCGGCATCCAAGTATCGCCGTCAAAGGCATGTTGAATCTGCGTTTGGTATAACAGATCAGCCTGTGGTAAGACGGCCGCATACACCGTTGCGCCACCAATCACAAAGATCACCTCATCCGGTTGCTTGGCATTCAAGGCCCACAAGTCGTCGAGCGTCTTAAATTGTTGCACCCCCGCCGGCAAGTCTAAGGACTGATGCGATAAGACAATGTTTTGCCGCTTCGGCAACGGCCGCTTAAAGCCGGCAAAGGTCTTGCGCCCCATGACGACTGTATGATGACTCGTCAGGGCTTTAAAACGTTTGAGGTCGGCTGACAAGTGCCACGGCATTTGTCCGTTGGCACCAATCAGGCCATTTTCATCTTGCGCCCAAATTAAGGCAATCATGACGCCCTCCTAAATGGCAACCGGCGCTTTGATGGCCGGTGCCGGGTCGTAACCGACGAGTTTAATATCGCGCATTTGATAATCAAAAATGCTTTGATGATCACCGCTCAATTGTAGCTTAGGCGCGGCCTTTGGCGTCCGTTGCAGTTGTTCCTTAATTTGATCGACGTGATTCGTATAAATATGTGCATCGCCCAACGTATGCACAAACTCACCAACTTGGAGACCAGTCTCCTTCGCAATCAATGCTGTCAATAATGCATAGCTGGCAATGTTAAAGGGTACTCCCAAGAACACGTCACCAGAACGTTGATAGAGTTGACAGCTCAGCTTGCCATCCGCCACATAAAACTGGAACAAGGTGTGACAAGGTGGCAACGCCATGCTGGGCACATCTTCTGGATTCCACGCTGAGACAATTAAGCGCCGTGAATCTGGCGTCTGCTTGATCATGTCAATGACGTTGGCGATTTGATCAATCGTCTCACCACTACGCGTCTGCCAATGCCGCCACTGGGCTCCATAGACATCGCCTAAGTTGCCGAATTTAGCAGCAAAGTCATCATCGTTCAAAATTTGATCATCAAATTGTTGCATCGTCGCTTGATACACTGGCTTGAAATCCGGGTCATCTAAGCGACGATGTTCAAAATTGGTCATGTCGGGTCCTTGATAAGCTGGGCTAGTCACCCAATTCTTAAAGGCCCATTCATCCCAAATATGATTATGATGTTTTAATAAAAACTGAATATTGGTATCCCCATGCAAGAACCACAACAATTCACTTTTAATTAAGCCAAAGGGGACTTTTTTCGTCGTCAGAATCGGAAAGCCATCCGCGAGATTGAATCGCATTTGAGCCCCAAAAAGACTATAGGTTCCAGTGCCAGTCCGGTCATCTTTGTATGTCCCGTGATCCAAAATATCGCGGGCTACTTGCAAATAAGGTTCCTCTAACATTCGACAGACATCCTCTCATTAATCGGCATATTGACTTAAATAATCCCAACGATCCATTTTTTCATCAATCGACTTTTCGGTTGCGGTTAAGTCTTTTTGTAAATCAGCTAGCTTACCATAATCACTGGCATTATCAGCCATTGCAGTTTCAAGTTCACTTTTATGATTATCTAGGCCTTCAATGACACTTTCGATCTTGTCATATTCAAGCTGCTCAGCATAAGTCAACTTGACCTTTTCCTTCGGTTTCTCGGCTTTGGCCGTTGTTTTTTCTTCAACTGGCTTCGACTTGCTGGCCGCTGGCTTAGCGGCGGTTTTTTGATCCTTCAAATAGCTTGAGAAACGCCCGGCATAACGCTCAATATGGCCCTGACCATCAAAGATCAACAGCTTCGTGCCCACTTTATCCAAGAAATAACGGTCATGAGACACGGTAATCACGGTCCCAGCAAAATTCGCTAAGTAATTTTCAAGCACTGTTAACGTGCCAATGTCTAAATCATTCGTTGGTTCATCCAGCAAGAGCACATTCGGTTGTTGCATTAATAATTTGAGCAAGTAGAGCCGGCGTTTTTCACCACCAGAGAGCTTACGGATTAGCGTGCCATGCATTGACCGTGGAAACAAGAATTCTTCCAACAGCTCAGTGACCGAGACCCGTTCCCCTTGTTTGTTCAAGACGTTTTCACCAATTTCTTGCAAATAAGTGATAATCCGCTTATCGCCTGGAATTGGTTCTGTTTGTTGGGTATAGTAAGCCATTTTGACCGTTTCACCGATCATGACGGTCCCTGAGTCAAGTGGCAACCGTTCAGCAATCACATTCAGTAGACTGGATTTACCGGCACCATTGATCCCAGTAATCCCAATCCGATCATTCGCTTGGATCAACATTGAAAAATCATTCAAAATAGTCTGATTGTCAAACTTTAAACTAGCATTTTTCAGTTCGATCACTTTTTTACCTAAACGTTGCTGTCCAAGTGAGATATCGACATCGCTATCAACTTGCAACGTATTTAGGTTGTCCTTTAAATCGTTGAAGCGGTTGATCCGACCTTGTTGTTTCGTACTGCGGGCCGGCGCACCCGCTCGCATCCAGGCCAATTCTTTTTTATACAACTGTTGTTGTTTGTGCTCGGCGGTCACGTCACGAGCGACCCGCTCGGCTTTCGCCTGAACGAAAGCTTGATAGTTACCGGTATATTTATACAACGCACCGAAAGATAATTCAAACATTTGGTTGGCAACTTGATCCAAGAAATACCGATCATGCGTCACGACCATTAAGGCGCCTTTATACGCCGCCAAGTATGTTTCAAGCCACTCGATTGAGTCAAAGTCCAAGTGGTTGGTCGGTTCATCTAACAATAATAAGTCAGGTGACTGAATCAACACTTGTGCGAGCCCAACCCGTTTCCGTTGACCACCAGACATCGTTTTCACCTGCTGGCTCAAATCGGTAATGTGTAGTTGGGTTAAAATCGTCTTGACATCACTTTCAGCGGTCCAAGCATCTTCTTGGTTCATCATCGTTTCTGCGTCCATGTAGGCTTGTTGTGCCTGTGGATCTTCGGGATGTTGCCCATAGACCGTCAAGGTTTGTTCATAGTGCCGAATCGTTCGGAAAACTTGTTGACTACCCGCTAACACTGCATCAATCACGGTCAAGTTTTCGTCCAAATCAGGCTGTTGTTTCAAATAACCAATTTCATAATTTTTGGGCATGACTAGTTCGCCAGCTTCTGGCGTCGTGATGCCTGCTAGGACATCTAACAAACTCGTTTTGCCAGAACCGTTGACGCCAATCACGCCGATCCGGTCATGTTCATTAATGATAAATGAAATGTCCTTAAATAGTGTTTTCTCACCGTATGTGCGGGTCAGATTTTCTGCTCTTAATGTTTGCATCTTCTACGATCCACCCTTTTGTCATCATTGCACTTTTTGTACTTGTGTTGTGTACTATTTTCCGCCTACCGGTTGCGGGCTAAAATGCTGGAACGCCATGGGCCGTTTTGAAGCCAAAAAGCGGTCTTCAAAGCCAGCCTTGGTCTAAGTCCGGGAAAACCCACCCGCACTAAGACCAATTTCATGGCTGAGCATTTTAGCCCCCAACCTCTCGGCTAGATTTGCGCTGGCAGTCAATGTCATCTGAAAAAAATAGCTCAGAGACACCTTTTATCTCAATCGGTGGGTTTACCTCCCTAGTTAAATTCTCGCTTGGAGGACCACATTTTAACTTCCGACCGGCAGGCGGCATTAGAACAGTTTATACACTAATACAAAAATGCATCATTACGTTCTATCTTAGCTAGAATTCACTAAAAACACAACTCACAACCGTGCAACATTATTTTTTTGCAACAAAAAACTTGCGGCCAATATCGACCGCAAGTTTTCATTTGATTGAAACTTATTTTTGATCACCGTAAACATCTAAAACCGTGTTTTCAGCATCAACAACTAAATGTAATAACCCATCTGATGATAATGAACTCGTTTGGTAGACATTATCTAAGCCATCAACATCCTTGGCTTTGAATGGCAAGTAAACTTGTTCACTGCCACGTTCGTCACCGAATAAGATATCAACTTTTTCAATATCTTGGAAATGAGTCACCCGTTCGAACATCCCACTGGTAACGGATGCCAAATGAGTTGTATCAGGATCAACGGCGTCAGCATCTGGTTCAAATTCAGCCTTAAATGACTTGCAAGGATGAATAATCGTCATCTTACCACCCTTGATTCGGCCATAACTGGTCGTAACCCGGCTAATCCAAAGGTCGGAAATGTCTTTATGATTAACGACCCAAGTATCACCATTGCGGAAATAAAACTTTAATGCTTCTAATGCTCTATCCATATATGATCACCTCATTGAAGAATTAGTTTCATCTCAATCGTAACAGATTAACAGAAAATATCAATTATTTTCTGTATCCGCTACCATCCTTGCAAAATCAAGTAATTTTTCAGGCTCATTTGGCACTTGGCTGGTCACTACGGCCACTAACAGTTGGGCCAAAACAGCGCCCATTTGTGGTCCTGGTTGCACAATTTGTTGTTTAAGTAAGTCACCGCCATTAATTGCCAGCGCATGCTTATCTTGAATCGGCAATGCCGCATAAGCTGCCACCAATTCTGACTGTGGCCGGCCAAAGCCTAACAAGTTCGCGACCGTATTAGCCGTTTTAAGCGCCGCTGCCCCCGCCTTGAATAAAGTCATGGGTGCAAGCGTGGCATCACGCTGTAGTGCCCGCATGACCGTCCAAGCCGCCGTGACGTGGTCAATCAACTCATTGCTCGTCTTCCAAGCCTTCAACAACTGCTTGATTGCGGCTTCATCTGGCAATGCCATCAACCAAGCTTGCAGCGTCCAGGTACTTTCGATGCTGTCCAACTGCCACGCTGGTAGCGCGATTAGTTTTTCTAGCATCGGTAACTGCGTCGCCATCTTAGGCATGTAGCGGTACAGATCAGTTTGAACCAACGCCTGTATGCCACGATCCGGACATTGCCCCATCAACAACTTTTCCCATTCAACCCGAGTACGCTCAACCGCGATTTTCGATAACAGTGGCGCGTTATCCGCAATCGCTTGTTTCGTGGCAGGTTCAATGTTAAATCGGAGTTGACTAGCAAAACGAACCGCGCGCATCATGCGTAATGCATCTTCATGAAAACGATCTTCAGCAACGCCAACGGCACGAATGACTTGGGCCTTTAAGTCAGCGAGCCCATCGAATAAATCAATGACTTCGCCATTCGCTCGCATTGCTAACGCATTGATCGTAAAATCACGTCGCTTCAAGTCTTCCTTTAATGAACGAACAAAGGTGACCTGATCAGGGCGTCGAAAGTCTTGATAGCCGGATTCCGTCCGAAACGTCGTGGTTTCATAACCGTTACCGTGATCTAAAATCATGACGGTCCCATGTTCGATCCCGGTGTCAACGGTTCGTTTAAACAGGCCCTTGACTTCGGCTGGAAACGCACTCGTCGCAATATCCACATCGTGAATCGGTTTGCCTAAAATGGTGTCCCGGACACTCCCACCAACAAAGTAAGCCTCATAGCCGGCCGCTTCAATCGTCTCGATAATCGGCTTGGCTTGTTCGAACTCAGTCGGTAATGGCGTCAAAATCATAGTAAATTCTCCAAGCCAATGAAGAGTTCATGATACTGATTAATTTTTTCAACCGCGACCTTCACACCAGTCATGAATGAAATCCGGTCATAAGAATCTTGGCGAATCGTCAAGCCTTCACCGGGACCACCGAACATCACTTCTTCATGGGCAACTAAACCAGGCAAGCGCACGGCATGAATCCGCATCCCTTCATATTCTGCACCACGGGCGCCTGGGATGGTTTCGGTAGCATCGGGGTTGCCTTGTTCTTTCGGCTTGCGCACTTCAGCAATCTTCTTAGCCGTGCTGATTGCCGTCCCACTAGGTGAGTCGATCTTGTCATCATGGTGCATTTCAATGATTTCAACATCTGGGAAATACTTAGCGGCTTGCTGTGCAAATTGCATGAGTAAGACGGCACTAATCCCAAAGTTAGGTGCGATTAGACCACCAACTTGTTTGTCCTTAGCGAGCTTTTGTAACTCTGCGACTTGTTCATCGGTCATCCCGGTCGTCCCAATCACTGGTGAAATCCCATGATTGATCGCAAATTTAGCATTTTCATAAACCGCCGTTGGAATCGTAAAATCAATCCAAACCGTTGCATCTGTTTTGATGGCGTCTAAATTATGGAAAGCAGGCACATCTTGACCTTTAAAACGATCATCTTCACCCAAGTTGCGATCCTTACCGCGGGCATCAAAAACCCCGACCAAGTCAAAATCAGCATTATCAATCACCATTTGAGCAGCCGTGCTACCCATCCGACCATGATAGCCGGCAACTATTACTTTAACCAAATTAATTTCCTCCTCAAATTTAACTGTCTCAGTCAAAAAAACTGCGTCCAGTTAATTTATCACTATTATAGTTTAACAGATAACCACGCATTGGTTAATCGTCAACCTTTCATCGTAAAGTTTTCCTCGTTTTTTTCTAAATTTATTATCGAGTGGGTCGACTTCCGCCTACCGGGGGGGGCGTTTGGGGCTGGAACGCCATGAACCAGTTTTGAGCCAAAGGGCGGTCTCAAAAGCTGGTTTTTGACTAACCGCGGACAAAACCCGCGCTAAGTCAAACGCCACGGCTGAGCCCCAAACGAAGCCCCCTCACGGCTAAGAACGTGCATTGTTTCGAAAGATCAGCCACCTAAATTTCTTAGACAGATACCCACCGGCAAACAATCGACAGTTAAAAGTAGTCGACACAACAGACCATTTCATCTGTGGTGGTTGGACTGACAGATTAGTGCTTGAAGGTTGAAAGGACAAAAGGGCTCGTAAACACGGTCACATAGGCAACCGCTACTTCCCAATTAGTCGCGATCCCGCTCCGGCAGACGGACATCGCTGTGCTATGGTGGGACAGTGATTCTACCGGCCTCCGCTAAACCTAGCCTAAAAACAGTTAAATTAGCTGGAAGTCGCCGCTGATCCCATCGGTCGTGACCGTGGCGTTGGGTCGGCATGTTTCTCGCCGGCGTTACGCCACGGACGGTCCGGGACACTTGCGATTTTGGCAAGGGTTCCGGGCGAGGGTCAAGACGTTCCTCAGGCTTGCCCCGGTCCCACGGCCGCATGTGATCAGTGGCGACTGGAAGCGGCCCTAATCATTGGACATAGCGGTAGTTACTAACGATTTTCGATTTTGATCTTACAACCTTCGTTAGTGCAACAACTGTGATAAATTTACAGTTTAACGCGTTTAAACGACCCTTTCTTACCCCAAATAAAAAGGACTACTAGTCACACTAGCAATCCTAATTTAAGTTAACACTTAGATAAAATTAGTATATTAAATTAACCCATCAATCGTATCCAATACACCGTCATGGTTATTGTCTAAGGCCGTTTCATAATTGGCCATCGTTTTGACCGTTGGAATGGCATTACGCATGGCATAACTATAATCAGCCTCACGCAACATTTCTAAATCATTGCTATTATCACCAAAAGCGGCCGTCTGGCTAGCAGCAATCCCCCAGTGACGTTGTAAGAAAGCTAAGCCAAACGCTTTGTCCACATTGGGGGCAATCACGTCTAAACCACCGTAACCACTCGCAGTCGCCCGTAAACGCCCCTTAAAATGCGCATTAATGATGTCAGCGTGGTATTCAGCTCGCTGATCTTGCCAGCCGAACGTGGCCTTATAAATATGGTCATCGACCGCGGCTAAATCATCGACTACTGATAGATTGCTCAAAAAGTACTGCATCACTTCGTTGTCATCTTGCGGCCGAATATAAGCACCATTTTTCCCAGAGAGCGACGCCCCGGCACCGGCTAACTCGGGAGCAGTTGCCACAAAGGTCAGCAATTCTTGTAAAACGGTCGGCGTTAGCAGACTTTCACTCAAAACAGTGCCATGATTGTCGATGACCAAGCCACCATTTTCGGCCACATAGGTAATCTCGCCGTCAATCTTGTCAAACACTTCAATACAATGTTGGAGTTGATTTCCGCTGGCAACGGCAAAATGTTGCCCATTCGCCATCATTTTAGTCAATTGTGCTTGAAACCGCGCGTGATCAAAACCATGATCATCTCGTAAAAAAGTGCCATCTAAATCTGATGCAATTAACGCTACTTTCAATCCAATGCCCCCTAGTTTAGTCAATCTCTTGTTTTATTCTACCAAACTTGTAAGCATTTTCAATCGCCTAGTAGCCTTGATCTTCAAAATCTTCCAACATCGCGACCATTTCGCCATCATCCGGTTCGATTGCCAAGTAGTTGCGCAGGGCTGCAACGGTTTGTTCAGGCATACCGGCCTCACGGAAGAAGTAAATGGCTGGTTTTAAGAAGTCTTCGTTATGTTCGAAGAATGGGTAAGCCGCCAAATAATTGTCTTTGGCCGCCTTAACCTGATCCAAGTGATCATTTGAAATCGCCAAGTTCCAATAAAATTGCGGATCAAATTCGTTAATTTGCAAGTATTGGTCTAATAGATCAATATTATCCTGATACCGCTCTTGTTTGACGAGTAAATTAGACAGTTCCAGTACCGTCGTCAAATTGTCTGGATCAATGCTTAACCCTTCACGTAAATACTTTTCTGCCAAATCTTGATCATCTAGTTTCAAAGCAATTCGAGCAGTTTGCAAATATAGTTTTTCATTATATTGATCGACCGCTAGTCCTTCTTGTAAGGTCATCAACGCATGGTCTAACTCATTTAACTTCTCCTGAGCCTCGGCTAAATACGGATAAAGCGTCGCATATTGCGAATCTTGTTCCCGTAACTTGTTGAAAATATCAATTGCCTTACGTGGCTCGTCCAGTTGCAAATAGGTGAAACCTAATTCAAATTGACTATCTGGCGTCAATTTAGCCGGTTTAATCTGCTCTAAATAGCCGACCGCCTGTTCAAAGTGACCGGATTCGGCATATGACACACCCAGTCGCTCAACTAAGTTGACTTTAGAAATTTCTAATTGCCCCTTCTTGATTAAATCAAGATAGAATCGCACCGCTTTGGCGTAATTACGAATCAAAAAGTAAAATTCAGCCAAAGCAAATTCAACCACGGGTTCATCTGGGTCAATTTGGTACGCTTCAACCAATTTTTGTTCACTCACTTCAAATAACTCTTGGGTTTGATAGAGGTCTGCTTCAACCAGCAAGGCCTGGACATATGCAGACGACTCCGGCTTCACTTCAGACAAATAGTTCAAAGCTAAGTCGGTATCATCCTCATCAATCGCAATATCGGCCAGACTAGTCCGTAAATCATCTTCATCTGGATACTTGGCCAATAATTTTTTATAAATACGGGCAGATTGCTTTAGAAATCCTAATCCGTATAATTCTTCCGCCAAACTATATAGTGTCTCATCATCATCTTTACGCAACGCCCAAGCATAATGCTTGTTGGCATTTTCTAGTTGCCCGTTGGATAATGCCGCGAGCATTTTTTCTGAATAAGTCATCGCACCCATCCTTTAGCCATTTTGTCTTATAACTCGACTTACTATCATAACGCAAACGACAACAAAAAAGCCAGTATAACGGTTGCTATACTGACTTCTCGAGTAAAACTCAATGACGCTTATTTAACTGCATCCTTTAAAGCTTTCCCTGGCTTAAATGCAGGTACTTTGCTTGCAGGAATTTGGATTTCATCGCCAGTTTGTGGATTGCGGCCCTTACGAGCGGCACGTTCACGTACTTCGAAGTTACCAAATCCGATTAATTGAACTTTTTCACCCTTTGCAAGAGTGCTTTGAATTGATGCAAAGACTGCGTCGACTGCAGCAGTTGCTTGTTTCTTAGTCAAGTTATCTACAGAAGCAGCAACGTTGTTAACTAATTCAGCTTTGTTTGCCATGTTTGATTCACCTCCCCTTTACAGAGTGAAGATGTATGTATTAAATTACGTACATCCAGATGATCATTTTTGAGTGGTCCAAAAATGAGAGAAACGATGACAAGCATCATTTCTTCATCAAAGATAGCATAGGAATGCTGTAATAGCAAGCTTTTTTGGCCTTTTTGAGTAAAAAACGAAAAATAAGTAATAATCGTTTACAACTTTTAAGCATTATGCTAAAATGCCGGTTTCAAGCCTTTTTGACTACTTTCGACGCCGTTCAATCATATGGATCGGTGTCCCGGTAAAATCAAACGCATTTCGGATCTGATTTTCCAAGAAACGTTCATATGAAAAGTGCATCATATCAGGATCATTCACGAAAACCACAAAGGTTGGTGGCTGAATTGCCACTTGGGTCGCATAGTAAACCCGAAGCCGTTTCCCATTGTCACTAGGCGTTGGATTCATCGCAATTGCGTCCATAATGACATCATTCAAAACAGACGACTGAATCCGCCGTGAGTGGTTCGTGTTGACGGTCTGAATCATCGCTGGCAACTGTGCCAAACGTTGCGTGGTCTTTGCCGAAACAAAGATAATTGGCGCATAGGCGAGGTACACGAATTGATCACGGATGTAAGCTTCAAACTCTTGCATCGTATGATTATCCTTTTTGACCAGATCCCACTTATTCACGACAATAATGATCCCTTTACCCGCTTCATGGGCATAGCCAGCAACCCGCTTATCTTGTTCGCGAATGCCTTCTTCACCATTGATGACAAACAGGGCAACATCACTATTATCAATTGCCTTTAACGCCCGCATGACTGAATAACGTTCGGTATTTTCGTAGACTTTACCCTTTTTACGAATACCAGCCGTATCCACCATGACAAACCGATTACCGTCAGCATCAGTAAATTTTGTATCAATCGCATCCCGGGTCGTCCCAGCCACGTCAGACACAATCACCCGGTCTTCACCAAGCAAAGCGTTGACGATTGAAGACTTCCCAACGTTTGGCCGACCAATTAAACTGAAACGAATGGTACCGGGTTCATCTTCACCGGTTGACTCTGGGAAATTCTTGATGACCGCATCGAGTAAATCACCCAGGCCTAAGCCATGCGCCCCAGAAATTGGGAATGGTTCGCCAAAGCCTAAGGAATAAAAATCATAAATCTGTGCACGTAACTCTGGATTATCGACTTTATTAACGGCTAAAACGACTGGCTTGTCGGAACGATACAAGATTTGTGCCACGTGTTCATCGGCGTCCGTGACACCTTCTTTAGCACTAACCAAATAAACAATGACATCAGCTTCGTCAATCGCAATTTCGGCTTGTTGCGTAATTTGTTTAATAAACGGGGCATCATCAATATCAATCCCACCGGTATCAATTAAACTGAATTCCCGACCTAACCATTCACTGTTGGCATAGATTCGATCACGGGTAACCCCGGGCGTATCTTCAACAATTGAAATACGGTCACCGGCAATCCGGTTAAATATCGTTGACTTACCAACGTTTGGTCGCCCTACAATGGCGACAACTGGTTTTGGCATCTAAACTCCTCCTTCACAAAATAAGTCATTGATCTCGATTCATAAAAAAATATCCTTCAAGGCCAGCTTGAAGGGTATTTTTAGAAGCAATCAATGATTACTTTTCATCATCATTGTGTTCAGCGTTCTTCAAAGCGTCACCAACTAAATCACCTAAACTGAAACCAGTTGATTCTTCCGGTGCATTAGCCGTTGAGCGTTCAGAAGCAGAACGGTTGTCGCGACGATTGTTGTTACGACGGTTGTTGTTACCACCGCGATTATTATTGCTGTGGCTTGGCGTTTCTTCTTCGCCTTCAGCAGCTTGTGGCTTTTCTTCCAAAGCTTTGATTGACAATGCCAACCGCTTTTCGTCTGGACGAACGTCCAAAACTTTAACTTTGATTTCTTGGCCCACTTTTAAGACATCGTTTGGTGTTGCAATATGTTGATGTGAGATTTGTGAAATATGAACCAAACCTTCAACACCAGGGAATACTTCAACAAAGGCACCAAAGCTAGTCAAGCGTTTAACTTTACCATCAAGAACGGCACCTTGAGGGGCTTTTTCTTCAATCCCATCCCAAGGTTCTGGTAAGGTTGCTTTGATTGAAAGTGACACACGTTCGCGATCTGCATCAACAGATAAAATCTTCACTTGAACTTCTTGGCCAACCTTTAAAACGTCGGCAGGTTTTTCAACACGTTCGTATGAAATTTCAGAAACGTGAACTAACCCATCAATACCACCAAGGTCAACAAACGCACCAAAGTTAGTCAAACGTGCAACTTTCCCACTGACAACTGAGCCAGCTTCTAAGGTTTGTAATGCTTCGGCACGTTGTGCTTCGCGTGTCTTTTCGACAACGGCACGGTGTGACAAGATCAAACGGTTTTCGCTAGGTTCAATTTCAATAATCTTAAGTTCAAGTTCTTGGCCTTTGTAAGCACTTAAATCTTCAACATAATGATCATCAATCATTGAGGCAGGGATGAAGCCACGAACGCCAGCGTCAACGACTAAGCCGCCTTTAACTACTTGCGTTACAGGAGCTTTAATTGTATGGCCTGCTTCGTATTCTTTTTCTACATCGTCCCAAACTTTGCGAGCTTCTAACCGACGATGTGACAGTAAGTAACTGCCGTTTTCTTTATCGGTGCCAATTCGAGAAATGACAACCAAGTCTAAAACATCGCCAACTTTAGCGACTTCGTTGACATCTTCAACCCGTTGTGTTGAGAGTTCCTTCAAAGGAACGACCCCTTCAACGCCGGTACCTTGGATCCCAACAATAACTTGCTTGTCGTCGTCAATTGCTAAGACTTCACCCTTAACAACATCACCGACGTTAACTTCTGAGACGCTATTTAAAGCATCTAAAAGTTCTTTTTTCTCATTTTGACTGTTTTCATTTTCACTCATGCAAATTTCCTCCTGTCAACAATAACTCTAACCTATATCATAGCTGAAACTGCGATGAAAAGCTAGCTAAAAACACCAACTTGTGTAATTAGATTGTTGAACTTTGTTTTTTTATAATTCTCGCGATGGCCTCAACCACTTCTTCGATCGACATTGGCGTCGTATCGACTAAAACTGCATCAGCAGCTTGTGTCAATGGTGAGACTTTACGAGTTGAATCCTTATGATCACGGAGCTCAATCTCTGCTTGCAATTGTGCGAGCGGTGTATTGATTCCTTTAGTAATGTTTTCTGCATACCGGCGTTTGGCCCGTTCTGCTGCTGAAGCAACTAAGAAAATCTTCACTTCGGCTTGTGGTAATACGGTCGACCCGATATCGCGGCCATCCATGACAATCCCACCAGCAGCGGCAATCTGACGCTGTTGTTCCGTTAAGATCGTCCGTACCGTTGGCAATGCCGCAATCGTCGACACGTTATTCGTCACATCTGGTTGCCGAATTGCCGCGGTAATATCTTCGTCATTCGCGAACACCAATTGGTCAGGTTCGCCTGGCTTAAAGCTGATGGTCAATGACTGCATCATGGTCGCAACCGCTTGATCATCCGTCAGTGCCACTTGGTGGGTCATGGCCCAATAAGTGACCGCACGATACATCGCACCGGTATCCACATAGATATAGCCAAACCGTTTTGCAACCAGTTTAGCGACGGTACTTTTTCCAGCCGAAGCTGGACCATCAATGGCGACTTGTAATGCCTGTTCTGCCATAACCGTTAAATCCTCACAATTCTAAAAATCGCATTTTTAACGGACACGTAACCGCTGACCAGCCGAAATGGTTGATCCAGATGATAACCCATTCAGTTGCAAGAGCTCATCCACCGAGATCCCAGCATTGGTCGCAACCCGATAAACCCCTTGTCCAGCAGCAACCGTTACGTACTTTTCACCAGAGGCTGATGAACTACTGCTACTGTCACTACTCGCCGAGCTTGAAGATGCGCTACTACTAGATTCGGTTGTCGAAGCGGCGGCCTTACTACTAGCCTTCGCAGCCGCCTTGGAACTGGCTAATGCTAAACTACTACTTTTGGCAGCAGCTTTCTTTTTAGCAGCAGTTGACTCACTAGACTTGTTTGCCGCCTTTGAAGATGATTTCGCTGCCGTACTCGAGGCTTTTTTCTTTGAGCTAGAGCTAGCAACTTGTTCAGTCTGTTGCGGATTATTCAACGAATTTTTCTTCACCAAAAAATAACCAATTGGTGCAAGCGCGAGCAACAAAATTAACACCACTAAGACGGTCGTCAGAGTGGAATTACTGCTATCCTGTTTACGTTTTTGAGTTCGCGATAAATTGCCTGAATCATCCCGATCGTCTTCAAAAGTTTTATCCCATGGTTTATCTTTTTGGGATTTTTGATCATCATTTTTTTGACTCATAGGGTGTTCCTCCTCAAAAAACTTTCATCAAATATTGTAACATAACGCCAAACTGATTTCTTTAAGAATTTTGTAAAAACAGTTGTGCTAAAATCTGCTGCCACGGGATTGTTGCCGCTTGCGACTGTGCTTTACTTGCCGTAAGACCTAATTGTGCAAGTGGCAATGGCTCCCCTGAAAGCTGACAACAGCGCGGCGTATGGTCTGGTGCCGGTTCATTAAAATAAGCCATCAAAACGGCTCGCCGACAAGTTTTAGCTTGGACATACGTTAATAGTTGTGCGAGTTCAGCTTCTTTAGCCCGTTGCCGGCTTTCAAACTGGGTTGTGACTTGTTCAACTGAATAGCCATGTGTCCAATAATACTGCAAAACCAAGCTTAAATCAGTCTCAGCCACTTGTGATTGTTGAAAGCGTTGCTGATCCAGTTGAATTTCAGCCGGGCTGGCCGCAGTTAGGTTGTTCAGATTACGGACCAGCTGTTCATCACCAGGCGCGTACAATAAAACGGCCAGTGCCGGCTGACCGTCACGCCCTGCACGCCCAATTTCTTGAACATAATCAGCCAGATTGGTTGGTAAATGATAATGAATCACTTGCCGAATATCGGCTTTATCAATGCCCATCCCAAAAGCTGAGGTGGCACAAATCACGTCCAGTTCGCCCGCCATAAATTGCTGTTGAATTTTAAAGCGATTTTCCGCCGTCAAGCCGGCGTGATAGGCCGCCACGCGTAAGTGGGTTGTCGAACGTAGCCATTCCGCAATCAAATCAGTCTGGCGCTTTGAACTAAAATACACAATACTTGGTCGCTTCACAGCCAACACCAATTGCTGTAATCGCTCCCGTTTATCGGCCTCAGAAGCGACTTGTTCCACTGCCAAATAAATATTCGGCCGATTAACCGAATAAACGACTTGTTTTGCAGCGGGAACTTGTAACTGTGTCACAATATCTTGGCGGACTTTGGCAGTCGCGGTCGCCGTTAACATCAACGTCAAGGGATTACCAATCGCCTGTTTCAACGTTCCTAGCGACAAATAGTCTGGGCGAAAGTCCGGACCCCAAGTCGAAATACAGTGCGCCTCGTCGATGACTAGTAGACTAATGGTCGTCTGCTGGAGTGCCGCTAACACCCTCGGTTGTTTCAGCATCTCTGGTGAAATAAATAAAAATTTCAATTGCGGGAGCTGTCTTAACACACTTTTGCGAGTGCCAAAGTCCAATTGCGATGTCAGCGCCGCCACCTGCTTCTCACCTTGATAGTTTAATCGTGCGACTTGATCTTGCATCAGCGAAATCAAGGGTGAAATGACAACCACCAAACCGGGCAGCAAGCTACCAACCAATTGATAAATTAATGATTTCCCTGTTCCAGTTGGTAAAACCGCCAGCACATCTTCGCCTGCGAGTAAGTCGCTAATCACTTCATATTGGCCCGGACGAAACTCATCAAACCCATATTTAGCTTTTAATCGTTGATAAATGGCTTCACGCTGCATCATGGCACCTCATAATCTGATAAAGTCGAAACCAAAAGAAATCTATTTCTGGAAAAGCAGCTTGCACGGTGTCAAAACGCCAAGTTTCAATCCTCGGATTTTCTGAAAAAAGACCCGTCAATTGCTGAATCCGGATTGGGGTCAATAGCTCAGCCGCGGGAAATTCCGGCCACAAGATTGCGACTTCTAACAAATGTTCCCGCACGGTACTCAGCTTCAGTTTGCGACGTTGCGCCACCAGCGTTAAATTTTGACTGGCACGGTAATCTTGATACGTTTGCCAAGCACTGCTGCTGACCGGAGTTACTTTCAATAATGGCCGCAACAATGCTGCTAATGGCGTTGTCGGCTGTTGTTTTAGCCACGCCACCCAATGGCAACTCAGATCTTTGCGCATCACCACGATTTCCAACGGCTGGCGATCAAGTTGCGTCGCCAACTGTTGCTCGGTCTGCCCGGGAAAGTTGAATCCAGTTAAACTCCCGCTGAAGACCGTAGCTAGTTCAGTCGTTTGTGTTTGTAAAAATGCGGTTAATTCTTGTTGAATTTGTTGTCCAAGCGTTGGACTTTGCCATTGTCGAAACCACTGCTTGACTTGCCATTGAATGTGACGATCTGTCGTGATCGGATAATAGCGTCGCTGCTGATGAACGGCTTCTGAGACGACTTGTAAGGCCAATTGACTCGCAGCCGTAAACTGGCGCACATCCGCTGCTTGATAATTTTCCCAAGCTGTCGGCAAATATAGCGTGTCTTTTAACCGTTGTTGCGCGGCTGCCCCAGCGATCGTCAATTGTAAATATCCTGGTTGGGTCGTTTTCAACCAACCGTCACTAACCAACTGCTCAGTTGCGCGCTCAAAGCTGACTAACGGAATCCCATGGCAACTGCCTAATAACGACAAGCTGTCCGTCGTCAACCCGGCAAACAAGGTTGACACCGTTCGTTTGCCGCGGAGGACATTGAACAAAGCCTTCGGGCGACGTGGTGCCGTCGTAAATAACAATAAGAGATATTCAGCTAACAATCCGGCACCTTCTTTCAACGAGTTAAGCCTCTTAAGCATAGCATGTAACCGCAGTTCTGACCAACTCAAAAAAACGGCCTGAACGAGTTGTCTTGACTCGTTCGGGCCGTTTCGATTAATCGTTTAATTTAATGCTTGCTGTCGGCAATGACGTCACCGTTTAAACGCGAGTCATTAGTTGATTGCGACTCCCGAGCCACTTCGCCAAGCGATGGTAGACCAGCCAAAAGACGCCGCCGACCAAGAGCCCCTTAATCAAGTTGAACGGTACCACGGCAATCAAAACTAAGGTGTTGAGTGAAACACTTAATTTCATCCCCATGACTTGCATGTAGAACGGCAAGACAAAAGTTAAGTTTGCCAACGATTCAACAATGACTAAACCGACCGTTGCTAAGATGATGGCTAATGGCATCCGCCACTTTTCATTGCCATGAAAATAACGTAAAACTAAGGCAAAGGCGATAATTAAGACCGCCGATCCGAGAAAACTCGCCAAAGACCCAATCAAATCTGGGATGGCGAATCCCATCGTGGCTGAATGAAGAAATAGTTTGACTAAGGTAATCGCAAACGCACCACCCATGCCGTACAAGAATAACCCAATCAGAATCGGAATATCTGAGAAGTCAATCTTCATCCAAGCCGCTATTGGAATAATTGGAAACTCCAATAACATCAAAATATAAGCACACGCGCCGAGCAAGGCAATGCCCACAAGTCGGCGTAACGTCGTTTGTTGCATAACGCACCCTCCTATGGGTCATCTTCAATGAACCGCTTCGTCATAACACTACAAAAAAACGCCCGACAACAAAAGAACTGTCATCAGGGCGGGTTTATTTGCGGATTTATGCCAAATAAGCTCGATCTTCTTTATACCAGACTTTAACTGTCGACTTTGGAATTACACCAAATCACTATGCTTACACATAGGTCGCGGGCTATAACCGCCGGTCGGGAATTACACCCTGCCCTGAAGATGAACCAAATATTATTTTTTAACATCTTTAGTTTACACACTTCAATACAAAAATGCAAGCGCTATCGTTCACCCTTTAACTTGCTAATTTCAATTGGTTTTAGCTTGCGATACTCACCAGCTTGTAAACTCTGTAGGTCCAAAATACCATAGCGTTCCCGCTTTAACTTAGTTACGGGGTGACCAATGGCGGCCAACATCTTTTTAACTTGATGATTGTGGCCTTCATGAATGGTCAATTGCACTAAGGCATTTTGCTTCTTATGATCACTATCTAACAAATTCGATTTAGCCGGCGCGGTGGTCCGACCATCAATTTCAACCCCTAAACGCAATTGTTTAAGGTCGGCATTGGTCGGCACCCCTTCGACTTTAGCCAAATAAGTTTTCTTAACTTCATACTTTGGATGCGTCAAGCGATTAGCTAAAGCGCCATCGTTAGTCATAATCAGGAGTCCCGAAGTATCATAATCCAAGCGGCCAACCGGATAAATCCGTTCTGGCACGTCCTTGAAATAGTCCATCACCGTCTTACGACCGCGTTCATCATGGACCGTTGTCACGACCCCACGTGGCTTATAAAACAAATAATAAACAAGTTTTTCGGCCAAGATTGGCGTCCCATCGACTTCAATTTGATCATGGCGTTCGACTTTAACCCCTAATTCGGTCACGGTTTTACCATTGACCTTCACATGACCGGAAGTAATTAAGACTTCTGACTTGCGCCGTGACGCAACGCCCGCTTCAGCCATAATTTTTTGTAAACGTTCTGCCATTAATTTTCCTCACTATCTGGATGTTCTCCGTTGAGTTTTGCTTGAAATGCTGTCAAAAACAGATCTGTTTCGGGTGCTGGATGTTCACTATCCGTCAACGCCTCGAGGTCGATTGCCGGTAGCTCATCGAGTGACTTTAAGCCGAAATAGTCTAAAAACAACTCAGTGGTACCATACAAAATCGGACGACCAGGTTCGCTGAGTCGCCCCGTTTCCGTCACCAATTGACGGAGCACCAACTTTTGAATTGTTGACCCACTTTGGACCCCGCGAATCTCATCAATTTCAATTCGAGTCAAGGGTTGTCGGTAGGCAATGATTGCCAAGACTTCTAACGAGGCCTGGGACAAACTCGTCGACAATGGCGCTTCAAAATAACGTTTTAAGACCGGCGCTAGCGCAGCTTTCGTTGCTAGTCTGAACGTATTCGCCGTTGATAAAATCACCAAGGCACAATCCGGATCGTCGGCATAATGCGCTGCCAGCGTCGTCAACATCGTATTGATGGCCGGCTTGGCAAAACCCGTGGCATGTTCAATTTCCGCCACCGTCACACCTTCGTCGCCAGCCACAAAAAGTAGTCCTTCAATTTGTTCAATGTTCGTCATGCGTTTCATCCTGTCGTAAATATAAGTGAATTGGACCCAGTCGTGCGGTCTGTTGGAGCGTCAACTGATCCTGCTTGGTTAATTCTAACACAGCCATAAAAGTTGTGACCAGCATATCATCGCTGGCACTCGGTGTAAATAAGGTCGCAAAGTCAACCCCTTGTGGTTCAGCGACGAGTCGTTGGCGAACTTGTGCCATCCGGGTCTCAATCGTGACTGGATCGGCAGTGACCGTTTTCGTTAATGGTTGTGCCCGGCGACGCTTGGCCACTAATTGCCGAAAGGCCGCCTGCAAGTCGCCGACCGTAATGCCGGCCGTCAATTGTGGTGTCGGTAACTCTGCCGGCATGAGCATCGCTTCACGGGTAAAATGTTGTTGCCGGGCCTGTTCTTTCACCCGCAATTCGCCGGCAGCTTCTTGATAAACTTTGTAAGCTAGCAGTTCAGCCACCAGTGACTCCCGTGGATCCAGCTCGTCGTCGGCCTCATCTTCCGCCACCGGCGCCTGTGGCAATAGATCACGACTTTTGATCGTCATCAACGTCGCCGCCATCACCAAATAATCGCCAGCAATGTCTAGTTGTAATGCTTGCATTGACTGTAAATAATCCAAATATTGTTTGGTAATGGCGGCAATTGGGATATCATAAATGTCCATTTTATTTTGGCGAATCAAATGTAATAAGAGGTCCAAGGGGCCTTCAAATTCTGAAATTTTAATGGTGATCGGTTGTTCGTTGTTCATCACGACTTCGCTCCCATGCGCCAATAACTGGTGCCATTTCTAACGTCCCCATGACCCGTTGCTGCGGATACAAGTCCGCCAATTCGTCTAACATTTGTTGTAAATTTTGTGAATTACGTTCTTCTGGTGACAGCGACGCGTGGTGAACTAAAATAAAATCAGGCCCGATTTCAATGCCCACGATACCGCAAAAATCACCATCGGCTTCACGCCACAACAAAAGTTGATGATTATTCGTGGCCTGATACCACTGCATTTCGGTTTGTAAATGGGTAATCTCCTTGAAATCAGGAATAAACGAAAGTAGGCCCATGGCAACTTTTTCATAGTCTTTACGATATTTGACAAGCATTTGGCCTCTCCTAACTACGCCCGCGGATGGTATTTATTATAGACCTCCGCCAGTCGTTTCTTGGTAATATGCGTATAAATCTGAGTCGTTGAAATATCGGCATGGCCCAATAATTCCTGAACCACGCGCAGATCGGCGCCATTTTCCAAAATGTGCGTCGCAAACGAATGGCGCAACGTATGTGGCGTGACGTCTTTTTCAATCCCGGCAGCTTTCACTTGGGCCTTTAAATTCTTCCAAACGCCCTGTCGCGTCAGTTGCCCGCCATGATTGTTCAAAAAGAGGTAGTTGTTGCGTCGCTTCGCAGAGACCAACTTTGGCCGAGCGTTTTTTAAATAGCGCTCAACAAAATCAATCGCCACGTCCCCAATCGGAATAATGCGTTCTTTGTCACCTTTACCGATCGTTTGAATCAAGCCCAGGTCTAAGTGTAAATCATCAAGTTTCACGTTAATGGTTTCGCTGACCCGTAGTCCCGTCGCGTACATGACTTCAAGTAACGCGCGATCTCGTAGCCCGAGCGTCGTGTCAATCTTAGGCACCGCTAGCAGGCGTTCCACCTCATGCGCAGATAAGACTTGCGGCAAATGTTGCGCCCGTTTTGGGGTATCAATTTTTAACATTGGATCACTATCCACGTCACCCATTTGAGCCAAATATTGAAAAAACTTTCGTAGACTGGACACTGCGTGGATAATCGTATTGCGCGCCTTGCCTTGTTCATCAAGCACTTGTAAATAATTCAAAACAACATAACGATCAACTTGCTTAAACGACGTCATTTTTTGGGTGGTCAGATAGCCCGCGAACTCAGTTAAATCCTGCTGATAACTTTTGAGACTATTCGTCACCAACCCGCGTTCAACACGCAAAAAATGCAGGTAATCAGCAAGCTGGTCCTGCATCGTTTGATTAATCGTCGGTTTCGTCATCATTAACCTCAGTTAATTTGATTTCACCTGGTTGCTGCGTGATCAACCGTTGTTTTAATAAATTACCTACCGCGCGCTTGAATTGTCCCTTGCTAATATTAAAGTAAGTCCGAATATCTTCTGGATCACTCTTGTCCCAAAATGGCAGTGTATGATCTGCTTGATGTTGCAAGGCCGCCAATAACATTTGCGCATCGTCACCAATTTCTTCGTAACCCCGCGGCTTCAAAGACAAGTTCAATTCACCGTCACGCAGGTGCCCAATGACGCGGGCCTTCATGTGCTGTCCTAAGCGGGGTTCTTGATCTCGTTCTGAAGGATGCACAAATCCGAGATGTCCATCATCTGTGATTACCGATGTTCCCGCCATTTTTAGTCGGAAAACGGTCACTTCAGTGTCAGCATTTTTTACTTGGTCACGATCATAAGGGGTTGCCATGTCCGTGAAGACGGTTTGATCAGCCAAGGTACCCCAAAGACGTTCCTTATTATCACGCGCCAGTTTTACTAATAATCGGTCATCCTTTTTAGGCCATAATCGACTGAGCGTTGGTAGCTCATCCAAAGATACCACCAAATCCTTATTTGGTAGCCCAACATCAACGAACACGCCTAAATCATGACGCGTCCGGACAACTGTGCCCCAAACAAAATTTTCAAATGAGATCTCTGGCACATGTCGTGTCAATTGTGCTTGGTGGTTCTCATTTTCGTAAACAAACCCTTCATACATGCCGCCAATATGCAACGGTTGTTCTGGTTCTTGTTTGTCGACCCATAATGTTTGCCCATTGACTTGAACAAAATAGGCCTCGTCATTTTCATCTGTTACTTTTGCAGTAACGACCGTTCCCATAATACTATCTTCCATAATGAACTCCTTTAAATTATTGCAAACTTAAATGTAAAACTTGAATAATGCAATAAGTAATACCGGCCGCAATCACTGGTCCAGCTGCGATACCGCGTAGTAAGACGACACCCATAATCGTGCCAAAAACCAATGCCACCGTAATTTCTGGGGAAGCACTTAGCAGCCCAACGCCGTGAAATGACAAAACCGAAACTAACACCCCACAGGCCACCGCAATCCAGCCAACTGGTGATTTAAACGCATGCCATAAGTCACGAAAACCGATTTGACCAGTTGCAATCGGAATGAGGATCGCCACGGTGATGACCGTGACGCCCCAATTAATTCCTTTTTGACCAATCGTCGTTAATAACTTCGTTGTGTTGGGAATGAGTTTAATGACTAACACGACTAAGGTCGCAATTTGTAGTGATTGGTTTTTACCTAACCAGGCAATTAATAATATCGCTAATAAAAATAGCCAGCTTTCCATACGACACCTCACGTGTGTTTAATTGTAACCGAAAACGCCCCAGATAGCGAGGAATGGTCATAAATTGTATGTGAACGGATTCCAATTCCCGCCTACCGGGGGCTTCGTTTGGGGCTGGAACGCCATGAACCATTTTTGAGCCAAAAGGCGGTCTCAAAAGCTGGTTTTTGACTAACCGCGGACAAATCACCGCGCTAAGTCAAATGCCACGGCTGAGCCCCAAACGAAGTCCCTCACGGCTACAGATGAGCACTCTTTAGATTATTAGTCACCCCTTCGTGACAACTGGATCACCTATCAATTGTTGAGACAGCCGCGGATCTGGACGGACTAATACAGTTGTCATTACCAGACTGAAAAAGAATGCTTAACTCCTAAAAGTTAAAAGTGACAAAAAGAGTTGTGAACAGGATCATATTAACAACCGTCGCTCCTAAATCAAATTCGTGATGAAGTGTTCCGCCAGTCAGAATCATCGTGCTATCGCCCTGCAAACTACGGTCTGTGATTTCGACTGTCTTCACTAAAACTAGTGAGCTGCAGGCTGGGACTGATAACATCGGTCGTGATGGTGGCGTTGCATCGGCTGGTTTTGGCCGACGTTACACCACGGACTGTCCGGGACACTTGCGATTTTTGCAAATGTTTCGGGCGAGGTCCAAGACGTCCTTGGCTTGGACCGGTCCCACGACCGCATGTTATCAGTCCTAGCCGGAAGCAACAACTGCTAATTAATTCGTATAAACTAGTTATTGACACGATGGCACTTATTAGTGATTGCCATCTTTCAAGCTTTAGCTATGTATTAAAAAAGCCGCCGCTAAGCGACGACTTTTCAAATTCAGGTTTAAGTGAATTTTATAAGGCGTTTGAAGCACCGCGGTAAACAATCCCACGACGTGAATCAACCGTGATCAATTGACCATCAGCGATAACCGTTGTAGCATCCTTAACACCAACGATAACAGGAATACCCATTGAGATACCAACAACAGCAGCATGTGAAGTTAAACCGCCATTTTCAACAACCAAAGCGCTAGACTTTTCGATTGCTGGCAAGTAGTCTTTGTCGGTTGTCTTAGTAACTAAGACGCCACCTTCAACGGCCTTGTCGATTGCTTCTTGTGCAGAAGTTGCGATAACTGCTTTACCGATAACGGTTTCGTCACCGACACCTTGACCATCAGCTAAACGAGAACCAATTAATTGGATCTTCATGATGTTAGTTGTACCGCGTTCGCCAACTGGCACACCGGCAGTAATCAAGATTAAGTCGCCTTCCTTGGCAAAACCAAGTTCAACAGCTTTTGAAGCAGCTAAATCAAACATGTCATCAGTAGTTTCTGGTTTTTCAGCCACGATTGGTTGAACACCCCAGTTAACCATTAAGCCACGTTGTGTCCGTTCGTCAAAAGTGATTGCTAAGATATCAGCATCTGGACGGTACTTCGAAATCATCTTAGCAGTGTAGCCAGATTCAGTCGCAGCAACAATCGTCTTGATACCAAGGTTCTTAGCGGCACGAGCAATCGCAATACCGATTGTTTCAGTAACACTAGTTTTGTCGAAACGGTTTAATTGTAAGTTACCATTTTCAGCTAAAGTGTTTTCGGCCTTTTGGTCGATCTTAGCCATCATGGCAACTGATTCAACTGGGTAAAGCCCATTAGCACTTTCACCAGAAAGCATCGTTGCGTCAGTACCGTCAAAGACAGCGTTGGCAACGTCAGATGCTTCGGCACGAGTAGGACGTGGGTTTTCTTGCATTGAATCAAGCATTTGAGTTGCAGTAATAACTGGCATACCCAAAGCATTACATTTCTTGATTAAGCTCTTTTGTACCAAAGGCACATTTTCAGCTGGAATTTCAACACCCATGTCACCACGAGCAACCATCAAACCATCACAAACCTTAAGAATTTCATCGACGTTGTCGATACCTTCTTGTGATTCGATCTTAGGGAAGATTTGAACATGTTCCATATGCTTTTCTTCAAGTAATTCACGGATGTCTAAGACATCTTGTGGTTTACGAACGAAAGAAGCAGCAATGTAGTTGATTTCGTGATCCAAACCAAAACGAATATCGTCTGAGTCTTTTTCAGTAATCCCAGGTAAGTTGATAGAAACGCCAGGAGCGTTAGTACCTTTACGTGAGCCTAAAACGCCGGCGTTTTGAACAGTGGTAACCAATTCGCGGTTAGCTTCGTCTTTTTCGTCGATCTTCATGTCTAATAAACCATCATCGAAGAGGACATGACCACCTACATGAACATCGTCAAATAGGCCATCATAGGTAACGGCAATCTTATCCTTGGTTGATTCGAGTGAATCATCCATGGTAATACGTACCTTATCACCGATCTTGTATTCAGACTTACCGTCTTTTTGAACAGTCGTCCGAATTTCAGCACCCTTAGTATCAAGCATGATACCAACAGTCTTACCTGTAATCTTTTCTGCTTCGTGAACCTTGTTTAAACGATCCAAATGTTCTGCATGGTCACCATGCGAGAAGTTAAAGCGGAAAATATTTGCGCCGGCTTCGATCAATTTAACAATAGTGTCAGTATCGGTGCTGGCAGGACCAAGTGTTGAAACAATCTTGGTTTTCTTCATAAGAAAAATCTCTCCCTTGAAAGTTTTTATAAAAAGACATTTACGTCATTTTTATCAAATTAGTAAGAAACAAGTTAGCTAAATGAAATTTCGTCATTCAACTTAGCTAGTGACGCTTCAGTTTCATGCTTAGAATCAAACAGATCAAGCATACTGTGGTTCACTAGTTCATTGTGTTGAATACCAACAGCTAGGCCACCCTTACCGCTAAGTAAAAGTTCCACTGCATAGGCACCCATCTTGCTGGCCATGACCCGGTCTTTAGCAGATGGTCGGCCACCACGTTGCATATGGCCAATTGTGTTTGCACGGACATCAAAGTCACCGTATTGTGAAAGCTTTTCAACAAATTCATCCGCACCCATAACGCCTTCAGCCAAAACAACAATATTGCTGCGATGACCATTAGCCCGGTTGTGTTTGATTTTGTTAGCAACACTTTCCATGTCCCATTCGCGTTCAGGAACGATGATTTCATCAGCACCAGCAGAAACGCCAGCCCATAATGCCACGTCCCCAGCGCCACGACCCATGACTTCCACAACGAAAGTCCGATCATGACTGTGAGCAGTATCCTGAATCCGATCAAGAGCCTCAACGTCGGTATTAACCGCCGTATCGAAACCAATCGTGAAATCAGTGAATGGAATATCATTATCAATGGTCCCAGGAAGACCAATTGTGTTGTAGCCATGTTCAGTTAAACGTAAGGCCCCATGATAAGACCCGTCGCCACCAATAACAACCAAGGCATCGATACCGAATTTCTTCAGTTGTTCGATCCCTTTCAATTGACCTTCGACATGTGCAAATTCTGGATAACGAGCGGAATAGAGTAACGTTCCGCCTTCACCAACAACACCGTCTAAATCTACTGATTCTATTTTATGAATGTCACCAGCAACTAATCCGGCAAAGCCGTAATTGATGCCGTATGCTTCTAACCCTTCGGCCATTGCTTTACGAGCAACTGCACGAACGGCCGCATTCATACCAGGAGCGTCGCCGCCACTAGTTAAAATACCAATGCGTTTCATTTTTTCACCTCAGGCAATAAATTGAGTTCGTAACTCCATAAGTGATTTTAACACTTTTCACGAAAATTGTCTGGCTTTTTTTGAAAATAGCAGCAATTAAAAACGCCGTCATATCAAGGGATTACGCTTTTCATGACAACATTATCGCGACCTAATAGGCTTGTAAGCGCTCCAATCATTTTCGCATCATCTTGGACCCAATACTGTGAATTTAGTTCAACAGTCTTATGCGCTACACTGGAATAAATCAACACTGGATTCGATCCAGTAAATTGACGCAAAATTGTCAAGATTTCCCTTTGAGTTGCTGGCGTAGCTGTTTCCGGTTGTAAACGCAAGAATAACTGACCCGATGGCGCCGGGAAACTCGTGGCCAACTGCCACTGATTGACAATGACTTGCAACCCACGTTTGACTTCAACTTTGCCGCTGATCAAGACAATACTGTCCGTTTTAAGTGTCTCCTGCAACCGTTGATAAGTTGTCGGAAAAATCGTCAAATCAATCTCACCAGATAAGTCACTGCCGGTCGCAAAGGCCATTTGCTGACCACGTTTCGTCCGAATCACCCGAATTTTAGTAATGTAGACCAATAATTTGACATTTTGTTCAGCGCTGAGCGAGCTGACTGAGGTCGTCTGTTGTTGCTGTGCCAGCCAGTTGTATGATTCGACTGGATGACCAGAAACATACGCGCCGAGCACATCTGCTTCCTTTGCTAAACGTTCAGCCAATGGCAACTCTGGCTGTTTCTTGATCTTAGGCGCTAATGAGGCAAACAAGCTCATACTGTTACCTGCCAATTCTGCGCTAGACATCAATTCAGGCACACTCGTCAGTAATTCCGCACGGTTTAAGCCAAAATGATCTAAGGCCCCCGCGTAGATCAACGCATTCATTAGATCCGCTTTCAACCACTTTGGATCTAAACGCTGCATTAACTGTTGCAAATTTTTGAACGGGCCATTCGCTTGTCGCTCAGTAATCACACTCGCAATGAAATCGCGCCGTAAGCCCTTGATTGAGCTCAACCCAAACGTCAACTGCTGACCATTCCAATCGAAGTAGGCCCCGCTGACATTAATATCCGGCGGTACCACCTTAACTTGATGCTGTTTCGCCTCTGCCAAATATTGTTTCAACTTAGTCGCGTTACCAAGAATCGAATTCATCAGTGAGGCAAAGAACGCGCCAGAATAGTGTACCTTCAAATAGGCCAGTTCAAACGCCATTTTGCTGTAGGCGACCGCATGTGACCGGTTGAACCCATAGTTGGCAAATTGCTCAATATATTGGTAGACCTGGGTCGCAACCGCTGCCGTAAACTGTTGCTTTTCCGCGCCATCAATGAATTTTTGGCGCATTTCATCAATCACGGCTTTTTTCTTCTTACTCATCGCACGGCGTAATAAATCGGCTTCGCCTAAACTAAAACCACCCATTACCGCCGCGACCTGCATCACTTGCTCTTGATAAACCAAGATACCGTATGTCGGTCCCAAGATTGGTTGTAGTTCCGGTGCGGCATAAGTGACTGGCTCACGGCCTTGTTTGCGCGCAATAAAATGATCAATGTTTTCCATCGGACCCGGTCGGTACAACGCATTAACCGCCGCTACCAATTCAAAATTATCGGGATGCAATTTCCGCAAGACATTTCGAATACCGGCTGATTCAAACTGAAAGACGCCGGATGTGTCACCCGCTTGGAATAATTTGAGCGTCTCAGGATCATTCAAATCAATTTTGGTAATATCTAGCGCTTGCCCCGTTTGACGCTGAACATAATGTAAGGCACTCGCCAGTAACGATAAATTCCGCAGACCAAGAAAGTCCATTTTCAACAGTCCGACTGCCTCAACGGTATCTTTCGTATACTGCGTCATCATCATCGTCTCACTGCCAGCTTGCAACGGTACAATTTCAATCAAAGGCACTTCGCTGAGGACCACGCCAGCCGCATGGGTCGAATAGTGCCGTGGCAACCCTTCAATCCGTTTGGCCGTTTCAAACAACAGCCGATTTTTACTTGAATCGGCAATTAAATTTTGTAACCGCCGAGAATCTTGATAGGCCTGCGTTAACGTAATATGCAACTGATTGGGAATAGCCGCACTCCAATCACTCATTTCAAAGGTCGACAGCCCAAACACCCGGCCAACATCACGTAATGCCTGCTTCGCGGCTAAGGTGCCAAAAGTAATAATTTGAGCCACGCGATCATGACCATATTTGTCATGAACATACGCGAGGACTTGTTCGCGCTTATTGTCTGGAATATCCAAATCAATATCGGGCATGTTCGCCCGTTTGGCATTTAAGAAACGTTCAAATAACAGCCCATATTGCAAAGGATCGACATCCGTAATTTTAAGCACATAGGCCACAAGTGACCCAGCGGCAGACCCACGACCAGGACCAGTGGTAATATCGGCACGATGCGCATAATTCATCACATCCCAAACAATCAAGAAATAATCATCAAAACCCATCTGGTCAATGACTTGTAATTCTCGTTGCAAGCGTTCGTGATACGGCGCCGGGTCAACCGCGGTCGTCACGGCTTTAAGTCGTTCCGTCAATCCGGCTTCACAGAGTTGTCGTAAATACTGAGACGCCGGCAATTGTTGTGGCGTTGGAAAATGTGGTAATTGCGGCTTTTTGAAAACTAGTTCGACTTGACAAGCGGCTGCAATCGCTGTCGTCGCTTCAAGCGCAGCCGTCAAATTAAGCTGCGTGTAGGCCGCAACAAGTTCGTCAGCGGCTCTCAGATAGTGCGAGCCAGAAATGCCTTGTAAATTTTCTGGTTGGTCGATCTGCTGACCACTTTCAATTGCCCGTAACACGGAAACCGCAAAGTAATCCGTCGCTTGGACATAGTCAACGGGATCAAGGGCGACGATTGGCAACTCCTGGTCACTGGCAAATGAGACTAGCGTTGTGCGTAAGGCTGGCGATTGGTCTAACGATATGCCTAAATACAAACTGTCTGGATCACAGCTCTTTTTTAGTGACTGCAACCAAGCAATTGCTGCTGAAGATTGATCTTGCTGCAATAACGCAATCAATTCACTCTCCTTAGCGGGGGTCATGACGATTAAGTGCCCAAGATACGGTAAAATTGTGCTAAGAGTGATCGGTGTTTCCGCCGCAGCGGTTTGTTTCAAAGTCGAGAGCTGCATCAAATTTTGGTAGCCCGCCCAATCTTTGGCTAGCACAACTAATTTGAAGGTTTGCTCAGCTAACTGACTACCCGCCAGTTCTAGCGTAATGCCAAGAATCGGCGTGATCTGAGCCTGACGACAAGCATTATAGAAATCAACGATGCCGTACATCACATCAACGTCGGTTAAAGCCAGTGCTGGATAACCTTGTTTTTTGGCCGCTTGAACAAGCGCCGTAACCGTGCTGGTACTCTGAAGTAAACTGAAGGTACTAATGACCTGTAAAGGCACGACCTGCATATTGACGTCTCCCTTCTTTAGTTTTATTAAACCTATTATACCAAACCCTTGTTCCATAAAGCAGTGATAAGGCAATTGCTTTTCTGGTTGATTGTGCTAAAATTACTTTCATTGGGAGGTGTTAGAAGATGACGAAACAACTTGTAGTTATTTTCTGGAGTGTCCTTTTTGGTGAAGTCATTGGCTATATTGGTAGTGCTTTGGAATCGATGACTTACAACCCAGGCGAAATCGGTCTTGTGGCCGCAATTTTCGCTTTAGTCACGGTTAACGGCATTTCACTGATTACTAATCATTCTATGCCCATTAAAGGTTCAGAAAACAAATAAGCAATTGTAAAACAAAAAGGCCACTGCAACGTTAACCGTTGCGGTGGTCTTCTTTGTTTAGTCGCTGGTCTTTTCAACCGGTTGAGACGTTTCAAATACCAACTGATTATTCGACAAGTTGATCGTCACCGTTGACTGTGGTGCCACACGGCCGGCGATAATTTCTTTGGCTAGCGGTGTTTCGACATTATTGGTAATAAAGCGGCGCAATGGTCGGGCCCCATATGCTGGTTCGTACCCTTGCTTAGCTAGCCATTTCTTGGCGTCATCCGAAATTTTAAGCGTAATCTCACGATCTTGAAGTCGCGTTGAAAGTCGATCAATTAGCTTAACCACGATTTGTTCAATCGCGTCCAAGGACAACGGTGTGAACATGATAATATCGTCGATTCGGTTTAGAAATTCTGGCTTAAAACGTGTTTGAACCAACTGCATGACTTGTTGATGCGTTTCAGCCGACAACTTACCCTGATCGTCCACGCCCGCCAACAACAACTCAGAACCTAAGTTCGAAGTCATAATTAAGATTGTATTCTTAAAATCAACCGTCCGACCTTGACCATCCGTTAAGCGGCCATCATCTAACACTTGTAACAAAATATTAAAGACGTCCGGATGGGCTTTTTCAATTTCATCAAATAAGACAATGGAATAAGGATTGCGCCGCACAGCTTCCGTCAGTTGGCCGCCTTCTTCATAGCCAACATAACCAGGTGCCGCCCCGACTAACCGTGACACGGATTCTTTCTCCATGTACTCACTCATGTCAATTCGAACCATGTGATCGTCCGCATCAAACAAGTCTTCCGCCAATGCCTTCGCTAATTCCGTCTTCCCAACCCCGGTTGGGCCAAGGAACATGAATGATCCTAATGGCCGGTTCGGATCTTGTAAGCCCGCACGGGACCGCAAGACAGCGTCGGACACCGCATTCACTGCCGCATCCTGACCGACAACCCGTTCATGCAAATGATCTGCCAAATGTAACAATTTTTCCCGTTCGCCAGCTACCAGTTTATTAACCGGAATACCCGTCATCCGTGAGACGACGTTGGCAACTTGATCAGCGGTCACGGATTCTTCAACCAACCAATCGTCATGGTGGTCATTGGCTTCCATTTGTTTCAGTTCGGCCGCTAATTTTGGAATCGTGCCGTGTTGCAACTTCGCCGCCGTTTCCAAATCATAGTGGCTTTCGGCCGTTTCCAAATCGTGTTTGGCTTTATCTAAGGCGGCCTTCTTGTCGCTCAACGCCTTTAAACTCTTCTTTTCAGCATCCCAGCGTTCAGCCAACGCCCGTTGTTTTTCTTTCGCACTTGCTAATTCGTGCTGTAAGTCAGCCAAGCGTTTAATCGACGCGTCATCCGTTTCAGTTTTCAGTGCTGCTGCTTCAACTTCAAGCCGCATCAATTGCCGATTAACTTGGTCAAGCTCGGTTGGATTAGAATTCATTTCCACGCGAATTTCTGCGGAAGCTTCATCAATCAAGTCGAGTGCTTTATCTGGCAAAAAGTGATCCGTAATGTAACGATCCGATAATTTTGCCGCCGCAACTAAGGCATTATCATGAATCCGTACCCCGTGATGAATTTCAAAACGTTCTTTCAAGCCACGTAAAATACTGATCGTATCATCGACAGAAGGTTCCGCCACCAAGACCCGTTGAAAGCGACGTTCAAGGGCTTTATCCTTTTCCAAGTACTGCCGATATTCATCTAAGGTGGTTGCGCCAATCAAATGAAGTTCGCCACGCGCCAACATTGGTTTCAATAAATTACCAGCGTCCATGCTACCTTCAGTTTTACCGGCACCAACAATATTATGAATTTCATCAATAAACATGATGATCTGGCCATCACTCTTCTTGATTTCCTTCAAAACGGCTTTCAATCGTTCTTCAAATTCACCGCGATACTTGGCACCTGCAATCAGCGACCCCATATCTAAGGAGAACAAGGTTTTATTTTTTAAATTTTCCGGCACATCGCCACGCACAATCCGTTGTGCTAAGCCTTCAACGATCGCCGTTTTCCCAACACCCGGTTCACCAATCAAGACCGGATTATTCTTAGTCTTGCGTGACAAAATCCGAATCACATCTAGGATTTCTTCATCACGACCAATGACTGGGTCTTGATTGCCTTGGCGGGCAGCTTTCACCAAATCCACACCGTATTTTTCCAGCGCTTGATACTGGTCTTCTTGATTGCGTGACGTCACACGTTGACCGCCACGCATACGGTCAACCGCATTTTTGACTTGTCCCGCTGTGATGCCCTGTTGCGTCAAATATTTCGTTAATTGATCGCCAGTTTGCGCCATCAACGCTAAAGCGACGGTATCAGTGGCTAAGAAATCATCACCGAGTGACTGCCGTTTTTGATCGGCTGTCTGCATTAAGGTTGCCAAACTGCTGCTCAAACTTTGACCATATTGCACGTTGCCACCGCTAACCGTACTGATTTCATCTAATTCACGATCAAGCTCGGCTTGTAGCTGATCTAAATCGGCACCCGCCTCACTAAAAATCTGCCGCACCAATTCACCGGGTTGCGTTAAAAACTTAAATAAATGTGGTACGCCAATTTCTTGATGGTGTCTTGTTTGGGCAATTTTTTGGGCCTCAGCTAAGGCTTGTTGTAAACTTTCTGTTAATTGTTCTGGATTCATAATTGATAACCTCCTCAAATTTAGGTTAGCAAAAAGGCAGCGTTGAAAGCTGCCAATTTTTGTTTGACCTTTATTGACCATTGCATTATATAACGAATGACCAACCTTGCCAACTATTTAGTTTCTTGGACGTTATCTTGAATAATTTGGAGCACCACATCGACCGCTTGTGACATGACTTCTTCTGAAACATACTCGAAGCGCCCATGCATGTTTTCGCCACCGGCAAACAAGTTTGGCGTTGGTAATCCCATGAATGAAATCTTGGAACCATCAGTCCCACCACGGATTGGTTCGATCACTGGTTCAATTCCTAGCTTGAGCATCGCTTGCTTAGCTAGTTCAACGACGGTCATGTCCTTTTCGATGACTTCGCGCATATTGTAGTATTGATCTTTCATCTCAACTTTGACATGTTCCACGCCTAAGCGGTCATTAATCTGAGCAGCGACGGCTTTAAACAGCGCTTTGCGTGCTTCAAAATTTTTCCGGTCGTGATCGCGAATAATGTAAGTTAATTTGGCATTATCGACAGTGCCATCTAAGGCTAACAGGAAGAAGAAACCTTCACGTCCCTTAGTCTTTTCAGGAACTTCGGCTGCCGGTAAGCCATTTTGAAAATCAACGGCTAACTGTAACGCATTGACCATCACACCGTATGCTTCACCGGGATGGACATTGACTCCGCTAATCTTAACTTCAGCCTGCGCCGCATTAAAGGTTTCATATTCCAACTCACCTAAAGGCCCACCATCAACAGTATAAGCAAAGTCCGCCGCAAAATCGGCCACATTAAAATGATCTGCACCCGTGCCGATTTCTTCATCGGGACCAAAACCGAAGCGAACCGTGCCGTGCTTGATTTCTGGATGTGCCAACAAGTAGCCAGCAACGCTGAATAATTCCGCGACCCCGGACTTGTCATCAGCGCCAAGCAACGTGTTCCCATCGGTTGTAATTAACGTGTGACCTGCATAATTCTTCAAATGTGGGAACACTTTCGGATCGAGTTCGTAACCACTCGTCCCCAACTTAATAATCGATTGACCATCATAGTTTTCAACGATTTGTGGTTGAATGTTTTCCGAGTTAAAGTCGGCCGTGTCAATATGTGAAATAAAGCCTAACGTTTTCACATCAGCGGCGGTATTTGCAGGTAAGGTGGCAAAAACATACGCACTCTGCGGGTCTTGATGAACATTGCTTAACCCTAAATCAGTGAGTTTACGACTCAATTGGTCTAAAAAGGCCGTTTCTCGTGGTGATGAAGGGACCGTCGTTGAGGTTTCATCTGAGCGGCTGTTGACTTTGACGAACGTTAGAAAATCAGAAATTAAATTTGGATAAGTTGCCATCGGTATTTCCCCCTTGAATTTTAAATGAATGTGAAAGGATCAGTCGTTAATTGAGAGGCGACCACCTCAAGTGACCAGTCATTTTCAACTTGCCACTGCTTAAATAGCGTGGTCAGCTGTGGTTTACAAATACTTTCAATATGATGTCCAGGATCAACCACGGACAACCCGGCAGCAAGCATCTCATGCGCCGTATGATAATACACATCTCCGGTCACAAAGACTTGGGCACCCTGCTTGAGCGCCGTCTTGTAAAACTTACCGCCATCGCCACCAAGCACAGCGACACGTTGAATCAAGGCATCCGGCTGCTGACTGACTAGCCGTAAGCCTTGAATGTGGAACGTGGTTTTACATTGTTCCGCAAAAGCCCGTACGGTCATCGGTTCAGCGAGAGTCCCAATGCGGCCCATCGTGTACTGATGACCACCACTTACTAAGGGTTGGAGTTGGTAATCCCACTGATTGGCTGGAACAATTTGATTAATGCCAGCCACCGCAGTCGCGACGGCATCTTGTAAAATGTCGACCGTGAACTGTTCGCCTGAATTAAACGCATAACGATCTAATTTAGCCCCAGCAGTCTTGGTCAAATAGTCTTGGACTGCTTCGACTCGATCGGTTGGCACGATTGCCGTTAATTTGACGGCATCGGCATGATAACCAGGCACTAGACCGGTCACATTTTGTAGTTTTAACGCCGTTGCCAGCCATTCATTCATCCCACCGTCAGCACTATCTAAATTGGTATGTGCCGCATAGACGACGATGCGATGCGCCGCAATGGCCGCATACATTGCTTTTTGTGGGTCTTGATAGTCTAAGTTAGCTGCTGGTCGAAACATCACGGGATGGTGCGCAAAGATCATATCCGCACCAAGCTTGATGGCCTCATCAACGACTTCTGGCCGCACATCCAAGGTCACTAAAACTTTATGGATTTCTTGGTTCCGATCACCAATTTGTAACCCAGTTGGATCACGATCCCATTTCAACTTTAATGGTGCAAATTGTTCAAAACGTTGGATTAACTCATTTGCCAACATCTGATAAGACTCCCTCGATTAATTTAATTTTCGTCTCCGCGGCAGCTAGATGTGCCGTTGGGGCAACTTTGGCTTGCTGCATCTGCGCAACAGCCGACTGGGACCGTTGTAATTCTCGCTGCCATTTTGCGACAAAGACTGGTGACTTTTCAGCGACCAAAAACGGCCCAAATAACTGTTCTGCGGGCGTATAGTGAACCGACTCAGTGGTCCGATCCGCTACAATGACTTCGTAAGTGTGGCCGTCTTCAGCTAAAATCCGTTCCGCGGTAATTTTGAACTGATTGTGTGCTAACCAGTCACGCACCGTTGCCTCACCAACATTCGGCTGTAACACCAATCGTTTTACGCCAATTAAGGCAGCCGGGCCTTGGGTTAAAATGTGTCGAATTAACGGCCCACCCATGCCGGCAATTGTAATCGTATCAATCTGGTCCGCCGGTTGAATCGCTGCTAAACCATCCGCCAACCGCGCCACCAAGTGGTCACCTAACCGCAATTTTTCGATCTCGTGCTGGGCATTCTCAAATGGTCCTTTAACGACTTCGCCTGCGACACCGTAACTAATTCGCCGATTTAACGCTAAGTTAGCCGGCAAGTAGGCATGATCTGAACCAATATCGGCCAATCGCGCCCCTTGTGGCACAAAAGCGCCAACCGTTGTTAATCGTACTGATAATTGTTTGGCATCCACCGACATAACCCCTTTTTTAACGTTATTATTTAAATCGCTTTCCTGATTTTATTTTACCATTGTTTGTGAAGCCTGTTAGTGACAATCGCCAAAATTTTTAACACGCCAATGACGTCGCCCCAATATTTTCATCAAATTAAACTGATCTAGAATCGGCTTGCGTAACTGACCCTTGTAAAGGAGACAGCGACCCATTGCTGCGTATTAAATCGTATTGAGACCTACTAAAACCAACCCAACTAAGGAGTGTTAAACGATGATTCAATCCCAACTGAAAACGATCCTATTAGATCGGACCATTACTAATCAAGAATTAGCCGCCATGACGGGCATCAATCAAAAGGCATTGACTAAAATTATTGATGGTCGGGCCAAGAGTATTACCTTTACACAGTTAAACAAAATCATCCGGGCACTCGATATCGAACTCAACGACTTATTCCTGATTTCTCCAGACTTGGATCTTGATGTGACGCTCACAGCGATGGATGAAAACGCCCAGCAATTTAATGGCACTGTTAGCTTTATTGATCATGATCAACAACTGCAGTTTGATCTACCTTTAACTGGTCGCTATCATCAGAATGGTAGTCTATTCACCTTTACTTTGAACGATGCCTTTGATGAGGTGCTTGAGGGTGATGGGATTGCGACCAGATTAGATCAACTCTTACCCGTTGAAACCTTGTCACCGTCAAAACGCGCCTTACTGCAACTACTAGAACAATATCCCGAACAACAAGCTTGGTTTGAAGCCGGTGGCATGCAACTCAGCAGCGAACCGACCGACGCCGAACTTGAACGCTATTTACAAGTCGGTAATTTAGTCGCTCGAACACAATATGAGCGGCTGCACCGACTAATCGAGCCACTCGCGATGTACTTTTTGGCTGCCATCTATGGTCAATTTCCTAAGTTTCTAGGTAATCCGCAGCTGATTGCGTTGCCTTGGGGTGTGCCAGATACCTTCCGTGTCTTCAATTTCAATCTCGCAGAAAGTCCAGAATCACTAGCCAACGGCGGCATTACCAAACGTCAGGAACAAATCCGTCAGCAACAAGCCTTTCCAGTGAGTTACACAAGTTTAGATGTGATTAGTTATTTCTCTGCGTCCTAACGCTGCCCGCTAGCCATCACGAGCTAAAAACCATAAATGGTTATATCACTAAAGTCGAAGTAGCCCCCAAGATTGGACAGAAATGCCAACCTTGGGGGTTTTATGATCTGCGGCTTTCATAAAGCTGTCGAGCCGAGTTTAAGGTTGCAGTTGCCAGTTGCGCGTGATGCTGATAATTCAGTTGACGAAAACATGTGATTGCCTGATCGGAGCGAGCCTGTGCGGCTAAATTTCCTTGTAACAATTGAACAATGCCTGCATAGAATTCGGCATAATTGCGGTAAAACATCTGTGTTTCATCTTGTGAAAATTCGGCAAGGCTCGCCAACAGTTGGGTTGCCAAAGCCAGTTCATCTGCGAAAATAACTTGATGAATGGCGTTAATGAGGAAGACACAAATAATACTTTTGCCGGGGGTGAACTCACGATAACGTTGTAGGCTAGCCATGATCGTTCGAAAATACAACGTTAAATCTTCCGAAGTAATCAGATCCATTGTGTTGCTCGCAAAGCGAATATCTTCAATCGTCCATGATTGGATTGCCGCTAACAATTCGGTCACGGGACGTTTGATTGTCTCCGGCACAGTATCGCCAAGCACCTTGCCACTGGCTTGATAATAAGCCAACTGAGACAAGCGTAACTCAAGTTGTAATACCCGAATCGCTTGTTGCTCGCTATGTGGGTAACGCACCAAATACTCCTGTTTAAACTGACGTAATGCCTGCAAATCTGTTCGATTACCCCAGTGTAAGAACCCCGCATAAAACCATTCAGTCTCATCGGGCCGATAACCACGATGAATATACAAAAACTCTGCCAGATCCATCGGAAATCGTGCCAAGATTTGTTGAAGCAAGAAAAAAGAAATTTCATGATTGCCTTGCTCAAAACGAATGGCATAAGACTTCGATAGAATTTCTTGATAGAGTCTTTTTTGCGTTAAGCCTTTTTTGAGGCGAATCTGTCGCATGGTTTCACCAAAACTTGACATGCGTCTCACTCCTTAAAATTAAGTAGTCGCAAATAGGCTACTTTCTTATAAAAATCATATTGTAGAAGTTATAGTATTTCCATCAAATATAGCTTACTTTTTCGTCACAAACAATTGTTACGCTTGCACATGCAGCGCCAACCATCGAAGGAGGAAATTTAATATGAACAGTCTTGAAATCATTCCAATCAATTTTCAAAGATTAGTGCTAGGCAGTCTCGGTTTAATTGGCGGTTTCTGGTTATTAACCGCATTTAGTTGGGCCTGGTGGGCGCTACTGATTGGCGGCGGTCTGGCTTGGCTCGTGGTGTTTCAACGAACGACTTGGTCAGCATTCCGACGACCACATCGTCTTTGGACCATTCCACTAGGCGCAATCGGCTATTTGCTCTTAAGCCTGGCGGTCGGACTATTAGCCAAACAACTGGGATTTAACTGGTCAGCAAATCCGGAAAGTGGTCACTTGACCATCCTGATTTTCAAGTTACCCTTGATGTTAATGGGTGAAGAATTATTAGGGATTGGTATTCTCGAAGTCGCTCGCAATCAGGGGCGTTCACTGCTATTTAGCACGCTAATCAGTGCCCTCATTTTTGGCCTGATGCACGCAGTTGTTTACTGGGATGGTGACCTTGTTTCAACCTTCGTCCACGTGATTGTTCTTCAAGGCATGGCTCGCCTAATTTTTAACGGTATTTATTTAGCGACTGGAAAAAGTCTCTGGGGGTCTTGGAGTTGTCACCTCTTAGTTGACCTCGTTGCTTTGAGCTTGTAACCTCATTCTACGCTTCCTTAATAACCAGCCCATATACGCCGCCGACAAACAAAAAAAACGGTCGTATCAGCACCCTCATTGAGGTGACTGATACGACCGTTTTCCGCTCATTCTTTATTCCAAGAAATCTTTTAATTGTTTGCTACGTGATGGGTGGCGCAACTTCCGCAACGCTTTCGCTTCAATTTGACGAATCCGTTCACGCGTCACACCGAAGACTTTTCCAACTTCTTCCAAAGTCCGAGTCCGACCGTCATCTAAACCGAAACGTAACCGCAAGACATTTTCTTCCCGATCCGTTAAGGTATCAAGGACGCCTTCCAATTGTTCTTTCAAAAGTTCATAAGCGGCCGCATCCGCAGGGGAAGTGGCATCCTGATCTTCAATGAAGTCACCCAAATGCGAGTCATCCTCTTCACCAATTGGTGTTTCCAATGAAACGGGTTCTTGGGCAATCTTCAAGATTTCACGAACCTTTTCCGTTGGCATATCCATTTCGGCCCCAATTTCTTCAGGGGTTGGTTCGCGACCAAGATCTTGCAACAATTGACGCTGAATCCGAATCAATTTATTAATGGTTTCCACCATATGAACTGGAATCCGGATGGTCCGTGCTTGGTCCGCAATTGCCCGCGTAATCGCTTGGCGAATCCACCAAGTGGCATACGTTGAGAACTTGAATCCCTTGCGATAATCGAACTTTTCAACGGCCTTCATCAAGCCCATGTTACCTTCTTGAATCAAATCCAAAAATTGCATGCCACGCCCAACATAACGTTTGGCAATTGAAACGACCAACCGCAAGTTGGCTTCAGCTAATTCTTGTTTGGCACTTTCATCACCTTGTTCGATCCGCAAGGCTAGCGCAACTTCTTCATCAGCAGTTAACAAATCAACCCGACCAATTTCCTTCAAATACATCCGTACGGGATCATTGATTTTAATCCCAGTTGAGGAACCGGCCGTGCTTAATTCTTTCTTGCTGACCTTCTTCACGCTCTTAACGGCCCGAGCATCTGGTTCGCCCTTTTCATCAACAACGCTGATCCCAGCATCTTCAACTTTTTGTAATAATTTATCAATCTTCTTGGCATCTAATTTGAACGGTGCGGCAAGTTTGTCGGATAATTCATCATACTTGATCGTACCCGTTTTCTTGTAATCTTTAATTAAGGCACGTACGGCCTTGTTATATTCAGTCGTTGTGCTTGTTGATTTTGCTTTTGCCATAAAATTGCAGCCTCCTATAAGTTGTCAGCTTGTTGTACCCGCTGTGCTTGCCGGTACAACTCAATTAATTCCAAAGTCAGTTGTTGGACTAAATCATTGTTGCCCAACTGTTTCGCCGTTGTTAACTCGGCTTTTTTACCATTAATTTTTTCCGCGACCGGTTGTTGATTCATGATCACATTGACTAGATCCGCTACTTCTTCTTTCGACGTCTCACTCGCGACATCCATAAACTCGAGGCTCGTCACTACCGGCTGCAAGGCTTGATCGCCCATAAAGTCGGTAAAATTGGCCAGCTCAAACTGAGGATGTGTCTTAAAGTAAGCTTCCGCATAAACTAGAATCTGCTGATAATTGTCATGCACAAAATGGAAGCCCGCAATTGCCATGACACGTAGCCAAACATCATGATCATGCAGTAATCGGAACAATAGCAAGCGTTCTGCCCGTTCAACGCGGCTAATCGGCCCATTATCTGGTGCCATCCCCGTGATCGTCGGGGGCGGTGGCGTCATGTCAACTGGTGGTGGTGGCGTTGGTGGCCCACCGTGCGGCTGTTGCTGATGAACCGTTTGCTGGCCCACCACTCGCCGTAATTGTTGTCGCAAGTCGGCTTTATCTAACCCGAACTCTTGACCCAATTGGTTTAAATATAAGTCTTGCTCAACACTGGAATCAAGTTGACTCAGCTGTTGCAAAACCGCTGCAATATAAGTCAACTGGTCTTGGGTATTTTGCAAATTTAAATCATGCCGCAAGTATTGCATTTCAAACGCAGTCGGCGTTTGTTGTCCCGCACTAAAAACGGCCGCAAACTTTTCAGTCCCAGCAGAACGTAAGTACTCGTCTGGGTCCATTCCGTCTGGCATTTGAATCACACCGAGCTTCAGCCGACTATTGCCACCTAAGAGCTTTAAGGCGCGATCCGTGGCCTTCTGTCCCGGCATATCACTATCATAGCAAATATAAAGCTGATCCGTCACCCGTTCCAACATGTAAATTTGCTCGTTGGTCAAGCTTGTCCCCATTGAGGCCACACCATTTTGAATCCCAGCCCGGTAGGCGGCGATGACGTCCATAAACCCTTCGAATAACACAACTGATTTATTTTGACGAATGGCACCGCGCGCCAGATCAAAATTAAATAAGACCGACCGTTTATTAAAGAGCTTGGTTTCTGGGCTATTCAAATACTTCGGTTCATCAGGAGATTTTTTAAGAATTCGTCCCGAGAACGCAATCACCCGACCACTAGCATCTTTAATGGGGAATAAGACCCGACCGACGAACCGGTCACGCAATTCACCCGCTTGATTTTCAATAAACAGACCTGATTGCCGTAATAACTGATAATCAATCTGATGTTCCTGAAAGAAATCCAGTAGCAGGCGCTCAGGCGGTGCATAGCCAATATCAAAGGTTTTGATGATGTCATCGTCCAAGCCCCGTTCATGCAAGTAGCTCAGCGCCGGTTCACCGGCTTCGGTGTTCATCAACACGTGCTGGTAGAGCTTCGTGCTATCGGCATATAATTTCAGTAAATCAGCTTGTTCTTGATTTTTTGGCGTTGCCGGCTGACTTTGTGCGGTGTAACTGGCTGGCAAGTCAATGTGCCCAAAATCAGCCACTTTGGCGACGGCTTCTGGAAATGATAAATTTTCCAAGTCCATAATAAATGAAAAAACATTACCGCCTCGACCACAACTAAAACAATGAAAAATTTGCTTTTGTTCATTGACCGAAAAAGACGGCGTCCGTTCCTCATGAAACGGACACAGCCCAAATAAATTTTTGCCAGCCTTTTTCAGTTGGACATACTGGCCAACAAAGTCTGCGATATTGACCGCGGTGCGAACCTGATCAACTTTTTCTTCTGGAATTAAATTGGCCAAATCGCCACCCCATTTCTCACCATAACGACTGACACTAATCTAAAAACATTGAAAAGTCGCATCACGACAACGAGATGCGACTATTAATGTGCGAATTTCTACAAAATATAGTCTACCACAAGTTTGACAGCACTGCAATAATAAGTCTCGCTTATTAGACAGATCTGTCAAGTTTGTCTCACTTGAAATCTGGAGACAAAAAAAGGAATCTCACCGGCCAAACCACTCGCCGGTAGATCCCTAAATTATACACCGCTAAAGGCTATTTAACGATTAATTGATTCAAGTCACCCATGACCGTCACCATGTTCGCAATAATTAGTAATTGCTTCAAGTGATTGTCACGAACCTTTTCATTCTTACTCATCACCATGGTTGCTTCAAAATACGCGGCAATCAACGGCCGTAATCCCGCTAAAGCCTTGAAGCGTTCATCCATCGACATGGTTGGTGTGACCGTCTTTTGTAACTTTTCGACGGCCTCGTAAAGGGCCTGCTCCGCATCATTTTCAAAGAGTGCCGGATCAACCGTCAAGTCGCTCAGCGCAATATCTGATTTCGCAGTAATCCGTAATAACCGGGTTAAGGCTTCAATCGTGTCCTTGAATTGTGGATCATTCTGATGTGCGTTGAGGACATCCGCCGCCTTGAACATCTGACGAATATCTTGGCGCTGACCTTTGACAACTGTATCCACGATATCATAGCGAATCTTCTGATTACTGAACCATTGCTTGACACGATCGGTTAAGAAATCGGCAACGGGTTGCGTCTGTTGTTCGAAATCAAGATTATAGGTCGCATCGTGTGCCTGTAACTCGGTTTGAATTTCAGTTTCAAACTGACGAATTGGGAAGTCCCAACCTTGGTCACGGACAATCCGGACAATCCCAAAGGCCTGACGACGGAGGGCAAATGGATCATTTGACCCATTTGGTACTAATCCAACCGCGAAGAAGCTGGCAATTGAGTCGATCTTGTCAGCAACTGCCAAGACGGCACCCACTTTAGACTGTGGTAATGCCCCATCGGCACTAATTGGCATGTAGTGTTCGCGGATGGCTTGACCCACGGCCGGATTTTCACCCTTTAAGACCGCATACTTGTCACCCATGACCCCTTGTAATTCTGGGAACTCGCCAACCATTCCAGTCACCAAATCAAATTTATAAATTTGGGCGGCCCGGTGCAACTGGTTCTTTTCGGTCTCAGTCAAACCAAATTGATTGGCCAAGAAACCACTGATATACATGACCCGTTGCATTTTTTCATACATCGTCCCAATTTTATCGTGGAAACTGACTTTTTTAAGTCGTTCAACGTATTCCTGAATTGAATGTTCCTGATCTTCATGGAAGAAGAACGCGGCATCTTCCAAACGCGCAGTTAACACTTTTTGATTACCAAGGGCCACGTTTTGGATATGATCTGCATTACCATTTCGAACGGAAACAAAGTGTGGCAATAAATTGCCTTCCGAATCGGTGACGTAAAAGAACCGTTGATGATCACGCATTGACGTAATCAACACTTCATCAGGAATCTGCAAGTATTTCGTGTCAAAATCACCAGCGAACGCCGTTGGAAATTCAACTAAGTTCGTGACTTCTTCTAATAAGTCTTCGTTAACTTGAATTTTCCAATCATGTTCCGTCGCGAGTTGCGCAATCTGTTCACGAATCTTGGCTTTCCGTTTCGCGGCGTCGGCCATGACGAAAACTTGATCTAAGTCAGCTTCATAATCGCTCGCTGTTTTAATTTCAACATCATGACCTAAGAAACGATGACCGCGACTCGTCCGGCCGGCTTGAACATCTAAGATTTCAATCGGCACAATTTCATCATCAAGTAAGGAAACTAACCAACGAATCGGCCGAATATACTTGAAACTATAAGCTGACCACTTCATCATGGTTGGAAAGTTCATCTTAGTGATCACATCTTTGACGCCCGCTAACACATCCTTGGCTGATTTACCGGCCGTGAAAGTTTGGACAAAGACGTAAGGTGTCCCCTTGATTTCTTTAAAGACGATGTCGTCAGTTGATGCGCCCTGTCCTTTTGAAAATCCAATAGCGGCTTTGGTCCAGTTACCATCAGCATCTTGCGCGATTTTCTTAGCGGGTCCACGGACTTCCTTCTTAACATCTGCTTGCTTATCCGCTAAGCCTTCAACTTGGAGGGTTAACCGCCGTGGCGTTGAAAATGTCTTGATTTCATCAAAATCCAAACGTGCTTCTTTTAAGAATTTCGCAAAACGTTCTTTTAGTTGAATCACACTAGGCGTCACCACGTGAGCGGGCATTTCTTCCAAACCAATTTCTAATAAATAAGTTTTAGCCATTACTTCGTTTCCTCCTTCGCATGTTTTAGCAGTGGGAAGCCACGTTTCTCACGTTGCGCCACAAATTCTTTCGCAATTGATTTTGCCATGTTTCGAATACGATCCAGATAGCCTGCACGTTCCGTAACCGAAACCATGCCGCGCGCATCCATCAAATTAAAAGTATGGCTGCACTTCAAACAGTAATCATAGGCTGGATGAACCAAGCCGTTCTTAATTTGCGCCTTGGCTTCCTTTTCGTACTCGTCAAACAACATTAATAATAAGTCTTCATTACTTTCTTCGAAGGCGTATTTTGAATTTTCAAATTCTGGTTCCAAGAAGATGTCGCCGTACTTCACGCCATCGCCCCATTCCAAATCGAAAACAGAGTTCACGTCTTGAATATAGGAAGACAACCGTTCCAAACCATAAGTGATTTCAGAAGTCACGGGGTCCACTTCAAGGCCACCGACTTGTTGGAAATAAGTGAATTGACTGATTTCCATGCCATCTAGCCAAACTTCCCAACCAACACCGGCACAACCCATTGATGGATTCTCCCAGTTATCTTCAACGAAACGAATATCATGTTCCAAGGGGTTAATCCCTAATTTTTGTAAACTTTGTAAATATAATTCCTGAATATTTTCTGGTGATGGCTTCATCACAACTTGGAACTGATGATGTTGATACAACCGGTTAGGGTTTTCACCATAGCGCCCGTCTGCTGGTCGCCGTGAGGGCTCCACATAGGCCGCATTCCATGGTTCTGGACCGATGGCACGTAAGAAAGTGTATGGGCTCATTGTCCCAGCCCCTTTTTCCGTATCATAAGCCTGCATTAACATACAGCCTTGGTCTGACCAAAATTCTTGCAAGGTTAAAATAATTTCTTGCACTGATAATTTTTTGCTCATTTTCTTCCTCCCAAAATTTGTGACTGAGTAGTTTGATGCCACAAAAAAAGTCCCCTGTCGTTCACTAAAAACGACATAGGGACGATTAAATCGCGGTTCCACCCTACTTCTGAGTGACCTCAGCAGCTTGATTAATTTCTAAAAGCTCCGAGGGCGCCAATTATCATCATCTTTTAACCATTTTCCACCAACATGGTCTCACTAGAAAAGACAAGGGATAACTTTCTCTCATCAACACTTAACTATTCAGTTCTTCATCATCATAGTCGACTCATTGACGTTTGTCAATTATCGTTTGACCGGGGTTTAAGTGGTTGATACCAGCTCCCCATCTGGTCAATGAACTTCTTCGATTTTAAATGTAAACCGACTGAATTATCGTAAATTTCATCTAAAACACGCCGTAATTGCGTCGCAGTGGCCGGTTTGACTTTAATAGAGTTAACCTTCGACAAATCAAGCACCGAAAATCGACGCAAGTAAAAAATCGTTGCTTGACTCGCGTGTAAGCGGTGCGGATCTAAGTGCCAATGCTGCTGACACAAGAGTCCACCATAGCTTTCAGAATAGTCCAATGGCAAATCCTGACGCCCACACACCGTACACCAGCGTAACTCGGGGGCGACGCCGAACGCGCCAAGGAGCTGAATTTCAACCACATTGGCGACGAGTGCTGGCGCAACATTTTGATCAATCAGCTGCAAGGCACTAGTAATCTGTTGATACCAACGACCAACAGGTTGATTGTCTGGGTAAGCCACATCAATCAAGTTCATCACGTAAGTCGCATAAGCATTCAGACTGATATCTTGACTAATCTGCTCAAAATATTGAACCGTTTTAACACTATTAATGTATGACAGTCCTTGATCCTTCAAATCGCCGACATATTCGCCCATGGTAAACGGTAACAGCTCCGCGGCCATTTTAAAGCCGCGTCGGCGTGCGCCGCGAATGAAAAACATTTTCTTCCCATACTCTGCCGTCAAAAACTTAATCAGCATATCACGCTCACGATAATCTCGCCGATAGAGTAAAATGCCGTTAAAGTTCGTAATCATTTGTTGGGCCATTGACTCACCTAATGTTTCTAATAATCATCTTGCCGATAGCCGTAGCTTGCGAGCAAGTTTTCCCGATCTTTCCAATTTTCTTGGACTTTGACCCAAAGTTCCAAATAGACCTTATCACCTAAAAGCGTTTCAATATCCCGTCGAGCAAGTGACCCGATTTTTTTGAGCATACTGCCACCCTTACCGATGATGATCCCTTTTTGTGAGGATCGTTCGATAATAATGGTTGCCTGGATATGAACCTTTTCTTCATCTTGACGTTTAATAGAATCAATCACCACCGCCGTTGAATGGGGCACTTCTTGACGCGTCAATTCTAAGACCTTTTCGCGAATCAACTCAGAAATAATGAACCGTTCGGGATGATCCGTCACTTGGTCAGAAGGATAGTATTGTGGTCCAACTGGTAACTTGGACTGCAAAGTCGCCAATAATTCAGGCACATTGTTACCTTCCAGTGCCGAAATTGGATAAATATCTTCCCATTTTAAGGCGTCCTGATACTGATCCATGATTTCTAATAAGTGGTCAGGATGAATTTGATCAATTTTATTAATCACTAAATAAATGGGCTTTTTGACATCCTTCAGACGATCAATAATGAAGTTATCACCAGCACCACGCCGTTCATCAGCATTGATCATAAAGATAATGGCATCAACTTCGCCAAGTGTTGATAAAGCCGACTTGACCATGAAGTCGCCTAAGCGACTATGAGGCTTGTGAATCCCGGGAGTATCAATAAAGACCATCTGCGACTCATCAGTCGTATAAATCCCTTGAATTCGATTCCGTGTCGTTTGTGCCTTATCAGACATAATCGCGACCTTTTGGCCCACGATCCGATTTAAAAGTGTGGATTTACCCACATTAGGTCGCCCAATAATTGCCACGAAACCTGAATGAAACGCTTGCTTATCCATCATTAATTAATCCCTTTCTTACCACCAAGTTGAAATAAGTTGCCAAATCTTGGGCACAAACAAAATCAAACCAACCAGTACTGCGAACGCCGCCGCAAAAACAACGGCTCCGGCTGCTATATCCTTAACCTTTTTTGCGAGTGGTTGATAATGTGGCCCGGTAATTAAATCACAAATATTTTCAGCAATCGTATTGTTGATTTCACACAGCATTACTAGAAAAATGGCCAAACAAAGCCACAGCCAACCGTTGATAGTTAGGCCAAAGAACCAACCAGCCAGTAAAGCCACGGCTCCTAACAGCAAATGGGTTTGCATATTACGTTCTTCACGGACAACCGTTTTTAACCCCGTCCAGGCATGCAACCATGACTGCCAAAACGAATGATTTTTACCCACTTGCGGTTGTTCCGGCTTATTTTTCCAAGCCATACGCGTCAAGAATCTTTCGTTGTAGTGCGAACATCTCGGTTTCGTCTGCTGGTTGCATATGGTCATAGCCGTTTAAATGTAAGAAACCGTGGACCACTAAGTAGCCCAATTCTCGCTCACGTGAATGTTTTAAGAAAGCTGCTTGTTCGTCAACTTTATCAACTGAGATCATAATATCGCCCAGATTTAAAGGTAACTCCGCAGCCATTTCAGGTGCCATCACAATTAAATCATCCGCATCATCATCATGCATCGCAAAACTAATCACATCCGTTGGTCGATCAACACCACGATATTTTTCATTAATTTTTTGAATCGCATCATTAGTCATTAACGTTACCGAAACTTCAGTATCCTCCCGAAGTGCTAACGTTTTACCCGCTAAGGCAATCAGGTCACGGACGAGCTGTAAATCGGACGCTCGTGCTCCCGCAACGGTTTGATCAAATAATTCTAAATCCATGACTTCCTCCGTCTAACGTTGTTCTACTTTTTCGTACGCCGTAATAATCTTAGCGACAACTGGATTACGAACGACATCATCCGCCGTAAAGGTCACAAACGCAATGTTGCTAACCCCAGTCAAAATCCGTTCCGCCAAAATTAACCCACTGGTCGTCTGACGTGGTAAATCAATTTGTGAAATATCACCATTAACGATCATCTTGGACCCAAATCCGAGTCGCGTTAAGAACATTTTCATTTGGGCATTCGTCGTGTTTTGCGCTTCATCTAAGATGACGAAGGCTCGATCCAAGGTTCGGCCACGCATATAGGCCAACGGCGCAATTTCAATGATGCCGCGATCCATGAGTCGCTGCGTGTGTTCAGCGCCATAAATCTCATACAACGCATCGTAGATTGGACGCAAATAAGGATCGACTTTTTCTTTCAAATCACCCGGTAAAAAGCCCAAGCTTTCACCAGCTTCAACGGCTGGCCGAGTTAAAATAATCTTTTCCACATCGCCACGCTTCAACGCGGCCACAGCCATCACGACGGCCAAATAAGTTTTCCCGGTTCCGGCCGGCCCAATCCCAAAAGTGATATCACTTTTATCGACGGCTTGGACATATTGGCGTTGACCAAAGTTTTTGACCCGAACTGGACGCCCACGATTATCTTTAATTAGCGTTTCCGCATACAAATCTTTGAAATAGTCTAAGGTACCACGATTGCCCATCTTAATTGCACTGATGACATCGGGGGCACCAATCTGAATGCCTTGCTTGATTAAGCTTGTCAAATTCTCTAAAACAGCATAAGTTTTATGAACAGCTTCTTCATCATCGCTTGCGATGGTCATTTGATCCCCAAAGACATGGAGCGTCACATGCAGCCCATCTTCCAACATTGCGAGATGCTGATCTTCTGGTCCAAGTAAAGCAACCGATTGACCGGGATCAGCAATAAGAAATTTTTGTTCATATTTTGAGTTTTCGGTCAAAAACATGGACTCCTTTATCGACAGATTTAATCGCCATCACGATTCTCATGGCTAACGCTACTCTTACCACCTTGGCAAGAAAATTAGCGACATTTTGTTAACTAATCATAGCATAAAAGCCTTGCCCCTACCAGTTTGGCCTCCTTGAAGTCGGGGCCATCGCTCACTTGGTCAACCATTTTGTTTTTGCCGCTCATCCGGTAACTGATGACTGGTCGTGACTGACCCATTTAATCGTCAACTGACGGCGATAACTAGCAACTTGGATGCACAAAAAAAGCCAAGGATTGCTCCTTGACTTAACCGTTAATTCAATAATGATTTAACTGTTTGGTTGATAAGTTTACCATCTGCTTGGCCTTTCAGCTTCGGCATGACAGCTCCCATCACTTTACCAAAATCACCTTTGCCGGTTGCACCGACAGTTTGAATCGTTTCTGCCACAATCTGTTTGACTTCATCGTCAGACAATTGCTTAGGCATGTATTTTTCAACAATGGCAATTTCGGCTTTGACGCCGTCAACTAAATCTTGACGATCAGCCTTTTCGAATTCACTTAATGATTCGCGCCGTTGTTTTAGTTCGCGTGAAAGGACGCTCACTTCTTCATCGGCAGTTAAATCGTGCCCAGCATTAATCTTTTCATTCATTAATGCTGACTTAAGCATCCGCAAAACACTGAGGCTTTGCTTATCGCGTGCTTTCATCGCAGCTTTAAGATCACCATTGAGCGTATCTGTTAAACTCATTGGGTACCCTCCTCAATTCCAAGTGTTAGTATCGAAATACTAATTACTTGAAACGACGACGGTTCTTACGTTTCCGTGCTGCTTCAGATTTTAACTTCTTCTTCACACTTGGTTTTTCGTAAAATTCCCGTTTGCGGTATTCTTGTAAAGTACCACTTTTTGAAACGGTACGTTTAAAGCGACGAAGAGCATCATCAAGAGATTCGTTTTTACGAACGACTGTTTTTGCCATAATAAATTCCCTCCCTCCGAGCTTAAAAAGTAACCGTCAAATTATGTAGCCTTACATAATACAACTGTTCTAGTAAATTATACATAAATCGTAAAACCCCGTCAATAAAAGTTTAAAGAATAATAAAAATAATCTGATACTAATCGATAATTGCAGACAGTAAATCGTTTTCATAACCCCATGCCTATGCTACACTAGAGACATTATTAAGAATGAAACGGGGTTTTAACGATGCCAGAAATTAAGATCTTTATTTTATCAGATTCCGTGGGTGAAACGGCACATTCAGTTGCACAGGCGGCTGCCGCCCAGTTTTCTGATTTTCAAATTAATTATCAACGTTTCCCTTTTGTCCGGACAGAATCCTTACTCAGAACTGTCCTCGTACAAGCCGATAAAGAACAAGCGGCCATTTTCCACACCTTCGTTGACCGCAAGCTCAGCCAGATGGCCACAGAATTTTGTCAGACCCATAATTTGCCTTACTTTGATGTCATTACACCAGCTCTGGACACTTTTTCAGGCATCACCCATACGCAGCCTGCCAATCATCCAGGTACCGTGCATGCCTTAAATGACAACTACTTCGATCGCATCAACGCGATTGAATTTGCGGTGACTTATGATGATGGCAAAAATCCAACCGGCTTTTTGGAAGCAGATGTCGTGTTACTCGGTGTTTCACGGACCTCGAAGACGCCATTATCCTTATATCTTGCTAATCGCAATCTCAAGGTTGCCAACTTGCCACTAGTTCCAAAAGCGCAAATTCCGGATGAAATTTGGCAAGTTGATCCTAAAAAGATTTTTGGCTTAACCAATGATCCTGAAAAGCTCAACAACATTCGTCGTCAACGGATGGTTCAATACGGACTCAATCCAGACACGATGTACTCGAATACCGACAAAATCAAAGAAGAACTTGCTTCAGCAGACAAGGTCTTTAAGAAGATTGGCTGTCTAGTCATTAATGTTGCGAATAAATCAATCGAAGAAACCGCAACACTGATCACTGAAAGTCTCGGGTATAACGAAGCAAACAACTAATTGTAATCTAAAAGCGTGGCGACTAATCACTAGTCACCACTTTTTTTTGTCGGCTCGATCTGAATCAAGCTTTATTCAAAGACCGACCGCTAAAATTCATCAAGACGCCTAAACTTGTCCTTCAATATCGGCAATTAACTCGGGATTAAATTTACCAGCCCGAAGCATCGCAATTTCATACTTATAAGGGGCCAGCTGATGCTTTTTGTCCTCACCAACATATGGTGTCTCCAATATTTTACTAATATCAGCTAATTGCGGGTGATGGGCAACTTTGTTCAACGCATCAAACCCAATTGTCCCCATCCCAATGTTGGTATGGCGATCCTTGTGAGCCCCTTGTGGATTCTTGGAATCATTCAAATGAATGACTTTTAGTCGATCAATGCCAATCACATGGTCAAATTCATTCAAAACGCCATCAAAATCATCCTTAATGTTGTAACCAGCATCACTCGTATGGCAAGTATCAAACGTGACCGACAATTTTTCATTGTAAGTCACCCCATCAATCATCTGCGCCAATTCTTCAAAGCTCCGACCAACCTCAGTCCCCTTGCCAGCCATCGTTTCCAAGGCAATCTGAATCTTTTGTGTCGGCTGAATCACCGCGTTTAACCCTTTGACAATTTGCGCGATGGCCGCATCCGCGCCCGCACCAATATGGGCACCCGGGTGGAGCGTCAACTGTGTCGCGCCAATCGCTTCTGCACGGGCAATCTCGGCTGCCAAAAAGTCAGTCGCAAATTCAAAGTATCCCGGCTTCTTGGTATTACCAAGATTAATAATATAAGGGGCATGCACCACGATTTGTTTTAAATCATGTGCGGCCATTAAGCTGTGCGCAGCTGGAATATTCAGCTCATCAATCGGTTTACGACGTGTATTTTGCGGTGCACCGGTATAAACCATAAAAGTGTTCGCACCATAACTCACGGCGTCTTTAGCAGACCCTAACAACATTTCCGGTGCTTTCATTGAAACATGTGATCCTAATCGTAACATTAGTCATCCTCCAGTCGTCTTAACGCTAATTTGAGCGCGGATAAAAGTAATCGAGTGTCCGTTCTGTGGCTTGTCCATCATTTTTTGTGTTCCAGAGCTGGTTAAAGCTTGCTAACTGACTTGGATTGGCAGGCTGTTTCAGCACCTGATCAAGTGCTGCGGTCGTCTTAACAAAAGTCCCCGGCGCCCATTGCTTGAAGTCCGCCTGTAATCCGACCGAACGTTGAAAGCTGTCCCAATCAAAGGTGAAAAAGACAATTTTCTGACAATTGGGCAATAAGGCATAGTCGAAAATAACTGAGGAATAATCACTAATCAACGTATTGGTTACCGTCAGCAACTCATCAGTGCTGAAAGTCGGGACTAGCGTGATCAAATTTGGATAGCGTTCATAAAGACGTTGCGCTTGATCTGCCAAATGCGGATGCAGCTTTAAAACCAAGACCTGATTGTCTGCCAATTTTAACTGTGAAAAGTCTGCCGGTAACGTAAACGTGACCCCAGCACGATAAGTTGGGGCATACAAGATCACGTCACGTCCTTGTAATGCCGGATATTTCGCATAGATTGCCGCGCGTGTCGCACGCACCCAATCAGGCTGACAATAGCGATCCGAACGTGGATACCCTAGCACCCGCATCCGTGTTTTCGGCAACTGATAGCTGCTGGCAAAAACTTGTCCCATCTTCTCCGACCCAACCACAAAATCTGTCATTTGGTCATAGACCGCTTGAAAACGCTGTTGGTCCGCGGTGCTACGCTGCTGGGTTTGTGGATCACCCCAGCCGAATGCTTTGATGGCACCACTTGCATGCCAGAGTTGAATCAGCCGCTGCGTGCTGCGACGTTTTAATCCCGCTGTGAAAGCAAAATAATTGTCACAATAAATATCGGCAGCAGCAGTCAAGACTGGGATACCGGTCACTGCAAACCGCAATGAATCATGAAACGGTCGAATCGTGATCCCTGCCGGCAACAATTTTCTCGCCCCAGTCTCGGCAGCCGGCAAATAGTAAACCACTAGCCGGTCGCCAACTCGTTGGTGCAACTGTTCAATAAATGCCAAATTGTCAGCAAAACTCATTAAATAAATGACTTGTTGCGACTGTCTGAAGTGGCTTAACCATGAGACTAGCCTAACTAGCCATAAATAACCTATTTTTTTCACTCACACTCACCTTTTCATCACGGTTTAATCCTGTTTGCATTATATCATAGCGCCCCGCGTTGCCGAACGACAGAAAGAGTCTGGAATAACCCCAGACTCTTTCTGTCGCTCCGACTATTTATCCTCGAAACGTGGAACAAGAGGCTGCGACCTCCGCTTAGCTACGGAAGCCGAACGATTATCCGGCTTCCTAGGCTATGCTCGGTAGCAACCCGCCTCTTGTCCCACTCTTTGCTTGTCAAGGCTCGGGCTCATAAAAATGCCCCAGAATCTTAACCGTATCAGAAATACTAACAAACGCATGCGGATCGGACTCCGACATGGCCGCCGTCAATTCTGACATTTCGTAACGCGTGATAACTGTAAATAGAATCGTCTTATCATCATGTCTATAGGCACCCTCAGCATTATGCACAATGGTGACCCCACGTCGAATTCGATTTTGAACACTATCAATCACCGTCTTCGGCCGACTGGTAATAATCATCACTTGCATTTTTTGTTGCCGTGTATAAGTCATATCAATGACACGACCATTAACCAACAACCCTAACGCAGAATAAAACGCATACGGCCAACCGTAAATAAAACCGGCCGCAATCACGATAATCGAATTAAACGCCATATTGATGGTTCCAATACTATGGCCAGTTTTACGGCGTAACACGATTCCAATAATATCTAAGCCACCCGTTGAAATCCCATTTTTGAGCGCCGTCCCGGTACCAAAACCATTGACCGCGCCACCAAAAATGGCACAGATGATTGGATCATGCGTCAGTCCTTCCGGTGCCACCACTTTGATCATAATACTTGATAGGGCAACCGCTAAAAAGGTGAACACGGTAAAACGATGCCCAATTTGGCGCCAGGCAATAATAAACATTGGGACGTTTAATAAAAATAGCAATAGCGCCGTTGATAATTGAATCGGTGAAAATTTGCCCAACAAACTGTTAATTAATTGCGCTAACCCCGTAATCCCCGAAGAATAAATATGTCCTGGGGTCCAAAAAAAGTTCATGGCGACGGAAACTAAAATCGCATAGATAAACGCCGTTGACGCCTTCGTCACATCACGATGACGACGAGTCAACTGCTGAAAATCAGTCATTTTTTTCGCTCCTTTGTCTGCTGTCCCCGTTATTTTAACACGCCTAAACTGTGGTAAACAGCTTTTGCGTCATTTCACCTGAAAGTCTAACGCTTCTCAGAAAATTCCCATCATGTTAGTCCACTTTAGGCGTATCCGCCCACTTTTGCGCAATAAAGTCAGCCCGGCCGCCGGCTTCTTGTTCAGCAAAAATCACTGGGTTGTTTTGATAAAACCGTTGATGTTCAGCTGCCGCCGGATAAAACGGCTGAGCCGCTTCAATCTTCGTCACAATTGGCTTGTCAAATCGTTCTGCCGCCTGCAACTTGGCTTTAGAGGCCGTGGCAATCTCCCGTTGTGAGTCGCTATTTACGAAGATCACTGGCCGATAATTATCGCCACGATCTTGGAATTGGCCCATCGCATCTGTCGGATCAGTTTGATGCCAATAAATCTCGACTAACGCCGCATACGTGATCATCGTCGGATCAAAGGTAATTTTGACCGCCTCCGTGTGACCAGTTGTGTGCGTTTTGACTTGTTCATAGGTTGGGTCAACCGTATGACCACCAGTAAAGCCGGAAACTACACTAATAATCCCTGGTTGGCTGTCAAATGGCTTAACCATGCACCAGAAGCACCCGCCAGCAAAGATTGCCGTTTCAGTTTTCATGAGAATCACTCCAATTAAATTTTAAGATAAATCTAACACGAAATAAAAAGTGCGTCCAGTCGCTTGATTGGACACACTTCATTTTAAGGCTAGTGAACTAGTCTTTAGGTTTCGTGACAAACAAGGCTAAATCTTGTAATTGCCGTTCCGAAACTTCCGCTGGTGCATTGGTCATTGGTTCAGAGGCCTTCGAATTCTTAGGGAATGCGATGACTTCTCGAATATTGTCATTACCAGAAAGCAACATGGCAAAGCGGTCTAAGCCAATTGCCAAACCGCCATGAGGTGGAAAGCCCATGTCTAACGCATCTAGTAAGAAACCAAATTGTTCTTGCGCCCGTTCTTTAGTAAAGTCTAACGCCTTGAACATCTTTTCTTGTAACTCGCGAGTATGGATACGGATTGACCCGCCACCTAATTCATAGCCGTTGAGCACGATATCGTAAGATTGTGCATGGGCTTTATGTGGATCTTCACCCTCGTTCAAATAGTGCACATCTTCTTCATTTGGCATCGTGAATGGATGATGCGCAGGTACCCAACGTTCAATACCTTCGTCATATTCAAAGAGTGGCCAGTCAACGACCCAAAGATAGGCGTATTGATTTTCATCAATCATGCCTTGTTCCTTAGCAATGGCTTTCCGTAAATAACCTAATGTTTCAGAAACTACCTTAAAGTTATCCGCAGCAAACAATAGTAAATCGCCGGGTTTAGCATCGGCAGCTTGCGTAATTGCGGCAAAATCATCCTTGAAGAACTTCGCAATTGGTCCGCTGAAGCCATCATCAGTAACTTTCATCCAAGCCAAGCCCTTCGCACCGAAGCGTTCAACATAGCTCGCATAAGCATCAATTGCCTTGCGTGAATATTTGTCAGCACCGCCGGGAACAGCAATAGCCTTCACAAAGCCACCGTTTTTAATCGTGCCAGAGAAGACTTTGAAGTCAGTGTCAGCAAAAACTTCAGACATATCTTTCAATTCCATGCCAAAACGAACATCGGGCTTGTCAGAGCCAAAACGACTCATCGCGTCATGCCAAGTGATGCGGGTGAATGGTGCTGGCACATCAATCCCTTTCACGTCTTTCATGACTTTTTGGATCAAGCCTTCCGTGTAAGACTGAATTTCTTCGGCCGTTAAGAAAGAGGTTTCCATATCAATTTGCGTGAATTCTGGTTGACGATCCCCACGCAAATCTTCATCCCGGAAACAACGGGCAATTTGGTAGTAACGGTCAAAGCCCGCCCCCATCAACAATTGTTTAAACAATTGTGGTGATTGTGGTAAAGCATAGAAATGACCTTGGTAAACCCGTGAAGGCACCAAGTAATCCCGTGCGCCTTCAGGGGTTGATTTCGTCAAGAATGGCGTTTCAATATCATAAAAGCCATTATCGTCAAAATAGCTGTGAACTGCCTTGGTAATGCCATTACGAATCTTCAAGCCCCGTTGCATTTCAGGCCGACGAAGATCAAGGTAACGATATTTCAACCGTAATTCATCAGAAACATTGATATCATCTTGAATATAAAATGGTGGCGTTTTAGCCTTATTCAAAATTTTAGCGTCATGAATTTCGACTTCAACTTTACCCGTCTTCATATTCGGGTTGATCGCATTGTCTGCCCGATTAACGACTTTACCTTGAACTTCAATCACATATTCATTACGCAATTGATCTGCAACGGCTAAAGCATCCGTTGAAAATTCTTGACTAAAGACCAACTGTAAAATACCTTCGCGGTCCCGTAAATCAATAAAAATCAAGCCGCCCAAGTCCCGGCGCTTTTGCACCCAACCTTGTAAGGTAACTTCTTGACCAAGATAGTCTTCATTGACTAATCCTGCATATGTGGTTCGTTTCATCAATTCAATTCCTCCTTGTATTAGTGACTTGCCAATACTTGTTTAATATTTGCGTACACCGCTGTCATGGCAACTTGCGTCTCTTCACCAGTCGCCATCGACTTCAAGTTCACGACACCATTTTCAAGTTCGCTTTCACCAACCGTCATCGTATAACTCGCATTGAGTCGGTCAGCACTCTTGAATTGTGCTTTAGGCTTACGGTCTAAGTAGTCGCGTTCGGCAGTTAAACCGGCAGCGCGAACGGCTTGGACGAGCTTGAGGGTTGTCGCACTGGCTTCATCACCAATGCCAACCACGTAGACGTCTAATTGATCATCAGTTGGAAAGGCAATTTTTTCAGCATCCATCAAGACGAGCAAGCGTTCAACCCCAAGACCAAAGCCAACACCAGACGTTTCAGGACCGCCGAGTTCCTTAACTAAGCCATTGTAGCGACCACCAGCACAAATCGTGGTGTAGCCTTGACCTAATGATTTAGAATTCGTCATGATTTCAAAAATCGTGTGGTTGTAATAATCCAACCCACGCACCATCGTCGCATCAATTTCATAAGGAATCTCTAAGGCGGTCAAGAAGGCTTTGGCTTGTTCAAAATGAGCTTTAGCTTCTGGCGTCAAGTAATCCAAAATTGATGGTGCCGCGGCGACAAATTTTTGATCTTGTTCTGCTTTGCTATCCAAAACGCGCAACGGATTCTTGTGTAAGCGGGCTTTCGAATCGTCGCTCAATTCGTCAAAGTGTGGTTCCAAATAATCAATCAACGCTTGACGGTAGTCGTCACGTGTCTGTTGATCACCCAAGGTATTAATCACAAGTTTCAAATCATTTAAGCCAAACTTTTTCAACAAGTTGTAGCCCATTGCAATGACTTCAACATCTAATGCAGCACTTTCACTGCCAAACGCTTCAACGCCAAGTTGATGAAATTCCCGTAATCGTCCAGATTGTGGACGTTCATAGCGAAACATTGGTCCCATGTAATAAACTTTATAAGGCTTTAACACTTGTGGCCCATACAATTTATTCTCCACAAAGGCGCGGACAACCCCGGCAGTGCCTTCAGGACGCAAGGTCACATGGCGATCACCCTTATCATGGAAATCATACATTTCTTTCGTGACAATATCGGAAGTATCCCCGGCTGAGCGTGAGAAGACTTCAAAATTTTCAAAAATTGGCGTGCGAATTTCTTTAAATTGGTATGTTTTAAAAAGTTCACGCGCAGTTTGTTCAACATATTGCCACTTTTCACTATCACCAGGCAATATGTCCGCGGTGCCTTTTGGCCGTTGGTATCTCATTTGACTTCCTCCTTCTATTCAAATCGACAAAAAAAGCGCCCTTGTTTGTTTATCCAAGGGCGCTTTTTGCGCGGTACCACCTTTATGAGCACTAACTGATAACGTCTGTACTAATAACAGGCGGAACTTTTACGTTCACCTCAAAAGCGTCTCCTCATTGTTCGCAATCCGGGCTTCTCAGCACTACCGGTCTCTGGTTAAAGCGTTGCACAATGCTCATACTTTCTCTGCGGTCGATTTATTAATATATGGTTAAAGTTACACGATTTTCAGGCAAAAGTCAACGACCACTCCTAAAATTAATCCGGTTGACCCGCAATCCACGCATTTTTTGGTATACTACTTAGTAATGAAAAATTTATTTAGACTTAGTTGGTGACTTCCATGCAAGTACTCAAACATTTTTGGCGTCAAATTATCGTTTCACTCGTCTTTATCGGACTCATTGTTGGGTTCATTTTTGTCTTGGCCACCCACAATACCGCGACGGTCAATATCGCGAACGTTAATATTCGTGAGGGACCTGGTATGAGTTACGCCATCACAGATGCCACGAGTAAGGGCACCAAAGTTCATATCATGCGTCGAAAAAACAATTGGCTCTACATCCGTTACGCCGATCATAAATTTGGTTGGATCGCCAGTTGGCTCGTTAACGAACATAACACGCAATTGACGAAAACGACTAAAATTTCCGATGCCACCATTGTGATTGATCCCGGCCACGGTGGCTCCGATTCTGGCGCGCTATCAAGTAAAAATAAAATGGAAAAAACTTACACCTTACGTGTTGCGAATGTTGTGGCTGCCCGTTTACGCGCAGCCGGCGCTCACGTGGTGATGACTCGTGATACCGATAAAACGGTCAGTTTAAGTGCGCGACCAGCACTAGCCAATAAGCTTCACGCCGATGCCTTCATTAGTTTTCACTTTGATAGCTCGCCCGAAAAGAATACGGCTTCCGGGATTACGACTTACTACTATCACAAATCGACGTCATTAGCGCTAGCGAATGCTTTAAGTGATGACGTCGTTGGCTTACCAATTCCAAGCAAAGGGGTGGCCTTTGGCGACTTCTTAGTCATTCGGGATAATCAAGTTCCCGCCGTTCTCATGGAACTTGGTTACATCAATGATAAATCTGACTTTAAAACGATTAGCTCACAAAAATATCCAAAAGAAGTCGCTAATGCCGTCTATGCGGGCTTAACGAGCTACTTTGCAACCAATTAAGCAAGCAGTAACCACCAGCTTCAGCCTTCAAAATTTAAAGCTAACAAAAAAGCGTCTCAGCTGAGGCGCTTTTTGTGACTAGTCGTTATAAAGCAAGCGGCTAAAAGTTTTCAAGGATAGATTATTTAATGAACGGCATCAGCTCGACTAACCGTGTCACCTGCAGCTCCGGCTGACTTGTGACCTTAATTAACTGGTCATAATCAAACAAGAAGCCTGCAATGTGGGCGTTGTGCCCAGCATCAATATCCAAATTGCGATCACCAACCATGACAGCTTCCCTGCGATCAACCGCATGCTTATCCAACAAATAATCTAATGCGGCCGGATCTGGTTTGCGTGCAAAGGGCTGTTCCGCCGTGACAAAATCATCGAAATAATCTTTCAGTTTAGCTTGTGCCAAATAATCAAGTGCTTGGCGATTACGATGGGTCATCAAATAATTGTGACCACCGACCGCTTTAATTTTTTCCAACACCTCTGCCGCACCGTTAAAAGCCTTGGGTGCTTGTAACACTGGCTCATATTGTTGGTAGCCAGCGCGCAAGTCCTGCCAATCCCAGCCAAACCGGTCCGCCACTTCTCGATAAGCAAACCCAACTGAAGCTTGACGCATCATCTCATAAATTTCGGTTGAACTTAAGTCGCCACCTAAATTTTGAACCGCACGTTGAAAAGCCGCAACCATTGCCGGATAAGTGTCCATTAAAGTACCGTCAAAGTCCCAAATAAATTCTCGCATGCTGAATTTCCTCCAAAGTGTTTTTTAGTCATTTTCAAAAAAGTGCGATCCCCCCAGATCACGCCAAGTCAAACTTACTTCTGATCAGTATCGTAGCAAATGGTGACTGGCCCATCATTCACTAAGGCCACTTGCATATCAGCACCAAATTCACCAGTCGCGACCTTGATGCCAGTCGCAGCTAACTGGCGATTAAAGCGATCATACAACTCAGTTGCTAATTCTGGCGCACCCGCGGCCGTAAAGCTCGGCCGATTACCATGCCGGGTGTCAGCGTATAGCGTAAATTGTGAAATCGACAATATTTCACCGGTCACTTGTTGTAAATTAAGGTTCATTTTGCCGTTATCGTCACTGAAGACCCGCAGGTTTAAAATCTTATGCGTCAAGTAATCCAATTCTGCCTGGCCGTCGGTTGCTTGAAAACCGACCAACAGGACAAAACCTTGTTTGATCGCCCCATGAACTTGGCTATCAATGGTCACTTGGGCTTCTTTAACACGTTGTAAAACAACTCGCACGCGGCTAATCCTCCTAAAACATCTTTCGTTCAACGACATAAACATCTTGAACATTCTTCAAGCTATCAATAATTCGCTGCAGATGATCCAAATTACGAACACCCAACGAAACGCTAATAATCACCATTTTGTTATGGTCAACTTTCCCATTGACGTTCGTTAAAAACTTGGTGTTATTATTAATGACCTTCAAAACATCATTCAACATGCCATTACGGTTATAGCCTTGAATCTCAATATCTGAGTTATAGTTCGTCCGGTCACCTTCTGGATCTTCCCATTGAACTTCAATTAAACGCTCACCTTGCGACTCGGCACTTTTAACGTTTGGACAATCGACGCGGTGAACGGAAACGCCACGTCCCTTAGTAATATATCCCACGATCTCATCGCCTGGAATCGGTGAACAACAATGACTCAGACGAACCAACAAGTTGTCAACGCCTTGAATAATGACCCCACCAGAAGACGAAACTTTCTGACGTTTGCTATCATTTTTGTCCTTATCATCTTGTTGATCCTTGGCTTTTTTCTTAGTCGCTTGTTCATGATGTTCTTCTAATATTTCACGTTCACGCTCACGTTGACGATCCGCTTCACGCTGTTTGCGGACATCGCTCGTCAACCGATTGGCTATACCAACTGGTTGCACGTCCCCGAATCCTAAGGCCGCATATAAATCATCTTCACTACCGTAGTGCATCTTTTTGGCGACTGCATCAAGCTTTTCTTTCGACATGACATCTTTTGGATTAAAGTCGAAATCGCGAAGTTGTTTTTCCAAGAGTTCATGGCCCGTGATAATATTTTCTTCACGGTCAGCGTTACGGAAAAACTGCTTAATTTTGTTGCGGGCACGACGGGTGTAAACGAGTTTTTGCCAATCCCGACTTGGACCAGTCGAACTGGTCGAAGTCAAAATATCGACAATATCCCCATTTTTAATTTGATAATCGAGCGGTACAATTTTACCGTTGACCTTAGCACCGGTTGTGTGATTACCAACTTCAGTATGAATCGAGTAAGCCATGTCTAATGGCCCAGCGCCCTTTGGCAATTCGGTCACATCACCTTTAGGGGTAAAGGCATAGACCCGATCACTAAACAGGTCACCTTTAACGCCTTCCATAAAATCGGCGGCATCTTTGCTTTCATCTTGTAATTCGATAATTTCTTTCACCAAGTTCAGCTTATTACCAGACTTGGTTGCCTGAACTTGATCCCGCACGCCTTCTTTGTAGGCCCAATGTGCCGCAACCCCATATTCAGCAACTTTATGCATCTCATAAGTTCGAATTTGAATTTCCAGCGGCTTGCCCTCTGGTCCAACAACTGTTGTATGCAAGGATTGGTACATATTAGCCTTGGGCATCGCAATATAGTCTTTAAAACGACCAGGCATTGGCTTCCATTGCGTGTGAATTGCGCCTAAAACGGCATAACAATCTTTAATCGAATCCACCACAACTCGAATGGCTAACAAATCGTAGAGCTGGCTGAATTGCTTGTGCTTATCACGCATCTTTTTATAAATCGAATAAATATGTTTCGGGCGGCCATAGATTTCAGCTTCAGGTAACTTCAAATCTTTTAAAGCCTTTTGAATATCTTGAATCGCAATTTCGATGTATTTTTCCCGATCTTCACGCCGGGAATTCATCAAATGAACAATTCGATAATACTGTTGCGGATTTAAGTAACGCAGCGAAATATCCTCGAGTTCCCATTTGATCGTACTGATCCCTAAACGATCTGCAATGGGCGCATAAATTTCGAGGGTTTCATTCGCAATTCGACGTTGTTTATCGGGACGGAGATGTTGTAGCGTGCGCATGTTGTGTAGCCGGTCAGCCAACTTCACAATCATGACCCGAATGTCCTTAGACATCGCCAACAACAATTTACGGTGATTTTCGGCTAACTGTTCCTTATTAGACTTATAACGAATTTTACCGAGTTTAGTGACACCATCCACGATAACGGCGACGTCATGACCAAATAATTCCTCAACGTCTCCCAACGTGACACCAGTGTCTTCCACGACATCATGTAAAAATCCTGACGCGACCGTTTCTGGGTCCATTTTTAAATCAGCCAAAATACCAGCAACCTGAATTGGATGCATAATATAAGGTTCACCTGATTGGCGAATCTGATCTTGATGCACGTAAGTTGCAAAATCACACGCCCGTTTAACCAACGCGACGTGGTCAGCATTCATGTACTTTTGAACCGCTGTTAGGACGTCTTGTGCCGTCCAAGTGGGTTGTTTGGGCATACCATATCACCACGATTTCTCCAAATTTTAGTTTCATAAAAAGGCACGTTCATCAACGTGCCTTGCTTACCGCTAATCCCGTTGTGCTTCGCGAGGTGCGGCCATCCCGTAAGCTAAGTACGAGAGCCCTAAATCGACTAATGCGAGATAGTAGACGTACTGTGGGAAAAATAGATAGAGACCAAGTAAACAAAATATTGGTAACAACCAGAGTAACCAGCCCGTACGAGCCGTCCGCCGAATCTGCCAACCAATGATCATGGAAACAATAAAGTCAAAGCAAAATAGTAACCAGACGATTTGATGAAACCGGCTGACACCCAATAACTTTAATAGCCATGGTAAAACGACCCCAATAAAGATCGCTACCAGCCAATATTGGCCGTTAAATTTACGAAATTTCTCCGTCAAACTAATCCCTCACTTACACTCAAATGCTTAATGACTATGATTATTTATTGTACACCACCACCGGTGAAATTACACTAATTCTTGTGAAAAAGAAACCGCGCTAAGTAGGTACATTGGGGCGGTTTCGGCCCGCATAATTCGTGGTCCCAGTCCGGCTGCCACGACACCTGCTTGGGCGAGGTCGCTCACTTCAGTCGTCGTTAACCCGCCTTCTGGGCCAAAAATAGCCAACAATCGTTGACCCGCTTGCATCCGACTCAAGGTTTGGACTAACTGGCCACTCTCACCTTGCTTGGCGGATTCTTCCCAAGCCACAACGCCCTGATCATAAGGCACTTGTTGCACTAGTTGCATCAATCCAGGTTGATAACTCACTGTCGGGACCACCGTTCGATGTGATTGTTCGGCCGCCGACAAGGCAATTTTAGCTAACCGGGCTAACTTGCGCTCACGCTTATTGGCCGCCCATTTTGCAACCGCATACTGACTGTCAAAAAAGACAAACTCACTAGCACCAAGTTCCGTCCCACGCTGGACGATTTGCTCCGTTTTATCCCCTTTGGAAACGCCACAGGCGATCACCACCTTGACTGGCAATTCAACTTGGGGCGTCGTCACACTAACGACTGCGACCTGAGCATCAGTGTTAGCATAACTGACCAATTTGCCAATCACAACTTGTTGGTTGTTGGTCACAAACTCGGCCTGATCACCGACTTGTGCCCGCATGACCTTTAGCCAATGGTGAACACTTTCACCCGTCAAGTTGAACTGGTCACCAGGACGAGTTGTGATTGAATTTGTTAGAAAATAGCGTTGCATCCGCGTCCTCCGTTAATCTGCATCCGTTGGTAGATAGGCCACGATACTATGCCAATCTCCCATCTGGGTGTGTTGCGCAATTTGGAAGCCTGCTGACTTGATGGCATCCAGCACGCCTTGAAACTTATCATCAATAATGCCAGAAGTAATGAAATAACCGCCACGTTTTAAGTTTGCTTTGGCTTGTGGCACTAACGGTAGTATAATTTCAGCCAAAATATTAGCGACAATAATATCTGCTTGGGTATGAATCCCCTTGAGCAAATCGTTGGCCGCAACTTTAATATCTGCCGCAACCGGATTTAAGTCTAGATTCGCTTGGGCGGACTTTACAGCCACTTCATCTAAATCATAAGCTTCGACCTGACCTACGCCCATCGCCTTAGCTGCAATACTCAAAATACCCGAGCCAGTCCCAACGTCGATTAAATGTTCCCCGCCATTGATGACTGTCTCCAAACCTTGCAACGATAACCTAGTCGTCGGATGAGTCCCAGTACCAAAAGCCATTCCGGGATCTAACTTCAAAACCAACTCACTAGGCTGGGTTGGTTCATACTTTTCCCAACTTGGCACAATGGTTAAATAGCGCGTGACCCGAACTGGGTGATAGTATTTTTTCCAAGCCGTTGCCCAGTTTTCGTCTGAGAGATCAGTGATGGTCACATCTGCCGGCTCAGGATTCAAACCAAACTCTGCTAATTGTGCCACGCGTTGCTTAATGGTCGGAACAATTTCTGGCACAAAAATCGTTTCAGGATAATATGCCGAAATTTGAGCGCCGTTTGTGGGATGGGGAATTGTCGCTAAATCAATAATTTCACCATATCGGTCTGGTTTTAAATTCTGGTAATCAAGGGCATCATCAATTTTGACACCACTCGCACCTGATTCCATTAAAATGTTTGAGACGGCTTCCACAGCTTCATTCGATGTGCTGACGGTTACTTCTGTCCATTTCATGAGTCATTTCCTCCTAAAGTTCAAGCTTCGTTAGTTTTATTTTAACCATAAAGCGCCGTTTGACGCAAAAAAACGTCGTCTATTTCAAGTCGGCTGGTAAGGCTTTGATGACCTTGGCCGGAACACCGCCAACTAAACAGTTATCGGGCACATCGTGGGTCACAACGGCGCCAGCAGCCACGACGACGTTGTTGCCAATCGTCACACCTGGTAAAACGGTGACGCTACCCGCGAGCCAGACATCATTACCAATCTTGATTGGCGCCGCTTTTGCCAGCGACTGCCGACGTCCAGCAGCTGTCAGCGGGTGATTGACCGTATACAACCCGACATTGGGTCCAATCATGACATGATTTCCCATTATCACGGGCGCAATATCCAAAATCGTGAGGTTATAATTGCTTAAAAAATCATCGCCCACGTGAATATGCTGCCCATTGTCACAGTTAAATGTCGCTTGCATCGACAAATTCTTTCCGGCCGAACCCAAGATTTCTCGTGCTTTTGCAGTTTGCGCTGCGGGATCTGTGGCTGAAATGGCATTAAATTCCTGACATAACTTTGCCGCCCGAGCTTTACTTGCAGCGACCTCAGCATCCAAAAAGTTGTACCACTCACCCTGATTAAGTTTTTCAAGTTCAGTTGCCATTGACTCAATCCTCCATATCTAAAGTGACTTTATTCCTGCCAACCATGATTGACCTCATCAACCTCACGCTGGCGAACTCGGGACACGAACGGATTTCCAACGACAAAATATCGTAAAGACGCAGTTGTCCAATCCGCTTTGTTCAAAATACCAATGCGCGGGCTGCTGTTGATTTTTACAGGCGTCCGGGCGGCTTTGAAATCCAAGTTGAGTGTCTCTGAGGATAATTGCGTCCCATTCAAGCATTTATCAAGTCCGAATGCCTGCATTAATTTCCCTGGACCATTCGTTAAATTATTGCGAGGCACGGGTCGATTTGCTTGCATGGTTGCAATCCCGCTAGCCGGTTCGACCCCGCGAATGAGGACACATTCTGGCACGCCAGCTGCTTGGGTCACCAAATTTAGCAAAAACTGCGTTCGCATTTGATAAATATAAATCGTCCCCGCCGGCAACCACAGTGCGCGATTACGGTTGGTTTGATGGTTCTTAAAAGCGTGGGCACCAGCGTCCGCGGTTCCCAAATAGGCCTCTGTTTCTGTGATCCACGCACTCAGCGGTCCTTGGTCCGTTTGACAGATGAGCAGTTTTCCCAACAACGCCGCCGCGATTTGTTGTGTCGAACGACCACTGAAAAATTCACTGGTTAACAAAGTTGCCTGCCACCTTCCATATGATACTAAAAAAGCGACTAATCAGCCGCTTTTCGGGTCAAACGTTTATTTAGATACTTGAGCATATCCGCTTCGTGCTTAAAAATTCGAGGATGCTTCTGCTTATGCAGGCGTAAGGCAATCTCATTAATTTTAACGCGTCCAGTCCAAGTATGGCTATACTTCACAACCACGCGATTATTTCGATGGTCCTTACCGAATTTCAACACGTAAACGCTATCAGGAACCATCAGCGGTCGAATATACGTCTTATCGTAGTCATAATTAATCGATCGCAAATACTGTTTCGTGCGCTTTAACATGTCGTTGATCTCTCCTTCACCAAGTGAAATTGATTTATATTCTAGAACTTAATTAATTAAGTCTAGCTCCGTTAGTTCTGAAAGATATTATAACAGATTTTAAACGCTTATTGTACCAATTCACCACCGGTTAAGCAAGAAATCGACCGTATATCCTGATATTTTGCTAAAAACATGGCAGAAACACCCGATAACTAATTTGATTATGATAAACTATTTTCAACAAGAAAACTGAAATTTTTTACGAGAGGATAATTATTATGATCTTAATTGAAAAAATCTATCAACGCGGTCACTCAGAATTAACCAGTGTTGACCAAATTGAACAGTTCCAAACCGCTGATGGTTATATCATCTCAAATCAGGTGCTTGGCCGTGAAATTAGTGCCGACAGCGAAAATTGCTTCTACAAAAATACCGAGGGCAAACGTAAGAAAGTTGTTGCCACCAAAGATGATCAAGGTCAATGGCATCTAAAAACCATCGGCACCACCGATCCTACTGCCGACGGGTTATTGCAGCTCCCATATATGACAACTAGTTGGGGTTAATTGTACAGCACAACTAGTTAAGTGTCTTAAATTTGTCTTACGCAAAAAGGAACTAATCAGCATTCACAATACTATTTTATATAAGTTCAAAACAGACAACCATCATTACTTGACCCATTTTCTTGAGTAATGCTGGTTGCCTGTTTTTTAAATTCAAATCATGACAATCTTCGTTGGCAAAGCAACAAAACAAGGCTCTATAATATCTGTTGTTGGTAATCAAGACCAATCTTGATTACTGGCAACGGATTTTTTATGTGCTTTTTATAC
>NZ_BJDG01000007.1 GCF_005404945.1 Lactiplantibacillus pingfangensis | reverse complement strand
TGGACATACAAAAATCCCTCCATGATAATCAGATGAATTATAGTATTTCATCTGACAACCATAGAGGGATCATAACACATGTTCACTTTTTTCTGACTGCCATCAATTATCGTAAAATAATGTAATGTCATAATTGCTCCCATTTAAATATTTATTTTCATGATATTTACGAGATGATACAATTTTACCCACATCGTATCACGCTTAGTGTCAATTGCTTTTCTACGCTTACGCAATAATACCGGAAAGACTCCCAGAAGCCGTTAGACATTAACTGTTTTCCTAATGCATTATCATCCTTAGCTTCAAATTTTTTATATTATTTTAGGACAATTTGTTCAATTCAGTCTTGTCACACTTACCCTCACTCATTGCCCTTAAGCCTTGGCAAAAATTTAACAACATGCCTTGTTCCGTTTTTATGTATAATTGGCAGCGATGCTTTCTATTTCCATCGTCTTCATTCTCTAAATTTAACTCAGCCCGGATATGTCCTAAATCATCTACTTTTTTAAGTTCCATCGAAAATGCAGGCGTATAATTACCTGACAATTCACCAAATTCAATATAGTAACTTTGTCCAGCCATTTTCACAAAATTTGAAATATTCGTAGCTTGTTCTTTCAAAAATCCATTTGCGATATAACAGCTCTGCCAAATTGTTACATACTCGTTCTGTGCTTCGACCTTCAATTCTAGCAATGAGTCATCTTCCCAATTACGGCTAAATATTAAGTTATCATTCAAAATCGCACCTCTTTATTTATACTTAGAATTAGTCTGGTTGTAACGATAATAATTTACCTGTTCAGATTATATTTAAGTTAGCCAATTGCTATCTTTTCAATTGCTAAAGTCCAATTTTTCCAAATTTCCGTTTGTTTTCCCGCTTCATCAGGCATGTATACGGTATGCCAAATATTCCGAGTTAATTGTCTACTAAAGCTTGTGTGTAATGCGTTGTCCGGTATTTGAATCAACATATACATATTAACGACGTATAGTGCCTGAAATAAATTAACGGTAGTCGCATGCACAGCAACCTCCGAAAAGTACCAGTTAATTGTTTTTATATCTATACCATCATTTTCAGGATTTAATAGTCTCAAAATATTTTCTAAGTCCCTATCTCCCCCACTTATTTCATAATAATAATGTACAAATTCTAACATGATTAAGCGAATCTGCTTTTCTGAAATTTCTCTCTGATCTCCTACACATTCGAAGTTTATGGCACACTTTCCAGACAGTTCTTTTGCAATCGGAAAACCTTTCTTTCGAGAATTAGATTTTTTGCTTTCGCTTCTTTCACTGTCTTTAAATGGAGACTCCTTGACAAGAAAAGTATCAGGGCTCGATAGCCAACTTATGGCAGCCGTCCAGTTTATCCAGACAGACGCTTTCCCCCGCTCATCATCTCTCATATCGCAAATCAAATTAATATTGTAAGTCACTCTCCGAGCTAGTTCAGTCGTATCAATAGTGTCGGGCAAATACTCATTTACAAATTGCTTAACAGCTTGAAAGCCTTCTAACGGCGTGTGATCAGATACAGTTACCGCATTGAAAAAAGTTATCCAATCTTCCCAAATTGCTTGATCGAACAATTCATCATTATCATTTCTCCACATAATCATTGAGCCCAATAGGCTTCCTAAAGAGTCATCAGTTTCAGTCATAAAATAATATGAATCCAGAAACGTCGTCATGGCATAAAAAGTGTATTTAGTATCAAGAAGGGTCATTATTTCAGTTTCACTCCATTTTTTTACAACTAATTAGTCATAATAACTAATTCAAAATTTCAGCCCCACAGACCAAACCAAAGTACCTATCCAGCATTAGTAGTCCAATTAATATAATAATTAGCTTTCACATTTTACATTTTTGCTCAGTACATCGATGCTACACACGTCAGTTCTTACCACAAAGTGTCGCACATCACCAAGTGTTGTATCATTGTTCGGCCACTTACGTTGCACTAACCAACCTTTCAATTCAGAATTCTTAACTTCATAGAGAATCGTATCTAAATCATTTTTTAATAACCGTTTCAACTTTTCCTCACTGCGACTGTGTTCCTGAAGAACATTCTTATTTTCATGCACCGCAAAAATAGGCGCCTCGAAAGCAAATACTAGCTGCTTTGTTTTGGTTATTTTAGAGTAGAGTCCAACTTGGCAAAACCCGTTGCTCACAATGGTCTCAATTTTAAAATATTTTCCACTGCCATTCTTTTGTCGAAATAAGCTCTCCCAAGTCTCCATCAGCTTTGACTCCAATTCTGCCAAGTGTCATAGTTTTCCAGTTTTGGCTGAATTGTATACACCATTGGCATTTTATTAGTAATTATCTCTGAGTATCGGTCCTCACCAGTCCAAACAATAAAGTGGTGATACCTTTGACCTGAAACAATATTCCTTACATTATTCGCTAAATATGATGAATCTAGCCACTCAGCAACCATTGTTTCTTCCACAAATTCTTCGCCTTTAATCGTTTCTATTTTCTCGAAATCTTGAGCACGTACATAGAGATAATCTGTTCGAATACTGCGAATATCGCCAAAAAATTTAATCCAAAAATTCACACGCGTATTGCTAATTGCATGAAGATTAACCACTAGACCGTTCTGACTATGTCTAGTTACCTCCTGTAGGTACATTCCAGAATCCCAAAATTGATATTTAAACACCTGCTTTATTTGCAAACTTACGCTCCTTTCACATTTAAAAATTCAATCATTGCATATAATGCCATCAAGTCTGTCTACTTGCACATGAACAAAATCTCCCACTTCAAAGTCCCTCAATGCATCCTCAGTAACATCTATCTCGAAATCACCAACCGCTAATAGCCAATTTGAAGTAATTTTCCCATATAAGTCATATGAATAGAGATAGGGTCCTTTTTTATACGCGGCATATTTCTCAGTTATCTGCAATACTGCATCTTCCTCTTGCAAAGACATAATATAACTAGTATATTCATCACCAATTTTATTTTTAAACTCATCAGCAAATACCCACAACTCAATCGCACCATCACTTAATAAAACAAATGGATCTCTATATCCTTCATCCGGTGGATCAATCGCTTTTACCAAAATCATATCGTTACGCACCCCATCATCATTTGACAGGCTAAGTTGATCTAACCCTCTTTTAAATTCATACAATCCAGTTATATAATCCTTCATTTACCATTTCATCTACTTGTATTAAATCTTTTCTAGCACAGTCAAACATTAATTTTTTTGATGAGAGATAGGGTAATACCTGTTCTTGATGTACATAGTAATAATCATTCCCAAGTTGTACTTGCACAAATAATGCATCACCAACAACTACGCTCTCCTTCACAATTGTATATTCGTGCCATTCTCCGGCATTCATTTTTTTAGTCCCACCAAATAATGCAATTTTGCAGTTATAGACCCCGCCAACTCTCATAAACTCAAAAGTTTTATCAATACTTACAGTCGCCGAATCATCAAAACAGGTTTCGATCGTCTGAGTTTCTGTGTTTTTTAAATCTATCACTCTTGTAATCATGTCTTGTTGTAGCGATAACAATTGATACATACAGCTGCCATTTTCCAATTTTCCCACTCCAGAATTTCAAATTAAATGCGCTAACTCTCATCAGCAACTCACCTAATATGATTATGAACGATGCTCAGCATTCCCACTTTGCACTGGTATATTCGTATTAAACGCCTAATATCTTTTTTACTGATAAAGTCCAATTTTTCCAAATTCTCGTTTGTTTTCTCGCTTCATTTTTCATGTATATCACATTCCAAATATCCTGAGTTAGTTTTCTACCAAAGAAAGTGTGCAATGCATTATCCGGCACCCATACTTGCATAAACTGACAAACAACTGCAAGCGCTTGAACAGAATTAACTGTATCTTCATTATGTGCAACACCTATGAAATAATCATTCCAATTACTCCAGTTGTCCAGTTGTGAAATTGTCCTTTTTCCCGGTGTAAATTCAGTCAATATTACTTTTAAGTCTGGATTGTTAGTTGATTGAAAATATTGATCTAAAAAACTTATCATCATAAAATAGTTCTGGTTCTGCGTTATCTGTAAGCCATCGCTCTGGTCAAAAATAACTGGCCGTATTGAAGGCATGACCTTTGCAACTGGAAATTCTTTTTTATGAGCCATCGTGGCATCTTTTCTCTTGCTAGTCATAAACGGCGACTCATTAACCTTGACAACATCTGGATTACAAACCCATTTAACTGCTTCCAGCCAGTTTAGCCAGACTGGGTTTGATTGACGTTCTATGACAGACATACTGCAAATTTTTCTAATTGTGTATGTCAAATTACGCGCTAACTCAGTAGAATATTCATAATCTGCCAAATATTCATTTACAAATTGCTCCACTACTAAAAAACCCTCAAACAAAGTATGATCCTGTTGACTAATATCATCATAGAATTTTTCCCAATCATCGGAAATTGCTTTATCAAATAAAGTATCATCATCATTTCGCCACATATTTAATGATCCCAAAATATCTCCAAGACTATCATCCTTTGTCGCCCAGTAGTATGACTCCATAAATTCCGTCATTGCATAATAATTCGATTGCATGTTTAAGCGCATTATTTCACCAAACCTCTCTATACCATGAAGCCTTGTGTATTAGGCCTCTCATCCACCCTTTGTTTTTTCTGAAATATAGCTGTCTAGACGACCGTATATACTATAAATGACCGAGTTTCCCACCAACTATCGTCGTTAAAACTTCTTTCTCCCAAAATAATTCTATTAACTTCAAATATTTTTTGAACTTTCTTTTGTCTTTGATAGCCGACTTTAAAAAATCATTATAATTATTAATAACAATACAGATTCGTCGATCAGGTATCCAACTCAGATCCGTCATCCAATCAAAGAAAGGATCCCATCCATCACTATCTGGTAATTGGAAGCTTTTAGACATAATTTCAAAAAAGTCTTTTTCAGTTTGTATCTCTTTTCCTGGAATACTCACAATGTAATAATTTTCAGCTTTCTTTCTCTTTATAATTTGCGCTATATCTGCCCGACCGACAGATAACATTTCATTCTTCATTGCTCACACCTCATTTAATTTCCATAAAAATAGCATGGTAATCCTTTGTATGCTACTAATCAAATTATTCCCCAATGCGCAGCTCAGATGGCCTAAGCCAATAAAAAAATAGCATAGAAATTAGTCCAATTATTATAAAAATAATTATAATCTGTTATCTTCCAATTTCTCAAAAACAATTTGCCCAATCAACTGTAAAACGTCCTGATATCACCTTTAATTTAGCTGTCTTCCATATCGAGCCTCATTACTTCAATACCAACATAATCTGCTACATTACAGTTCTTAAAGGCATCCGCTGGCATATCAATTACAAATTGTCCCAGTTGCAAATTCCAGTCCTTGGTTATCTTACCAAAGAGCGTATACGCGTGATCTGTACCTTTTTTCAATCTTGCTAAGCTACAACTTTCCCCCGCAACTTGTTTCCATGCAAAGCCTGCTTCAAATTCATATATTTTCCCGAAGAAAGCTTCTCCTTTTCCTTGATTAAACGAGTCAGAGAAGCAAACAAGTTCATTACAACCATCACTAAGAACAACAAATGCTTCTCTTGTATTGGAATCAAGCCAAAGAACCTCTTTTATGTAAACCATGGTTTCTCCTTCCTAAAAAGCCAACTCTTTCAGCCCCATACGGCTTTTTACATCAATACCTTCAAATTTTATAAGTATTCATAGCTCTTTGATACTGAACTTTTTCAATGATTTTTAGAAGCGTATCTTTATTTTGACCAGTTACACTGCTATCTATCCGTGACTAGCTTTTCAAAGTGCTTATTCAGCTTCTATTTAGTTAAACATTTTGGCAGCTTGCCTTTTTTGTCCGACGATTTTCAAAATAATTCAATTATGTCAAAAAAATAGTTAACAATACTGCCTGCCTTTTAGTTGTTAACTGTTTTAAATCCAATTGTCTAATCTATTTAAACTTCGCTTATTTTCCAAAATAACTAGCTCACCATTACCTTGATTCATAATATAATCAATACATACAACTGCTGACAATCTATCATTCTAAAAAATTAAAAACTATACATTCAATCCGTTTTTGACCTTGGTCAATAATTTTAACAGTTCTTTATTTTCCGAATCATTCCCTATTTTTACAATATTTAGAGCTAAATACTCATAAAACATCCTGAAATCTAAATAGGCTATTTGATCCTTTTCCACGGCAGGGTAGTCCAATTCTAATAATACGTGCTTTTTATCCAACAATTTTGGCAGTTGTGCCTGATCATAATCATCTAGATCAGTATCAAATGAGATTAGAATTACTTCTTGACCGTAGCCTTCTTTACGCGCAAAAGAATCAAGCGCATCTTTTAAATATGATCCTCTCACCACATTAAAGTACATTGACATTACTTCTGTAGCTTCACGCTTATTCATCATATGAAATTCTTTTGTCATCTTTTCCCCTTTAAGATTAATCATTTAACCCTTGGATAAAAGCCCGTAATTCTCTCTTTACTACTCTAAACACCACTGAGTTTCAATCTATTTGGCACCATTTCATAAACACTGCTAAAGTCCAATTTACCCACTTCAATCGCATCAGTATCGCCACAATTCCATGCCAGCTAACGGTTGAGCATCCTCTAAAAAGTTATTCACATGGATATTATAATATTTTTATAACGAAAACAAGCCTAGCTATAAATTCACGTCTTGATTGGACAAAAAAAGACCCAACCGCCAAAATACGATTGAGTCTAAACTACTATTTAAAATCACCGGAAGCCGAATCTTGCTTTGTCACCTGACCACTATCGGGATAATAACGATAGACATCCGTCAGGTTAGACGCTGTTTCAGCTTGGTCATTGTCATGTAACACGTCAATTTCGTAATAAGTCTTCGTCTGTTTAACAATATTGAACTGATCCGTTTTAGCAAATGACACCCCTGCTGCTGACTGAAAGTCCTTCAAAACATCTTGTGTTGTGAGCGTACTGCTACTCGTGGCGCTATTTGCCGAACTCGTCGACGTCGCACTTGAAGTACTGTCACTGCTCGTCACAGAACTTGCAGCACTCGCGTCCGAACTACTGGACGAACTCACAACGGTTGAGCTGTCACTGCCAGAACTCGTTGACTGCGACGCTTCATAATTCATGATGGCCTGCTTCATGGCTAACGATTTCTGTTGTAATTGCTTAATCACTGGGTGAATCGGGGCAATTTGATCTAATTTATCAATCGCCGTCTTCGCTGCCACCAGCTCATGAACACTCAAGTCATCACGCGCCGAATTAAAGTAACTATTCGCCAACTTAACTTGTTGATACTGGTGATGCAAAGTCGCACGCGCTTTTAAGAAACTCGTATCAGCTGTTACCTGATAATTTTCAAGCGTATCGAAAGCAACTTTTGCCGAGCTTAACTGATTCTTAGCCAAGGCATCCGCAGCTTTTTGATAATAATCCAGTCCGGTTGCCAAGTTTCTGACATCAGCATCTGGATGCTTAACTGCCGCTAAAGTTTTCTGGGCAGCAGTCATTTTTGAATGCGAAATTTGTTGATCGGCTTTAGTCAAAACCGCCGTAGTACTACTGGTGGTCGTCGAAGCGGAACTGCTATCAACTGACCCGCCAGTGAATTTCGCACAACCTGATAAGGTCATCAAGCCTAACAGCATGACGATTATCAGCCCTAAAGGTGATCGTTGTGCTTGCTTCACGGCAAATCCCTCCTTTTAAAACTGCACTCATTATACCATTAACAATCGGTAAGCAACTTATTTTTGCGACGGCCATCAGTTTATTTAAATTAGGTTAACTAACTTTGCAACATAACTCACCGTTAACACTAGTACCATCGCTAAATTAGCCCAACGCGTCATCAAGATGAGGGCTAAATATTCTCGAAACATCGCAAACGGCAAGTAATACCAAGGTGTTGGCGCGCCGATGCCATAAATCGCTAATCCCAATCGTCTTGCCAAAATATTGGCTCGTAAGACGTGATAATCACTCGTCACCATGGCAGCATGATAAAAAGGCTGGCGTTTGACAATCAGCGCATGTGAGAATTTTAAATTTTCAACCGTCGAAGTTGACCGATTTTCTTCTAAGATTACATCTCGTGGAATGCCCAAGTCGACTAAATACTGCCGCATTGACGTGCTTTCAGCCATAATTTCGTCCGGCCCCTGACCACCAGAAACGACAATCGTGACATCATGATGATCTTTAGCACGTTGCTGGCGGTAGAACTTAGCTGCCGTCTTTAGCCGATAGCTCAATGTCCGCGTTGGCCGCCCGTCAGGCATTAGCCCGGCACCCAGCACAATAATGACATCAACCGGCCGATGACGTCCCATTCGTGTCGTTAGTCCAGCAACCAAATACGCCAGAAAGCCAAACGCAAAGTAAGCCGTCAAAATGATGGCTAGTCCTAGCAACTGCCACAACCGGTTACTTCGCCAATAAACACCGTTTAGGATGGCTAAAATGAGCATGCCAACCATTAAGACGCCGACAATAGCCAACAGGCTGTAATGTAAATGCCAACCTTCTTTGCGAATCAAACGAACGCTATAACGTACAAAACTAATCGCCACGACAAACACAATCAGTGGCGCCAAGACATAGACGGCAACTTTTAACCCCACAATGATGAATTGCCACAGTGGGCCCGCGTCGTCACTCACACTGCGATAAGTCGCTAACGCCAAGCCAATTCCGGCCAACAGCAAAAAATGTCCAGTTAACCAACGTCGTCGATCTGTCAATTGTAACGTTAACGCAATCGCCAGTGCTAAACTACCCCAATAAAACCAATCCACGTCTCCCACCTTCTTTTATCACTCACGTCTATTGTACCTAAAACTGGACTGAGTTTCATAAGCAATGTTCTAGACCGGTTATTCACGACATAATTAGGTCGCATGCTTGATAATCTCGATACAGTATTCAGGTAGTTAACTGACGATAAAAAAAGGGCGTCAAGTTGGCAACAACCCCCAACTCGACGTCCTAGTAACACTAGTCTAGTTTTCTTCGTTATGGAAACGATTCTTGAATAATGGACTAACTGGTTTATTTTCATGAATGAACTTAATCGCTTGACCCATTAATTGACCAACAGAAACTTGCACGATTTTATCGATTTGTTTTTCGGCTGGTAATTCGATTGAGTCAGTCACAATCAATTGCTTGATTGGTGACTTTTCGATCCGTTCGATGGCTGGACCAGACAAGACAGGATGTGTACAACTGGCATAAACATCCGTTGCACCGGCGTCCATCAAGGCTTGGGCCCCCAAGGTAATGGTCCCGGCCGTATCAATCATATCATCGATCATGATGGCACGTTTGCCCTTCACATCCCCGATAATATTCATGACTTCCGCGACATTAGCCCGTGGGCGACGCTTGTCGATGATGGCAATTGGTGCCTTCAAGAATTCAGCTAATTTACGTGCCCGCGTCACCCCACCATGATCTGGTGAAACCACAACGGCATTTTCAGCTAAATGATGTGTTAAGAAATAGTCAGCTAACAGTGGCGCGCCCATTAAGTGATCCAATGGGATGTCGAAGAAACCTTGAATTTGAGCGGCATGCAAATCAAGCGCCAAAATCCGTGTTGCACCGGCTGTTTCAAGCATGTTAGCAACTAACTTAGCGGTAATTGGTTCCCGTGAACGAGCTTTCCGGTCTTGCCGGGCATACCCATAATAAGGAATGACCACGTTGATCGTCTTAGCACTTGCTCGCCGTAACGCATCAATCATAATCAACAATTCCATTAGGTTATCATTAACAGGAGCGGAAGTTGATTGAATGATGTACACTTGGTCACCACGAATACTTTCCTCAATGTTAATGCGAATTTCGCCATCGCTAAAGCGATCAACTGATGTCTTGCCTAACTTAACACCAACGGCTTCAGCAATCTTTTCTGCCAATGGTTTATTTGAATTCAAAGCAAAAATCTTTAACTTTGGATCAAAATACTGTTCTGACATAATTTCCTCCATTCGAAATTTATTACATATAAATAATATGCATTTTGAGGGTGAAAAGCAAGCCCCCTTGACGGGTATAAATTGCGTCAGACTAGGCTAGAAGCGGGTATTTAGCCTTTTAGGCGGTCATATTACTTTAATATTAAAGTTTCGTGAGGTCGATTTCTGGAAAATATCGGTCTGGCGGGCTTTATCGTGGTAGCGCTAACTAAAATAATCACGCGTCGTCGGTTCGGCTAAACTAGCGCGCAATTGGCTGGGTAACTCACCTGACAAACCCTTTTTCTCGCTAAAACAGTCGTCTGAACGCCCCAATCGCGACTAATCATCGTTAACAGTTGACCCCGAGTGCCCTTCGCCCAATTCGTTTCACCCGCTTCCGATCGTAATATATCAATAATTTTATTAGGTCAGCGCAATTACCGTACGCCACAATGATTACCGGGAACCCCGCTTAGTTTAACCTGAAAAGCGCAGTATGTCAGTTATGTCAAACGCGTTACAAACAGGTCAGTTTGCCTAATTTTCTTAAACAACCTGTTACTTTCCTGTAATAGTCAAACACTAGACTCGAAGTTGTTCAGGTTAGCAAACAACTTATACATTTTGACATGATAGGAGTGCCACTTATGAAAAAATTCATCAATACCATCTTAACAACTTCCGCAGCAACCTTAGGCTTATTATTGGCGGGTGCCGTGACTGCCAACGCCGATACAACTTATACCGTCAAAGCTGGTGACAGTGTCTGGGCGATCTCACAACACTATGGCCCAACAATCGCTGCGATTGAAGCGGCCAATCAGATTCAGAACAACTTGATTTTTCCTGGTCAAGTCTTAACGCTTCCCGGTGTTGACGGACCAACTGCCACTAGTGCGCCCGTGACATCCCCGGTAGTGGCGCCCACTGCAACGCCTCAGCCTAGTGTGCCCGCAACACAGCCATCAACCCAAACCAGGGTCAGTTCGACGACACAATCGGCAGCGACGGCAGCACCGGTCAGCTCAAGTTATACCGGTCATAACTTACAAAGCTATGTTTTAACCCAAATGGCCGCCCGCACCGGCGTGTCCGCTGACACTTGGAATCACATTATCACGCGTGAGTCCGGCTGGCAGCCCCAAGTTCAAAACAGTAGCAGTGGCGCCTATGGGCTATTTCAGAATATCCACATTAGCAGCGGTTCCGTTGACTCACAAGTAAACGCCGCGGTTAACCTTTATCATGCCCAAGGTATGGGTGCGTGGGCGCTTTAACTCATCAACGCTGTCCTAAATTTAAATGACATTCGAGGTTTACCCAAAAATAGTCATCATGATCAGGCTGCGAGAATTTCTTAAAAATAAAGCACATTGCCAATTGCGGCAGTGTGCTTTTTGATATCTTGATAAGTTTGAAATTCGAAGTGGTCGCACAAAAAGGCTCATAAGTACTGGCCACTTCCAAAATATAATCTTGGTATTACTCCGTCAGCCTTAGCTGCAGGTTGTTACTGATACCATCGGTCGTGAAGGTGGCGTTAAGTCGGTGTTTTGCCGACTTTACACCACGGACGGTCCGGGACACTTGCGCTTTTTGCAAGGGTTCCGGGCGAGGGCCAAGACGTTTCTGGCTTGGTCCGGTCCCACGACCGCATGTTATCAGCAACAACCGGAAGCACCAACTTTCTAGTCGAAAAGTCAAAATCACCCTTCCCTCAACTTAATTATAGCATGTTCACCAAGCCAAAAACAGACTGGTCATTTGCTAACAAGCGCGTAAACTAGAGGCTCGGAGGTGGTTAGATGAGTCAATCAGCAGCGCAACATTTACAGCAACTCTACCAAGAGTTAAGTCGTGATATTCCCGCGCTTACCGCGCAACTGGCCGAACTCGGACAAACAGCGCGCAACGTCAAACGTGATCTGGGAACCGATGGCCATTTAGACTTAGGGACTTATACTGAAACGTTGGATACTTTTGCGAGCATTGAGGCAAACAATCGCCAAATTGACACGTTAAATGCCCGTGCACAAACGGCCGCAACGCGACTGGCTCACGCCAAACTACTCTTACCACAAGCCTACTTTGCCAAAATCAACCTCACTTACGACGCTGACGACGCAGAAGATTTTTATCTTGCTAAAGTCGGCTATCTTGATACTGCCGGTAATGATTTGGTTTATGACTGGCGGGCCCCGGTCGCAGACGTTTATTACGCTAACCGTATCGGTGCCACAACTTATCAAGCCAATAATCGAGTTATCGCGGTCACGGTCAACCAGCGACAACAGTTTGTCATTAACCACGACCAGTTGATCCAGGCGGTCGACTCGCAAACTGCCATCGGTGATCCACTGCTCCTAGCAGTTTTAGCGAACAATCGTAGTGGTGGGTTACAAGAAATTACTGCCACGATACAACAAGAACAAAACGCCATTATTCGCGAACAAGACCATCCCATCGTCCTCGTGGATGGTGTCGCTGGCAGTGGCAAAACTTCGGTGTTACTGCAACGGGTTGCCTATCAACTTTATCAGCACCGTGACGCCTGGACTCCGGCAGATATTCTGATTATTACCCCAAATATTGCCTTTAGCCGCTACATTCGGGGCGTGCTACCCGCGCTGGGAGAAGCCGAACCATTGAGCACCACTTATTTGACGCTAATTCAAGCCATCGGACGGCGGTTTGGCTTGGAACTTTCGACCTTAGCTGGTAATCATCTGACAGCATTAGCCGATTTAATTCAACTGCCTCAACCGGAAGTCCCAGCAGGCTTAATCCCTCAAGCCTATGCGCAAACGACCGATGAAACAGCTTTTATCACCCGCGTGCAACACGCTTGGCGTTGGTTGCAAGCCACCAACCAGACACCGAGTGATGTCAGTCAATGGCTAGATTGGTCAACACTGGCAAGCAGTTGGGGCTTACCCACGCTCACTAGTTATGACCGACTCTACTTACTCGTCCAAATTACCGGCTACACACAAACGACGACCACCGCCTTATTCGTTGATGAGGCCCAAGATTACGATGCCGATGTCTGGTTACTCCTGGCGGCGGTTTTTAAAAACGCGCAGCTCACGATTGTCGGCGATCATCGACAACGCTTGACCGGCACTGCCCCCGCAATCGCTACTTTTTTTGACCATACTCAGACCATCAGTTTAAAATTAACGACCAGTTATCGGGCAACTGGGGCGATTACACGCACCTTTTCTCAATATGCCGGTGATTGGCAGCCGGTGATTCAAGCGGCGCAACCAGAAGGCACGCAACCTAATCATTTGCCAAGCGGCCACTACTCGACACTGACTGTACCGGATGGACAAAGTCTCGCACTGATCACCCCAACCATTGCGGCTGCTGTTCAGTTAGCTAAACAAGTGCCCAATGCGCATTTGATCCGTCCTAATGACCGGCAAACGGTACAATCTGGAATTAATATTTTAGCCCTGCCCGTTGCCAAAGGCTTAGAGTTTGACCAAGTTATCGTAACCGACTGGCATAGTGCGTTCTACCAAGATGCCATTTCCGGTCAAAACCGCCGTTACGTCGCGGCTTCTCGTGGGACTAAAAAATTAACCTTGATTGGCTAACTGGTTCGGCCCTCACAGTTCGGGACTAGTAAAGTCGCCGCCCCCATGTTAAAAGCTGGTCATGAAAAATCCGAAAATTTTTCATGACCAGCTTTTTTGAGAAACCTAATCGCCTAATTTCGATCTTTAAGTTGTGCTTCCAAGCGTTTAATTTTTTGCTGCTTACGGTGGATATACCAAGCAATCAACACTAGTAGCAAAATTAATAACCCAAGACTGAGCCATAACCACCAGTTGACATTGTGTTCAATCACCGCGGTTTTGTTTAACTGTTTCGCGCGATCACGCGTTATGTCAAAATCTTTTTTAAACGTCCAATGTTGTTTTTTCGATGTTACGGCCAATTCAGCCGTATACTTGCCAGGTTTCAGCGCATCACGCCCAATCCGCAACGGTAAACTATAAATTGAATTTGGCGCAATTTGTTCATGTTGCTTAACTTGCTTATAGCGCAGCTGATGACCGCCACGTCGATAGATTTTAACATCGGTTTCAACTTGGTTTAAGAAGGCCGCGGTCCGATTTTGCAAGGCCAAACTAATTAAGTTATAGCCATTATTTTGAGCCGCCTCAATTTTACCCAAAGTCAACCGATTCTTGGTCAGTGGGTGATCCCCGTGCAGCACGACAGCCACCGAGTAAGCGTATTGATTTTTAATCGCCATGGCACTCTTTTGCGGTTGTTGCGGCGCTTTTTTTAAGAAGCTCAGGCCACCAACCACCACGCCATCATACTTCTGGGCCGGCATTTTTACTTTGAACGTGACAATCTGACTCGCCCCTTTAGCCAAAGTCAGCTTGTCACTCGTTGTCGTCACTAACTGACGAACATCGGCCGGTAAATCAATGTTCTTACCCGCAGTCGTCGCCTGATATTCAACAACCCCATTCGGATTAGTGGTCGCGGCTGCCACCCCAGTATGCACCGTAATTGCTTGCATACTAGTATTGGTCACCTTAACCGCCAATGTCGTTGTTTGGCTAGGTTTCAACTGCAAATCATAATATGAAACCGCTTTGTCTACTTGATACTTCGAAATCACTGGTGCGACTTCAAAACCAACCGTATTGGCCAAGCCAATATAGCCCCAACTAAGACCAGCTAGTCCTGCCAACACCCCTAGTCCCCACTGCCGCCATTTTTTCGTTAACATCATTTTCCCCCTAAGTTATGATTCGGAAAATTGATATTAACTCGTGCACCCTTTTAGTTTTCCGATCACGATTTGTTAGCTATTGGCTGGCGTGGCGTTTAAGCTCCAAGTTAACGTCGTACTGTAACTTCCTTCAGCTCGTGCCGTTGTTTTGGGCACCATCAATTGAGAACTTGCAATATTCGCCACATTTTTACCGTTTCCTTTACCCGTCACTGCGGCCATCAAAGACTTATCGCTATTAATCGTGTCTAAAGCAACCCCCGTATTAATAGCGGCATCCGCACCCGTTGTCGAGGCATTGGCATCTAAGACCCCATTCAATGTCAGAATTGCCCCCGTTAATTCTTGATTAGTTGCAGCCTTGTCGTTCTTAAAAGCCGCATTTTGTTTCACGCGTAAGTCCCAGCCAGCAGCCGTTCCCCGTAAATCAACGACAGAAACTGCCGCCGCTTTATTCGTGTTATCGTAGTTATTATCCGTATTAGCCAGTTGAATCTTATTTGTCCCAAAATCCAGACTAGCAGCTGACAAGTCTGTATCCCCATTATCAATCGTGATCGAGCCGCCTTCAAAACCAACCGTCCCGTTTGACGTTTGCGTCGTATCTGCAGCATTTGCCGTTAACCCTGATGTTGTAATCAATGTTGCTGAGAATAAAAGTCCTAATAATATTTTTTTCATGATAATGAACTCCTTTTTTTTAAGTAATTAATTAGTTGCCAACTGATTAAGATCACCAATAACCCAATACCAGTCATGCAGGCCCACAACCACCATTGCTCACTAGTTTGTGGTAACCAGCCAAGGCGCTGACGCTGCACAGACCGATTATCATCCGATTTAGGAATAACTGAAGGACTGGATTTTGAAGGTTCAGTAATGTGTAACTGGCGCTCGCCAGCACTTTGGGTCGACGACTCATTTTCACCATCAAAGCGAATCGCCGCCGGACTGTCTGCCGTGCTGGCCACAGCGCTGAGTGGTGTTGATAACCACCCCCACAGAAGTAGGATACTGGTGACAATTGTGATGACACTCAAATGTTTCACCATTGCCACTCCTTTTTCGTTTCGTCATCATCGTGCAAAAGCACCCATTAATCATTTCGACAGTCGATTAGTTATAAATATAAAATCATTGCTTGAATTTATTGTGAATGTATCTAACTATTAGTCAATAATTGACCGTCTTTTTTATCACTGATTGGGTACCGCTTGATTGAGAGTCCAAGTTATCGTCGTTTGGTACGTCTCCGTCAACGCACGATCGGTGGGTACTTTTAACTGCAGCGTACCAAGTGCCGCAGTTTTCCCAAGGATATTGACACTTTGGTGTGACACGGTTTGATGATTATTGACAATCAAACTGGCAATTCCCGGAATCAACGCAGCTTCGTGACCCGTTTGTTGATCTTGATAACTGAGCACCGCTGCCAATGGCCGACCAGACCTATCGCCGGCAAAACCTGTCGCTGCAAGTGTGGCGTTTAACGACCAGGTTGAACCAAGGAACCGATTGTCTTGAACAACTAACCCAGTGTCATATGTGGCAAGGTAATTTTCCGCTTTACCAGTAATTGGATTGCGGCCAAAATCAATTTCTTGTGGTGCGGCAATAAACTTCAATTTTCCAGGATTGTATTTCAACAAAATCGTTTCATCTTTGTCCGTAAAAGTTCCCTGAACGCCATCCGGTTGATCCGGCAAATAACCGTCAATCTCGATTGGTTTAATCTGATAAGCTTCGCCAGTGACACCCGTAACTTTAGTATCCGGCGCCAACATTTTTCCCTCAGCATCGACATACTTCGTGGTAAGTGTTAACCCCGTCGCCCATTCAAATTCACCAATGATGGTTTTACCATCATATTTAGTCATCAGATCAGTCGAGGTATAAATTTTATTGTCACTCAGACTCCGCCATCTGCCAACATAAGGTGAGTCATGACTAGGATTCGGCAATTTCCAGCTAGTGCTGTTGAAGAAATTAAAGTTTCTGCCTAACAAAAGCCGCTTAGGTGGCAGCTTACCGCTAAAAGCATCGGTATAACTTTGTGCCTGACTAGTATCCCAACCTTGCAAATCTAGCTTCTCAAGATTGGTATTTTCAAATATCGCGTTAAAGTTGGTCACGTTAGCCGTATTCCAAGCACCAAGATTTAACACTTGTAATCCGGTGTCCCCTGCAAACATCTGTGAGACGTCCCTAACTGAACTAATTGTCCAATTATCAATTGGCAAGCTTGTTAATTGTGGATTATCAGCAAACAATTGTGACATATTAGTTGCGCGACTCGTATTCCACCTCCCAATTGGCAGATCAGTTACTTTACTAACTTGCCTAAAGGTTTCACTCATCGTCTTCACCTGACCGGTCTGCCAATTGTCAACAGGTAACGCCGTGACGCTGGTCATTCCTGCAAAAGTCGCGCCCAAATTTTGCACATTCTGGGTATTCCACTTCCCGATTGGCAACGGGGTTAAGCTGCGGCAACCACTGAAGGTCGAATTCATATCGATAACCTGACTAACATCCCAATTGGCAATCGGTAACGCCTGCAACTTGGATGAATTGTAAAAAGTGCTGCGGATTGTCTCCAAATTGCTCGTTTTCCAGTTTTCAATTGACAATGTCGTTAGACTGTCAAGCTTTGCAAAAGCCAGATCTAGTGAAGTCACCTGCCGTGTATCCCAATTAGCCACATTTATCGACACTAAACTGGCATCTTCATAGAAAATGAGCTGCATGTTATAGACCCGACCAGTTTGCCAGTTGTCAATCGGTAACGATTTTATTTTAGTCATACCTCTAAATGTTGTCGACATTACCGTTACTTGGCGCGTATCCCACTCAGCAACGTTCAATGACGTCAACGAAGCACAATTGGCAAACGTCCGCAACAAGGTCTTCACTTTGCTCACGTTCCATTTATCGATAGGCAGGGCCGTTAATGAAGTCGCACCACTAAACGTATCCTCCAGCGTAATCAGCGAGCGGGTATTCCAATTGGCCACATTTAATGTGACTAGCTTAGAACAACCTTTAAACGTGGCGACCATCTTGCTCACATAGCTAACATCCCAACCAGTTAAGTCCAGCGCCACTAATTGTGAACAGCCCGCGAATAGTTGTGAGATATCCGTCACGTTAGTCGTTTGCCACTGCCCAATCCCCACAACATTAGTTAACGCTGAGCATTGATTGAACATACCTTTAAAACTTTGCACCTTGGAAAAATTCTGCTGTCCAAAATCAAGTTGCTGCAACTGGCTATCTTTATTGAACAGATATTCTAAGCTGGTGACAGTCGACAGATTCAAGTTGGCTAAGCCGACAACGCTGGTTAAATGGTCCAAGTTAGAAAACAGGTAATTGTAGTTCCTGATACTGCCAGCCACAATACGCCCATCAATCACAATTTTTAAAACTTGCGTTGGACTATAACCGTTAGCCGTCAACGTTTGACCAATCCAACTCCCCGTATCATCCCCAACTGAGCTCCCAAACGAACCACCACTTAAATGTAACGTTCCAGCTTCATCTAACGTCATCTTAACGGTACCGTTAACCATCGCTACTGCCCGAGTTGCGCGTGTCGTGGCTGTCTCAGAACGTTGTTTGCTTGCAGCGTTTTCCAGCGTTGTACTGGCACGACTAACACTAATTAACCTGGAATCACCTTGACTGTGCCGTTTTTCGTCCACCTGGGAATTTGTTGCTGCTTGTGATGCTTGCCGACTAGCTAGATGTTGCGACGTCGAGGCTATCTCAGAAAACGTCCTAGCAGTTAACGGCGTCAGTTGTTCAATACTTACTTGCGATCGCGGTACCGCTCGAATAACCGTTGGTGGTTCTAGGTAATTAATCACCCCGATTGCCAATGCTAGACCTAGGCCGCCCCGGTACCAGAATCGCCGGTGGGTCATACTCATCTCCCCTTTCAATATATTGTATTCTAACATTCTGAACAGTAATTATCTTACATTATTTCAAGTCAGTAACAACGGGAAAATGACTTATAATTTTCATCACTGTTAAAGTATCAAATTACCTTAAAAATCGTCATTAATACCGGTAATTACTCAGCACTTATTTTGTAATACTTGGCTAAAGGTTGCTTATTAAAAAGCGCTCATTAATCCCGTCATATCAATGACAATTTATATAAAAATCCACAAACTCAATCCCAAAAGCCAAAATCTCCATACTTAAACACTCGTAGTTACGTCACAACTTTTTGGGGCAATACCGGTTAATTTTGATGACAGCCAAGGCGCTAAATTAATTAATATTTTATGCGATTACAGTAAAAAATAGCCAATTTAATTTTAGAATTCGTGCTCGGACAAACAACCGCATTATTACTACAGATTGCTTTTTTTATTAGTCACTGCAGGTTGCAAGCACAAAAGGGATTATAAACACGGTCCTATCAGCAACAGATCCTTCAAAATTAACATCTTGGTGAGCAGTTAGAATCATTGGGCGATGATCGGACAGTTCTGGCCATTTTTTGGACCACCTTACAGATAAATATGGGTAAAATTCGCAAAAAAACGGCAACGATTTTAAAAATCGCTGTCGCCTTTTTCACTTATATTGATTGCCTAAAGGCCGCAAGCACAAGAATAATCGTAAACAGGACCATATCAGCAACGGTCACTTCTAACCAAGACTCGTGATGACCGCTGTATGGACTAGTTATTGTCATGCTGGGACTTACTCACGAATTTCATCTTTCAACCTTTAATCATTGCCAAACAGTCATAATTAGAACTCAGTCACCGTTAATTCATCTTGTAAGGCGCTGCCCGCGGCAATCCGGCCAAAAGTAAAGATGTCAGCTAAAGAATTCCCGCCTAAACGGTTCCCAGCATGAATCCCACCAGCAACTTCACCGGCGGCATATAAGCCATCAATGGCGGCACCATCCGTATTAAGCACGTGCGCACCAGTATCAATCTTCAAGCCGCCCATCGTATGATGGGTCGCGGGTTTCCGCGGCGTCGCATAAAATGGGGCAACCGCAACTTTTAAATCGAACGCATTTTTGTGGAACTCTGGATCTTCACCGGCGTCGACGTACGAGTTGTAATCGTTGACAGTCTTAGTCAAGACAGCTGGGTCCATGTTCAGCTGTTGCGCCAAATCCGTTAAGGTGTCGGCTCTGAACAGCGTGCCGGCAGCGACTTGTTGATCGATCTTTGCTTGTGACGTATTGTAGGCGGTCGCCTTAATTGCGTCATCCGCAATCAAATAGAACAGACTGCCGTTATCAATCGCCGCTTGCGTCAATTCATCACGACTCCCATATTCGTTAACAAACCGCTTACCGGCTTGATTCACCATGACATAGTTCTGCGGTGGCACTTGTAGGCCACTAAATAGTTCACCGGTATCCGGGTCAGAGACCGGCATCATTTGTGAAAAGCCCATCCCTACTAAATCGGCCCCAACACTCGTTCCCAAGCGAATCCCGTCACCAGTCATTGCTGGCGAATTTGTCGTTTGAATATCATCATCAATCGACGTCCAATACGTATTATATTTTTGCAACATCTTCGTATTGGCCGCAAATCCACCGGACGCTAAAATGACTGCTTTGGCATGGACGACCACTTTTTCATGCTTAGGTCCTTCGGCAATCAAGCCATCAACTTTACCGTCAGTGGTCGTTAATTCCTTGACCGTCGTTTCAGTCATGAGACGACCACCATGTTTTGTGACGAATGGTTGTAACGCTTGAATATACGCAAAACCTAGGTCTCCCATTGGTTTGTGACCGCGCCGCCAAATTGCGCCAACTGGCATCGTGACTTGCGATTTGTCAAAATCAACGCCAATTTTTTCGAGCCACTTCACAGATTCTAACGCATGATCAGTCAGAACTTTGACCAAGTCATACTGACCATAGATTTTATTGCCATTTAGATCCGTTCGTTTACCACCCAAATAAGTTTGAATTCGGTGTAACAGTATCGAATCAAATAAATAGCCCCGTTGATCCTCGTTTTCGGTTAAATAGGCTTGAATTTGCCCTTTCAGCGCCCGAAAATCTGGGAGATAGTCTTGATCAATTGTCGCTTCATCAATTTCAGTAATTTCTTTGAGCGTGTGTTTTTCACCCGGAATGGCGTCAAATTGATGTTGCCAATCAGGATCAGCCGCATTCATTGGCCCACCAGCACGGACGGTATTGCCCCCAACTGCTGGAAACTTTTCTAGCACTAACACATTACGGCCAGCTTGTAAGACTTTGGCCGCGGCGGTTAACCCCGCACCACCGGCACCAACAACGACAACATCCGTTGTAATATCGGTGACACTTGCTTGTGGTGCCGTAACCGTTTGCCGCCGTTTTTTCAACTCATCGGGATTCGCGCCGGCTTGTTTAACCGCCTGGGCGACCCCGTTGATGACACCATTACTTGTGACTGATGCCCCAGAGATCGCGTCGACTGCCAGCGTTTGACCATCAATAATTTCTTGGGGAATTCGCTTAAAGGCGACGTCGGCAATCCCCTTAGTTTCTGAGGACGTATCAATCTTAATTGATTCGATTCGATCGTCTGAGAGGGTCACGGACATTGGTAGCGCCCCATTGTGCCCCGTCGCAGTAACATCATACGTTCCCGGTTGATATTTCACAGCCGTTGGCGCTGCCAGTGCCGTCACCAGATTGGTGAATTTCATAAATTTAGCAAAACAACTGTCTAAGAAATCAATCGTCCCAGCTGACTTTAGCTGCCCTTGCGCGTCAAAAGCCGTTTGTGCCCGTCCCAATAAGAATTCAGAACCGGGCATGACACTGGCGTTGACACCTGGCGCATCCAAGACTTGCCGTAAATGTAATTGCGCCCGCGACGAGCCTTGAACACTGTATGACGCTCCAACGATCATTACGGGTTTGCCATCTAAGGGATGTAATTTGAAAGATAGCCATTCGATAATGCTCTTCAAAGCGGAAGGAATCGAATGATTATGTTCAGGCGTCGCGATAATCACGCCATCGGCTGCGTCGATTTTTTGAACGAATTCTTGAATAACTGGACTTTCAGACTGATCATCCGACTCGTCAAACATCGGCACATTAGCCAATTCCAAAATTTCAATTTCTGCTTTGGCCGCAAAATGTTGTTGCATAAAGGTTAACAGCTGACGGTTATAAGACTTTTTAGCATTCGTCCCAACAATTCCAATAAATTTCATTAGAGATCCCTCCCGTCTGCGACTTGACTCCAAGAAAACTGTTGATTTTTCTCAACAAACTTATTTGCCGACGTGATTTTGGCGGTTAAGTCCACAAAGGCCATAAAGGCGGTAAAATCATCGGCTAATTCGGCTGCTTTGGTGGCGTCTTTTAAGTTACCCGCGGCATCAAAGGCTTGTAACGAGTGCCCTAACAAGTATTCAACATTAGGCATGACCAACGCCTTTAATTCAGGGGCTTCCAAAATTTGGCGTAAATGAGCTTGCGCCCGAGAAGTTCCCAATGACCCATTTGAGGCCCCGACAATCATGACTGGCTTACTGATCAGCGGACGCGTTGTGTATGAGAGCCATTCGATCGCGCTCTTTAAAACGGCTGGAATTGAATGATCATACTCTGGGGTGGCAAAGATAACGCCATCGGCCGCCGCAATTTGGTCAGACAAGGCTTGAACCGCAGCTGGTGCCGTCCGATCCTCTGGTTCATCAAAAGCTGGCAATCCGGAAATTTCTGCAATTTCAATCGTGGCTTGCTTGGCAAAGTGCTGTTGCATATATTGCAACAGTTGTCGATTGGTCGAACGAGTCGCGTTCGTCCCAACAATTCCGACTAATTTCATCAGTAACATCCTCTCGAAATCATATTATTTGTTAAAATCATCATTATTAACCCGTTATTCAGGCGATGTTTTGTGCCATAATAGCACTAACATTCCTAACGACCTTTAGTTTAAGGGATTGTTCCAACTTTGTGAAATATTTATTTAACTATTAACTCATAACAAAATAACTATCATGATTGGAGGCCCACTGATGCCAAAGACAGATTCCACAAATTTATTACAATTTATCGACGTGCTACTGAAACACGGCAACTTTACACGAGCGGCCAAAGACCTCTACATCTCTCAGCCCTATCTCACGCAGACCATCAAAAGCGTCGAGGCAGAACTAGGGGTGACGATTATTGATCGCGAGGCGGCCCCTTTAAAGCTCACGCCGGCTGGACGCCTCTATTATCAGTACTTAACCACTTTAGAAAATCAAAAGGATCAATTTCGCCAACAATTACACCAATTTACTGCGCCGGCACATCAGACGATTCGCATTGGCATTTTATCTAGCTTAGGCTATTATCTGTTGCCGTTATTCATACCAGCTTACGCGCAAGTTCACCCTGAAGTTAAGCTCAATTTGACGGAAGACATCGCAGAACGTAATGAACAGCGGTTACTGCATGGTGAATTGGACTTTCTGATCGGTCAAAACCCAGAAACCGTCGCCCCTGGCCTAACTGTTCACGAACGTGGTAAAGATGGCTATTACGCGGTGATTCCACAAACTTCCAAGTTTTATCAGCCCCACCAAGCCTTCATCAATCCCGGAACGCTCGATATTGAAGCCTTATTACATGAAAAGTTAGTCTTATCGCCACGCGGCTCATCGATTCGTCGACAAGTAGACTATTTGTTGCAAAAATATCACATTACGCCAGAAATCGTCGTTGAGAGCACCAATACGTTTACGATTGCCAAGCTCGCCGAAAAAGGGCTTGGAATCACCTTTTTACCTGACAGTGTCTATGTTCAACCGGATGGCGACGCTTATAATCTCTATCCGTTACCAGCGAGTCTCTTGTCTTTAAACTACTTCATTGCTTTCGCCAACACGCACCAGTTAAGTCAAAACGAACAAGACCTCATCACCATCTTCTTAACGAACTTGGAGGCTAGTTTAGCGGAAATTGCGTCACTGTCACCGGAATAGGCCGAGCATAAAAACCGTAACGCCTATTAGTTATCTGACCTGTATGATAAAAATAAAGCACTGATGACAATGATAAGCCATCGCTATGAGTTGATTGACGAACATCAGCTTCAAATAATCGAGTGTTGCTTCAACAAATTAAAACAATTTAGACATATTACGACTCGCTTTGAAAAATTTTCCGAGTCGTTTTTAGCATTCGTTCATGCTGTGACTACTTTCATACGTACAAAATAATTTGAAGACACGTCTTAGGCGTATAATTAGTGAACATCTGTAAATAAGAGTATAGATACTAGTCTGTTTGACCCAATGCAAAGTTCTGATGCTATCTGATTTGGATAACGTTCATAACTACCTGTCAATCAGATGATTTATACCAGACACCTTAAAAAAGATAGTTCTGAGAAATCAAAAATCAATTTCACAGAACTATCCTTTTTAGAATCTAGGGCTTCTGTCCTAAACCAGCCACTTATTTTTTTCTGAATCGTAACCTATCCCAATCCGCTTAATACACTGATAATTAATGATGAATCTCTATTTTACCCAGAGAGTGACCGTATTTAACCAATATGAAGACTATTAATGACACGGAGATGACTAAGACAACATCCACAAGCTTGGGAATTGTCAGTTGTACCAAGAATAGAATCACACTCAGAATGATTGATAATCTTGCATATAGTACATTCATTTTAATCCAAGATTCTGGAGTTCTTGGTATCTTATTTGAAGGAATCCTAACACCCCAGAATGGGTTTCGTTGTACGTACATCGATGGAATACCAATTATTGAGATGATAAAAGCGGAAGATAACCAATCATAATTACTTTCATCAAACGCATTAGGTACTAATAGCATTTCAATACAGAAAATAAACGTGAATAAATTGAAATCCAAGTTCATTTTATTAGGAATTTCTTCATTTGAAAATTTTTTGCGGAATAGCAAAATCCCCTGACTCAATAGAAATACTATCGTCAATAAGATCAAAAATGAATTAGAAATTTGCAAATAAGTTAACGGTAAGCGCGTAACCCTCAATTGTATGAACAAAAATAACATCAGCACTATACCATTAAAGATGCCTAAAGGATTTCTCATCTTTGCAAATCTTTCTGGTATTAGCATAATTTACACCTCTTTTTCATTGAGTAACGGGTGTTGGACTCGTACTATCGATGTTATTAACATATTGTCTAATTGCTTTATTTTGACGACTGACCGGCAAATTTCGAGGATCTGAGCGATAAGCAACAACAGTCACTACTGCTACAGCAAAAGCAACAAAGCCAACTGCAGCAAGCCACGTTGTCACTTCAAATTGCGCATTTTTACGAACTGTAAGCGTTTTCTAAAACCTGCGAACTGTAGCAGCGCACTCGAACACATAAATGGCACCAATTGTCATAATAAACCGTCACCATTTGCATTTTGTCGCCGGTTTCTAATTATAATCATTCTATAATTTAATCGCAGTATAATCTCTTCTATGGAAAAGTGTTGAATTGTGCTCGTAATTTTTTTATGTTCACGTTTTGCATTGAAGATTCTTGAACAAATTCACTTTTTGAGCTGACTATTTTTCATATGAAATCCAATAAACTCGAATTTATAAAGGAGTCCTGAAATGCAATCTCAGGAAACTATTTGTGCATATGTTAATTACCAATATGGTTACTAAAATTTCCGAACACGAAAAATTTGTATTTGTCTTCGGAGTCTGAGTTGCTGAAAAAGCATTTGGCGCAAGATTTTTTGAAATAAATCAACATTCATATCATGAGCCTCATTGGCAAAAAATAGCTTTGAAAAGACTTTTTTGCAAATAAAGAGGACACGTTCAAATTCCAAAAATAGAATTTGAACGTGCCCTTTGATTTATAATCTTAATTACATATTTTCTGGTTCATGAGGAACCCGTTTCCAAAAGTCCGGCTTGTTAGTTTGCCGCGCTCTGGCAATGCCCATTTCATGGAACTTAATGTCGTCTGTAATCGTTGACCCAGCCGCAATAAAGGAATGATCCGCAACTTCAACTGGTGCGATGATATTCGAGTTGCTCCCAACAAAGGCCGAGTCGCCAACATTGGTATGGTGCTTGTTCACACCATCATAGTTGACGAAAACTACGCCACAACCGACGTTGATGTCTTTGCCTAAGGTTGCATCACCAACATAGGTCAAATGCCCAACTTTACTGCGCGCACCGATTTGCGCCTTTTTCACTTCAACGAAGTTACCTAAGTGGACATGTTCACCAATGTCCGCTTGTGGCCGCAAATGGCTGTATGGCCCAATATTACTATCAGCGTGCATGATTGAGTCTTCCAAGAACGATGATGTTACCGTGACCCGATCTTCAATCGTCATATCATGAATTTCAGAATGTGCCCCAATAAAGCAATCTTCACCAATCGTGGTCTTCCCTTTGATCAGTACGCCCGGTTCAACAATCGTATCTGCGCCAATCTTAACCCCAGCATCAATATAGGTGGCTGCTGGATCAACAATTGTGACACCAGCGACCATGTGGGCGTCGTTAATCCGCTTTTGCATGACCTTGGTTGCTTGTGCTAAAGCCGCACGCGTATTGACACCCATGGATTCGTCAAAGTCAGACATCCGATAAGCGGCAACAATATCGCCTTGATCTTTCATGATCTGAATGACATCGGTCAAATAATATTCGCCTTGCGCGTTATCATTGGTCACTTGATGTAAAGCCGCAAACAACTTTTTGTTGTCAAAGCAATACACACCCGTGTTGATTTCATGGATTTCTTGTTCTTCTTTAGTAGCATCTTTTTGTTCAACAATCTTTTCAACGATGCCTAAATGATTCCGAACGACTCGACCGTAGCCTTGGGGATCAGGCGCTTCAGACGTCAAAACCGTCCCAGCTGCTTTTTTAGCATGATGGTATTCAAATAATTCTTGGAACGTTTCGGCACGGAATAACGGCGTGTCACCACTAACGATGAGCGTCATGCCATCTTCATCTTTTAAGAGTGGTTCTGCCTGCAAAATCGCATGTCCAGTACCTAATTGTTCTGTTTGGACAGCGTATTTTGTGCGGTCACCTAATGCGGCTTCCACATCTTTAGCACCGTGACCAACAATTGTCACAATGTGATCCATATTAGTGGCTTCAACTTGGGTCAACACGTGGTCGACCATCGACTTGCCACAAACTTGGTGCAAAACTTTGACTAACTTGGATTTCATCCGGGTCCCTTTACCAGCGGCCATGATGATTGCATTTTTGGTTGTCATTACAAATTTTCTCCTTAGTCTTCAGATAAGTTAATCATAACAAATAATTGGTATGGTTAACATGGCGACTTAAACTTCGGCGCCAAATACCGTTTCCAAATAGTTGCCGGGCACGACTTTGATTGCCTTTTCGCTATCATTCACATTCGTAACTTGCAACAGAGAGGTATAATCATCAATCAGACGATTACCACTAAAGGCCGCTTCGGCAAAGACGGTAATCCCAATCAAGTTGGCATCGAACTCTTCAATCAAAGTCTTCATCCCATTGATAGTGCCGCCGCCCTTCATGAAGTCGTCCACGATCAAGACATTGGCGCCTTCGGTTAAACTCCGCTTCGAAAGTTCCATCTTCTTGATGCGTTCAGAGGACCCAGACACATAGTTCACACTAACCGTTGAGCCTTCGGTAATTTTGGAATCGTTCCGGACAATGACAAATGGCACGTTTAAATAAGTCGCAACACTTTGTGCAATCGGAATTCCCTTAGTGGCTACCGTCATGACGGCGTCAATTTTTTGATTCAAGTATTGCGTGGCAATCACTCGACCCACTTGACGCAAAATTTCCGGTTGTCCTAAAATATCCGAAAGATAAATGTACCCACCAGGAAGTACCCGGCTCTTGTCAGCGACTTTATCAGTCATTTCATCAATAAATTCTTGTGCTTCTTCTTTTAAAATATACGGAATAAAACGTGCCCCACCGGCTGCGCCAGGAATGGTTTCCAAAATCCCAGTGCCCCGCATTTGAAAGGTTCGCTTCAAAATGGTCAAGTCTTCACTGATTGAAGACTTCGCCGATTCATACCGCTTCGCAAAAAACGTCAGTGACACTAACGTGTGTGGTCTTTCTAATAAATAACGCGTCATATCAATTAAACGTTCGCTTCTACGTACTTTCATGTTTCCACCTCAACCTAAATCTTCATTTTTAAAGTCCATGCAAAATGATAACACAAACGTTCGGAAATTAGGTAGTCTTTTAGCATCTTTTTACGAAACAATCGGAATTTCTTAATAATATTGACTAAAAAATGAAAATATCAGAAGTTTTTACTGGAATTTGAGAACAATAAAAGCACTAATCGAATTTGATTAGTGCTTGATATAACCCAAAATTAATTATCGTTCTCTGCGTGACCGACGCTCATGATGCCGGTGTTCAGCTGATTGTTGCCGCAGGTTCGCCTGAATTTCAGTTGGATACGCGCGCCGGGCCAACCACCAAACCCAACCACGTTGCACGGCCAGTGTCACACCAAGATATAGTAACAAGCTGGCACTACTGCCGGTCCATAACTGATCAACGCCTAAATGAACGCCAATCCCGAGCACCCACCACAAAATGGTGAGCCAGCTGCCTTGTCGCATAACTAAGCCATCCTCGTTGACCCAGAGGTGATAGGTCCAAGCCCGTAACAAGGCAAAGACAATCGCGCTGACTAGACTAAGAACACCAAAAATAACGGCTTGAACTGGCGTGATGTGCAAGTGTTGCTTGGTAAAGGCATCGCCAATCGAGGCCATCCCTAGTAAGATAATTAAAAGATAAAAGTTCGCTTTAAACCGGATCACCCGGGGCGCAATCTGCCGCCGAATGACAACAATGAGTAACCATGCCCCTAAAACGAGGTTGGTGAATGATAAGTTTGTCAATTTTCTGCCTCAATTCTCTTAATTTCAGCCTAACTGCTTGTTCATGATACACCAACGCGCGTTAAAATTTAACGGCACTGGCCTTATTATAAGTGCTATGGTTATTTTATAAATTATTCGGCCATTATACTAGTCTTAGGTTACAAAAGAGAGGATGTTGTTACCTATGAGTCCATCAGAACTTAAACAGCAGAATTTAACCGCAATTTACCAAGCATTGCTTCAATTGATGTCACGAAAACCCTTAGCAGCAATTTCCATCACTGAACTTTGTCAGCAAGCCCATGTCTCACGGTCTTATTTCTATCGGTACTATCAAAATTTTGACCAAATCATTTTAGCCTTTCAAGCACAAGCAATCAGACATTACTTTCGCGGCCTGCCAACGGGCTCACAAGTTGAGCTAACCACATTAATGACCCACTATTTTGAACTCACTAAATCCGCGGTAGTCACTTATCGCCTGCTAATCAAAAATGATAAGATCGATATTTTGCTGCAAACCTTTCAATCAGCCTTTCAATTATTGCTTAAGCAAGACCGCATCGGCGTCCACAGTGCAAAGCTAACCGAGCCCTACTACTTAGAATTCTTTTCAGGTGCCGTGATTAATATGTCGATTAGCTGGGTCACTCACGGTTTAATTGAATCACCAACCTATTTAGCGCAGCAAGTCGCTAAGTTTGTCTGACACTGATTGCGTTAGACCGCTTTCTAAATACGTGTGAACAGAACTATGCCAGCAACGGACACTCCTAAATTAGGAATTGCGATGTGCGCTCCGCTAAGCTTAATAGCTGGAGGTTGTGGCTGGTAACATCGGTCGTGATGGTTTTGTTACATCGGCTTTTTTTGCCGACGTTACAACACGGACGGACCGGAATCCTTGCAATTTTTGCAAGGATTCCGGGCGAGAGCCAAGACGTGCTTGGCTTGGCTCGGTCCCACGACCGCATGTTATCGGTCTCAACCGGAAGTGATGGCTGCTAATTAAGTTGTATGGCCGATTATTAAGACAATTTAAATAGACGCCGACACGATTTGCTTGTGCCAACGTCTATTTAAAAATGATCTATTTTAGCTAGTCAGTACGGCCATCACTAGCTACCCACTCGCAACCGTTGAAACCCGAGGGCTGCCAAATAGAATAAACATTCAATCGAAGCAATGAAGAAACTCACTGGTAAGTTGGTCACATAGCTCAAATACAGCCCTAACCAAACCCCAATCAGGGCAAAACCAATGGATAGGCCAATCATTTTGCTAACGGTGTGCACAAAATAGCGTGCCGCCGCTGCTGGCAAAGTGAGTAAAATAAAGATCAACAGTGATCCGACAATCTGGGCGGCGACACTGACACTCATCGCCACTAAAACTAGGAAGATGACTGAAATCCCCGTCGTCCATAGCCCACTAACCTTGGCGCCAATTGCGTCAAACGAATCAAATTTTAGCGGTCGATACAAACCTAACATCACTAAAATTACGATGCCAGAGAGCACGGCCACTCGAATCACATCCGCATGGGCAATCCCAATAACACTCCCAAATAAGATACTAGTCGCGTAACTCGACGTTTGATTCGACAAGGATAAGAATAAGATTCCTAAGCCAATGAACAATGCCGAAATCGCTGAGATCGACGCTTCTCGCCGTGATTGTTTCACACTCATCTGACCAACGATGACTGAACTGACTACCGTGAAAATCAGCATCCCGGTTAACGCCGTCCAACCCATAAAAATACCAAATGCTGCCCCCGCAAACCCAATTTCTGACAAGGTATGCGTTAAAAAGGACAAATTCCGGGCGATGACAAAGACACCAATCGTGCCACAAATAATCGCAATGAAGGTCCCAGCTAAGTACGCATTTTGCATAAACGCTAAACTAAACATTGGTAACCCCCTTCAGCTGATCAACCGACATCTCCGCCATTTCGCCAAACTGTTGTTGACCAGGACGCAATGCCAAGTAATGTTTTGCATACTGTTTAGCTAATGGCAAATCATGGGTCACGAAGAAGACAGTAATATTGCTCGTTTGGTTCAGATTTTGAACCAGATCCAATAATTCGTATTTCATTTCATTGTCCAAGCTGGCCGTGGATTCATCCAAAATCAGTAATTGTGGCGCTTGCACAATCGCTTGGGCCAAATAGGCGCGCTGCTTTTCCCCACCAGAAGCCATTCCTAGTGGCCGTTGCTTGATTTTTTTAACATTCGTCACGGCCATCGCAGTCTGCACTTGTCGATGTTCCGCTTTCGTCAGCCACGGCAACCAACCACGAATATTTAAACCGACAAAATCTTCCACCGTTAATGGATATTCTTGATCGAGATTCCGAAATTGTGGCACATAGCCAATTTTGATTGCTTTGCGATTTGGATAATAATCAATGTGCCCCGCAGACGGCTTAACTAAGCCTAATAGTGCGCGAATTAAGGTCGTTTTACCGACACCATTTTCACCGATGACCGTTAAAAAATCACCTTGCTCGATCTTAAAATTTAAATCCTTGAAAACCTGATTATTGGGGAAGCTAATCCCCAGGTGCTGGACGGCAATTAAGGGTTCCGTCATATGTCTGCCCCCATCTCTCTTAAATAAAGTAAATAGTAATGATTACTATTTTAGTTTACCGGAAATGAGCGATTTGTCAATAGGGTCTAAAAAACGAGTGCCAGAAGACATCAGCTTCCGTCACTCGTCACTTATTCGGCCACTGGCGTTAAATTCGCTACCCAGCGGTTTAATTGTTGCTGATAATTCAAGAATAACCCAGTAAACTTACTATCACTCTTCACATCCCAGGGCTTGGGTGTCCCACAATAATGTAAAATCACGGTTTGCGACATCACCCAGTGAATATCGTGCTCCGTCAATGTCCGCGTTTGATAGACCAAGTACTTGCGGGTATCATAATTCCAAATTTCTTCTGGAATTTCTAAAATATCATTCCCATATAAAAAGTTCAGAATATCCTGGTCAGGCAAAATTAAGGTCGCACTATACTTTTCAATGGCGGCGGTAATATCTGCCAGCTTAATTTTTTCCCGAGCTTGAGCCACGTCAATCACTAAGACGCCAGAATTAAAATAACTCGTGGTCGTCCCCAACCGAATCTGGTTGACATTATCGACCAATTTTGTCACGCCACGATGGGCTGCTGCCGCTAACATTTTGCCTTGTAAATCCAGTTCCCATAAGGGGCGAATCTCATTGATCACTAAAATATCTGGATCTAAGTAAATAACTCGTTTGACATTAGCTGGTAAAATTTGACCACACAATAGTCGAAAATACATTTCTTGCGGATAACGTTCAATTAGCGGCGTTTGGGCCACGAATGCCGCCGTGACGTGTTCATCATGTAAGTGCCAGCCAAACGCGTCCGTTAATTGTTGCACCTCGGCCACTTGTGCTGCCGTCATACTGGCATGCACGAGCCAAACATTCACTGTTTCAGTAGGATTGTTAGCATGTAACGACCATAACATCACTTTTAACGGTGGCAAGTACCCCGCATTCAGCGTCACTAACACATTAATTTCATCAGCCATTTCCAGCACCTCAGTTAACTTATTTTAATCCGACTTGTTCGGTTAAGAATTCACTCACCACTGCTTGGTAGCGGTCCGGATGCGTGCGAATGGCTTGGACATGGGCGGCTTCCGCATCAATGTAAAGTCCCTTTTGTTGTGGCAACAGCTCGTATAATTGATGCGCGTTGCGGACTGGGACCGTTTGATCGTGTGACCCATGAATCATCAGAATCGGTAGGCCACTTTTGGCGACTTGTTGTAAAATTTTGCCATCTGTGAACGCATAACCGGCGCTGTTGCGCGCAATCTGATTTGCCATTGGCATGATGGGGTAAGCCGGCAAATGAAATTTATGGGTGAGTCGAAACTTCGCTTCAGCATATAAATCGGTATAGCCGCTATCCTCGATAATGGCTTTGACATTGCTAGGCAATGGCTCACCACTCGTCGCCATGACGGTTGCCGCGCCCATTGAAATCCCCATCAAGACAATTTCCAAATCATTTCCCAATTCATTTAATGCGGTAATGATCCAGCGCTCATAATCTAATCGGTCCAACCAGCCATAGCCAATCGTATGGCCCTCACTGTCGCCAAAAGCGCGCGCATCGGGCATCAAGACGTCATAACCTAAGCTCATAAAAATTCGGGCATACGGAATCATTTGCTCGCGTGAATGACCCAAACCATGTGCCAAAATCGCTAGCCGACCAATCGTATGAGGGTTAGGAATATAAGTGGCAACTAGATTCAGCCCATCAAATGTCTGCATAAACCACTGTTGTTTCGGCTGTTTCTCATACCAAAAGTTTTCAATTTCCGTATTTTCTGACTGTGATAAGACTTGGCCTTGCTTTTTTTGGTCATCGCTCACATGCATGGCCACTTTATAGGCAATTGCGCCGCCAAGTAACGACCCAGCAGCGGTCGTTGCACCGACCGCGCCCGCTAATGTCAGGCCTAGTTTAGTTGTTGCTTTCATCGTAACCACCTCATTTCTGTCTTCATTTAACCATAAATCCGCTTACTTTTGCATAATTTACCATTAATTTATGCAAACAAAAAAATCAGCTAGCCACGACTTGAGGACTCGCTTCAAGTAACGCCCAACTGATAGTTGTTTGATCCTAAGTTAACTGACGCCGAAATAAGGTGTGTAAAAAACTGATTAACGGTCAATCAAGTTTACCGGCCGCACTAAGTAGACTTCCTTGCAAAAGCCCTTCAATGAATTATACACACGCTGCGCCCGCGATCGCTTACGGCAAACGCCAAAAACCGTTGGCCCGGTACCACTCATTTGGGCGGCATCGGCGCCGAAAGTCAACAATTGTTGCTTAATTTGCGTAATTTCAGGATAGCGTTTGGCCGTAATTGTCTCCAAAACATTCCCCATATTCGGGAAAATCTCACCGGGTTCACCGGCGGCAATTCCCGCCAAGAGCCCGTCAATATTCGGATGGGCCGTTAGCTGTCGATAATCAACCTGCCGCAAAATATTAGGTGTAGAGACACTAATTTTGGGCTTAGCTAACACAATCCACATCGGCGGTAGTTTTGGCAGCGGTTTCACTAATTCACCTTTACCCGTCACATGTGCGGTTTGGCTATACACACAATAGGGCACATCTGAATCAATTTTTAGACCGAGCTTCGCTAAGGTTGCCAAATCTAAGTTCAGTTCCCATAGCCGATTTAGGCCGCGCAAGACCGCGGCAGCATCGGAAGAACCGCCACCTAGTCCAGCAGCAACCGGAATCGATTTTTTAATCTTAATCCGGACACCACTTTGAATATGGTAGTGTCGCTTCAACAAACTAACTGCTTGAAAAGCTAAATTGCGGCGATCATTTGGCAAAAAGCCACTATCGGTCGCAACTTCGATCCGATTTGTCCGCAACGTTTCAATCTGAACGTAGTCGGCCAAATCGACTGAGGTCATCACCATGTTCCATTCTTTATCCCCGTTTTGATGCTCAAACAAGGTATCGAGTCCCAGATTTATTTTAGCTGGTGCTTTTTCCACGATCTGCACGCGTCTCACCCTCTTCATATGACCGCGAATACTTGGGTCGTTTTGACTTTGACTATAATTATACTAATTAAAGGCCAAAATAAAAAGACCTTGCTGGGGGTCTTAATATTGAGCGTTCGCGCAGGGCGAATTAAGCTTCAGTTGTTTCATCTTCAAAGGCGATTTGAACGTTTTTCGTTAACACATCTGTGTAACTGTATGAGACCCGTTCAAAAGCGTTTTCTTGTTGGTCTAGATCAACGACAAACACAGAACGGTACGTTTCTTTTAAGATACCATGACGTTCAGTGGTCTTCTTACGGCCCGCTTGGGCAACAACCTTCATACGTTGTCCGATGCGAGCGTCAAGCTTATCTTTAATTGCAGCTAGTGAAATTGGCATTCAGAAACCTCCTCATGTGAAACAACTATACTAGCTTTTCATAGAAAAGTCAATATTATATCACAAGGTTTTCCAATGTGCAACAATTTTATAAGTCAGTTGATATTAGAGTAATTTTGATTCATGTAGCGCATCCGTTAAAGTAATAAATTCATCAACAGAGAGGCGTTCAGCGCGAATTCGAGGATCAATCCCAGCCGCATCTAAGCCCATCTGGATAGCATTTTTGGTTTCTGGTTCTTTTCCAAACAAACTTTGTAAGTTGTTCCATAAATTTTTTCGGCGATGTGCAAAACCAGCCTTAACCACTTTGAAAAAGGCGGCTTCATCAAATGGGACATGTGTCCGTGGTGGCAGTGCCGTTAACTTAACAATGGCCGAATCCACATTTGGCGATGGAACAAAGACCGTTCGTGGCACGACCATCGCTAATTCGGCAGCCATTCGGTACTGAACAGCAATCGTCAAAGCCCCGTAGGCCTTAGTCCCCGGCTCAGCGGCCAGTCGATCAGCAACTTCTTTTTGCATCATCACCACAATGTTTTCAAACTTTACCGTTCCCGCCAAAACACTCATTAAAATGGGTGTCGTAATGTAATAAGGCAAATTGGCCACTAATTTTAAGGGATGGCCATCATCTAAATGATCTGCAATCATAGCGGGGAGATCCGTTTTCAGAATATCTTGATTAATAATTTCAACATTATCATAATCAGCCAAAGTTTCATCTAAAATTGGTAACAACCGGTCATCAATTTCAAAGGCCAGAACTTGATGCGCTGCGCGGGCCAAATATTCGGTTAGCGCGCCAATCCCAGGGCCAATTTCAATGACATTGTCATTCTGGCTGATGTCGGCGGTAAAGACGATGTTATGGAGCACATTTTGATCGGTTAAAAAGTTTTGGCCAAGACTCTTCTTCACTCTTAGCCCATAGGAATTCATAATCGCCTGGGTACGGGCGGGGTTTGCAATATCAATTTCTTTACTCATTTGTTCTCCTCAAGGTTGATTTGGTCGACTGCCTGCCAAAAATCATCAGGCTGGACTTGAAATAATTGAAGCCGTTTCGGTAATTGTTTACCATTCACATAACCAATTTTTAATAATTCGCCAAGTTGTTCCCGACGTTGGCGGGCAGCTGGTCCTGCCAACAAGCCGGCTTTAATTAGCTCAGTTTGACTGATTAAAGTCTGGGGCTCGCTTAAATTTTCGGTGTATAAGTGTGCTAGTGCCGTTCGAAGCGCTTCGGGACTCGCGTGTTCGACCCCTAAACTGCCACCGGACTTCGTTGGCACACCCGCTTTACGTGGTAAGAACGCGTGTTTAACCCCTGGCACAGCTGCCGAAATTATCCGGCGAATCCGTTCACCAGAAAAATCTGGGTCGGTAAACACGATCACACCGCGTGATGCTTGTAATTTTTTAATTTGAGCCACCGTTTCATCCGAGACGGCCGACCCGTTGGTTTCAATCGTATCAGCGTTGACGGCCAATGCCAATCGTTTGGTATCGTCCTTGCCTTCAACGACGATAACTTCTTTAATTTTCTTCAATCTTAAATAAGTCCTCTGCATTTTGATAAGTCTGCGCCGCAATCTCGTCCGCTGTGGTTTCACGCAATTTAGCCACGGCTTCAACCACATAGCGGGTAAACCCAGGCTCATTTTGTTTGCCACGATAAGGTTCGGGCGTTAAATATGGCGCATCCGTTTCAACTAACAACCGATCAGCAGGGGTTTGCTTAACGGCTTCATGAACCTCATCCGTGTGCTTAAAGGACGCCACGCCACTATATGAAATGTGCATTCCCAAATCCAAGAAACGCTTGAGCCATTCAGGATCACCATTAAAGCTGTGCATGACGCCACCAGTGTCACGAATATCGGCAGCCTTCAAAATTTTGTAAGTATCCGCGAACGCATCCCGATTATGCACCGAAATCGGCAGCTGCATGTCTTTTGCAATCGCAACTTGCCGCGCAAAAACTTTTTGCTGGGTTTCGCGTGGCGAAGTATCCCAATGATAGTCGAGGCCAATTTCACCTAACGCAACTACTTTAGGATGCTGGAGTTGTTCAATCAACAACTTTTCAGCCGCAGCATCGTAATTTTTAGAGTCTTCTGGATGCCAGCCAACGATGGCGACCAATTCCGGATAAGTTTCGGCCAACTTAATTGCGTCAGCATTCAATTGGGTATTAGAACCGACAATTGCCATCCGAACAACATCTAAAGCCTTTGCCTGAGCCAAGTATTTTGGCACGTCATTAATAAACGCTTCATCATTTAAATGGGTATGAGAATCAAAAATCCGCATGACCGTGACCCCTTTTCGATTTTGACATTCAGTGTGTAATCATAGTTGATTTTAACCGGTTGCGCAAGTCGGTCAGCGAATAGTAGCCAGTTCCCGCCTACCGGGAGCTTCGTTTGGGGCTGGAACGCCATGAACCATTTTTGAGCCAAACGGCGGTCTCAAAAACTGGTTTTTGACTAAGCGCGGACAAACCACCGCGCTAAGTCAAACGCCACGGCTGAGCCCCAAACGAAGCCCCCTCACGGCTAAAAATGTGTTTTATTTTGAGTTTGTATCCAACAAAAGATGATTGCTTTAACAGCTACCAACACTAGCAAACTGATCATTTAGTCCCGTTGTGATGCTTGATGCCTTATCTAATTGCTAAAACAATTGCAACTGACAACTTTCCAAGTTCACCATCACACCTAAACTGAACAACCAAAAATCCCCTAAAAACTGTCACCCAAATCGAATTAATTTTGGGTAAAAATCCTTGCAGAATATTTTGCTTAATAATTGCGGGAGTTACGTAGTAGTTCAGCAAAACGCCAATTCATTTTAATTTATTGTGATTTCAGGCGATACGGGCTCATTTAGAAAGTTTCTGAATAATTCTTGTGGGCATGCATACTGACGTAACCGTGCTATGCTTTCGCTGTTATTTTGGGGATAACACTAAAGGAGAAAAAGATGAAAGCGCTAATCAGAATTAAGAAAAACAAGCTAAATATTGGATACCAGCAGTTGGCAAAAATTATTTGGCAAGTTCCACAGGATAAGTTCTTTGTTAGTCATATCGGTGGTGATGAGACTTTGCAAAAAGAATATTGGTTAAAAATCTGGCCCGATTTCACCGACCTTTTTGTTGACTGGTGTAAAGTCCCATTCATTTGGGGTGCCACACCAGTGTGTATCGCTCCAGGGAAAGAAGCAAAAAATACATTGGTGGTATATTCGGATCATTTAAATGAGTTGACAGTAACTAAAATGGCTTTTTACAACCTAGTTAAATATTTAGCTAAAGAACTTGATGGTGTAATCCAAGAAAGAGATAGTGATATGTGGATTACTGCAGAAGCCTTTATGGCTAAACACCGTGATATTATGCAACTGTCACTGGACGAAGCAATTGGGAAAAGTATAAAAGAGGCTCAAACACTTCAAGCCATTGCCGAAGACGATGAACTTTTCTTGTTATAGCAGATTAGCGGACATCCGTATAAGTTACTTTGTGTGATTTGGCTACTTAACAGAAGACCAATAGAATAGTCCTGTGAGACTCAACTAGGTTTCACAGGGCTAATTTTATGGCAATGTTTAATTGAAGTGTCTTATCGATATTATTCCTAAAAAATTTTGTGACAAAAATTAGCAATCAGAAAAATCGTAAGCGGTAAGAATTACGATCAGGCGCCAGTATCTTAATGTCCACATTGATTTTAGAAAATACCGAATTATCAGAAATTTTATCAATTAAAAAAGCCGTCATCCAAAATGGACAACGACTTCAAACAATTACTTATGAAATTAAAGACCCATTTGGCAAATTATCGGGGACGGTGATTAATTGAACTTCACCATCATGTTCCGCTGAAAGCAACATGCCTTGACTCAATTGTCCCATCATCTTACGTGGCTTCAAGTTACCCACAATGACAACTTTCTTACCAATTAAGACTTCTGGTTCTGGATACCATTTGGCAATCCCAGAAAGAATCTGACGATGATCTTCATCACCAGCGTCCAGACGGAATTGAAGCAACTTGCTGCTCCCCTTCATCTTTTGCACCGTCACAACTTCGGCAATCTTGAGTTCAACCTTTTCAAAATCTTCGAAGACCATCTCTGGCTTGGTCAAATTCAGTTCAGTTTCAGCTGGATTCCAGTCACCTTCGATGGCAGCTTCATGCTTAGCCACTTCGGCTTCCGCGGCGGCAGCCATTGCGGCCCGCCCCTTCTTCTTATCCGATTTCTTCATTTGACTCTTCAAGAAGTCAATTTCTTTTGGCATATCTAACCGTGGAAAAATTGGTGTGCCTTTAGCAACGACTTGGTTACCCGCTGGCAAATCGCTGAGTTTCAGATTAGCTAACGACAAGCTTTCAGGATCCAAGCCCAATTGCGTGAAGATTTCCTTCGGTGCGTGGGTCATCACTGGACTGATCAAACTACCAATCACGCGTAAACTAGCCGCTAAATGAGCCATGACACTCGCCAACTTTTCAGCGTCAGCGACATCGTCACTTTTAGCAAGTTGCCAAGGCGCTGTTTCATCAATATATTTATTCGTCCGGCTGACAAGCTTCCAGACTTCACTCAGCGCATCAGATAAGTGCAAGTTAGCCATCGCATCATTGTAGTTCGCAATGGTTTCAGTAGCGGTTTGTTCTAAGGCCGCGTCAAATTCAGTGACACCAGCTTTGAATTCAGGCAACTTGCCTGCTTCATACTTATTGATCATCGCAACGGTCCGGTTCAACAAGTTCCCCAAATCGTTTGCCAAATCATAGTTGACTTTGGCGACAAAATCTTCTGGCGTAAATGAGCCATCATTTCCGTAAGGCATCGCCTTAATCAAATAGTAACGGAGTGCATCGAGACCATAATGTTCAACAATGGTTTCAGGATAAATCACGTTACCTTTTGATTTCGACATCTTGTCATCGCTCATCAATAACCAGCCGTGACCAAAGATCGTTTCAGGCAATTCTAAGCCCAAAGCGTGCAAGAAAATTGGCCAATAAATCGTATGGAAACGCACGATTTCTTTCCCAACCATTTGCACATTGGCTGGCCAATACTTCTTGAACAATTGGTCATCATCGTCGGTCGCGTAACCTAAGGCAGTGATATAGTTCATCAGCGCATCCAGCCAAACATAAACGACATGCTTAGGGTCGGTCTTAACTGGCACACCCCAAGTGAAGCTCGTTCGCGTGACCGCTAAGTCTTCCAAACCGGGCTTGATAAAATTGTTGACCATTTCAGTCATCCGATTGGCTGGTTGAATAAACTTTGGATGGGTCTGGTAATAATTTAACAACCAGTCCGCATACTTGCTCATCTTAAAGAAGTAAGACTGTTCTTTAACCAGTTCAACTTTATGACCACTAGGTGCCGTCCCACCGATCATTTTACCGTTTTCATCACGATCAACTTCGGCTAATTGTGTTTCGGTGAAGAATTCTTCATCATCAACGGAATACCAGCCTTCGTAGTCGCCTAAATAGATGTCGCCTTGCTTTAATAACCGGTCAAAAATTACTTGAACGGCATGTTCATGATAATCATCGGTCGTCCGAATAAATTTATCATTGGAAATTTCCAACAATTTCCATAAGTCTTGAATATCCTTAGCCATGCCATCGACATAGCTCTTAGGATCAGTATTTAATTTTTCAGCTTTTTCTTCAATCTTTTGGCCGTGTTCATCCGTCCCGGTTAAGAAAAAGACATCGTAACCCATCGCCCGCTTATAACGTGCTAAAGTATCACACGCAATGGTGGTATATGAGTTCCCGATATGTAATTTACCGGAGGGGTAATAAATCGGCGTTGTAATATAATAGGTTGGTTTTGTGTCTGCCATGACTTTAATTCCCTTCAAACATGTTATTAAATCGCTATTAACGTGTCTTGCTAGCTAAGTTTTCCGCCTACCGGTTGGGGCTTAAAAGGCTGGAACGCCATGGGCCATTTTGAAGCCAAAAAGCGGTCTTCAAAACTGGCCTTTATCTAAGTCCGGGAAAAACCGCCCAAACTAAGATAAATTTCATGGCTGAGCCTTTTAAGCCCCAACCTCTCGGCTAAATAGACCATTATTTATAAGTACCCAATAGTCACAAATAAACGGTCATCTAACGTCGGGCGGGACAGAATTGGCTCAGTGGTGTCATTTATCTTAGTCGCCGATTTTGCGACTTAGATAAAGCCCGGCTTGTGAGACCGCAGTTTGGCTCACAAACGCGGCCACCACGTTCCAGCCGATTCTGTCCCAACCAGAGTGGCAAAGCACCTGAATTAGCATAAGACATTATTATTAACATTTTTAGTTAGATTCTTTTTTATTGTATCATACTTCCACCGTTGCTTAGGAAACGGTTAGAATAAATCCAATTGCTGTGGCCCTAAGTCGCCGAACGAAATGCCTAGTAACGCCTTTAATGCTAAGGCATTATCGGCCGCATCACCGCCAGAATTATTATTAAAAATTACACAGATTTCTTTTGCCTGCGTCTGGAGTTGATCAACAGTCGTCTTAAATTGGGCGAGTTCAGTATCGTTATACCGATACAACGTCCGTTGACTGCGCCAATCTTTGCCTTTGGCTGACCAGCCGGCCTGATTGCGACCGTGCAGTCGCATAATGGCTAAGTCTGGATTCGTGACAACCGGCTCAAAGCTGACGCCATCATTCATGGCATGTGGCTCATCTACCACGACGTGCACAATGCCGAGATCTTTGAGAAAATCAAAGACCGAATCTTTGACGCCCGGTTCATACCAACTTTGGTTACGAAACTCAACCGCAATGGGTAAGCCTGGGAGCCATTGCACGATCCGTTGTAAATAATGAAAGTTACGGGTCGACCGTTCAAAAAATGGTGGAAATTGAAATAGAATTGCCTTCAACTGATCGTGCTGGGTCAATGGCTTAAGCATGGCACGATATTCGCGGTAGGCCGTCTTCAAGGCATCCATCGAAATGCCATCTTCCAGCGTGTCGTGCAACGTCATCGTTTGATTCGCCTTTAAAATAAATTGAAACTTTGCCGGGACGGATTTTTGCCACTTAGCGACCGTGCTCGGCTTAGGAATCCCATAAAACGGGGTATCCACTTCCACTACTGGGAGCACACCGGAATACTCGGTCAACGTGAGTTTATCAGTTCCACCAAGTAGACTGGGGTGTTCCGTCCAAGTTGTTAAGCCAATCGTAATCATCTCAAACTGTCACCCCTTTGAAAAAGTCGATTGCGTTTGTTTGGACCATTTCAAACGCAAATGGTAATTGCAGCGGTTCTTCATTAATCGCCATCACTTTTGCCGCCGAATTGCGATAATCAATCAAGCCAGCAAACGGATAGACACGAAATGAGGTGCCACAAATAACGACCAAATCGGCCTGTCTTAATAACGCCAACGACCGCGCCACATTATTTTGATCAATCCCCTCATCGTACAGCACTACTTTAGGCCGTAAATAGCCGTGATCAGCTTGATGATAAGGCGCCTTCAAGTAGTCTTGAAATGGGACCGACTGGCCACAGTTAGTACAGTATATTTGATAGAGATTACCGTGAAATTCGACCAAATTTTTAGTATTGGCGACTTGGTATAAATTATCGATATTTTGGGTAATCACGCCGGCTCGACCTTGTTGGGTCAACGCTGCCATCTTTTGATGAATCACATTCGGTTTGGCATCTGGATAATACAAATTTTCTTTTAAATAATGATAAAAGCCTTCCGGATCACTTTCCAAGTAGGCATGACTCAAATAATACTCCGCATTATGATGACCAGTGTATAGGCCATTCTTAGACCGATAATCTGGAATTCCTGATGGTGTCGAAACCCCAGCACCGGTCATAAAAACAATGTGTTTCGCCGCTGCTAACTGTGCTTGTGCTGCCGTCATTTTCAAGGCCTCCCTTGAGTCGACCTACCGCAACGTAAATGGTAAGTCTAATTCCGTAAATAGTTCCTTGACCGTTTTGCCATATAGTTCCTTGAAAAATTCATCGCTCTTCTTTTGCGCCGGTGCTGGTACTACAAACGCATTTTGATGATCACCTTTGTTCAGGCCAATATACGCCCGCGTATGTTTCGTTTTGTCCAACATATCGGAATGATAAACATCGAATAACTGCCGCACTTCTAACCGTAATTGGTGCTCACTAAAAACGGATTGCATCGTCACAAATTCACTGCCGTGCAATAACGGCAAGTCCCACAAGCCCATCTGTTCATCGAAAGCCTTGAATAGCTTCACGACAGTTCGCCGCATCGCAAAAGGGGTCTCAACCGGCTTCGCCGCAATTACCGCATATAATTTTAAAGCCGCGTTCCATGATTTTGGAAAATCAGCCTTCACTTGTGCCAAACGTTCAACAGTCAAGTCACCGTTAAAAAAGACTAATAAATCGGTCAACGTTAACAAGCGTAACGTCATCATGGCATCATCCTGTTTCGGATCTTCGGGGTCAATCGTGGCATAGATACCCTTAAAATATAAGTCTTCGATGGTGTCATCAATCAGCTCATGCTCGCGTTGCTTTTTGACCACTAGGACATGTGCCACCATATCGTAGAGTTCCATCGCAATTGCCATTAACTGTTCGTCCAATTGATCATTACGGGTGGTCAAGTTAAACGTGACCTGTGGAAAGCCTTGCAAAATTAACAACAAATGCAACATTTCATGCGAGGCCGTGTAATTAGGTGCCGTAATATCGGCGACTTGAATTTCAATATCACCCGCGTTTAGTCGTTGATTGGCTTGGTCATGGCGAACAAAGCCAGCCTTTTCTTGACCAAATGTCACGGTGACATTGCCAGGATATAGTGAGTTTGTCGTACTGAGTAGATCGGTTAAAGTTTGGTTTAATTTAGGTTCAGTCATCGGTTTCTTCCTTTGATTGTCGTAGTTTTGTAATTAAGTGCTGCGTCGTTGCAAGATCTTGTTGTGGTGCCTGTTCTAGCTGTTGCAAAATCGTTGGTAATTCGGTGGCAGTCGCGCCAGCAGCAAATGCTAATGATTTCAATTGTAAATGCATGTGACCTTGTTGAATCCCAGTCGTCACTAGTGCCCGCAATGCTGCTAAATTTTGTGCCAACCCGAGCGCTGCCATGATCTTAGCCAACTCGGGCGCCGTTTTAACCCCCAAGAGACGTTGGTTTAACTGTGCAAGTTCATTGATCTTGATTGACCCACCGACAACGCCAACTGGTAACGGTAACGTGATCGTTCCCGTTAACGTTTTGCCATCAGTTGTCCAAGTGCTAATGCCTCGGTACTGGTCGTCCCTGGCAGCATATGCATGAACACCACTTTCTAATGCCCGCCAGTCATTACCCGTTGCAATCGCCAAAGCATCAATCCCGTTCATCACACCCTTGTTGTGGGTAGCCGCGCGATAAGGGTCGAGTTGGGCCACAGTGCTAGCAGACGCAATTTTCTGCGCAACGAGTTTTCCAGCGTAACGGCCCGCTTGTAATAAACTGACCGGCAACTCACAAGTCGCGGTCACTAAGCTAGCGGTCGCATAATTCGATAAAATACTCATCAGGGCGTTAGTTTTCGTCAACACACCGATGGCTTTTGCCACGGCTTCCAACATACTATTGAGCATATTGGCGCCCATCGCTGCTTGAACATCCACAAATAAATCAATCGACAAATAGCCCTGACCGAGTTCTCGTGTTCGAAGTTGTCGGGCGCCACCACCCCGTTTTTTTAGGCTGGGATGGGCGTCATCGGCAACCGCCAATAATTCGGCTTGCTGCGCCATGATCACTTTTGCCGTTTTAGCCGGATCGGCCAGTTGTTCTAACACAATTTGACCGACCATTTCACGTTTAGTTAAGGTCGTCTTAAACCCACCGGCACGCTTGACGATCTTGGCGCCATTACTAGCCGCAGCAATAACGGATGGTTCCTCAGTGACCATTGGAATCACGACCGGCTGACCATCAACAACAAAGTTGACTGCCAACCCCATTGGCAAGGGATAATCCGTTAAATAATTTTCAATGATTTCACTGTGTTGCGGGACATAATATTTTTTGAATAACTCAGTCTCAGTGGCGGACAATTGCGCTTGTTCAGCGACGATTGCCGTTCGTTCAGACCATGATTTTTGATAAAAATGGCGAAAGTCAGCCGTCATATAATCAGTCCAATCCTTACGTTCAGTTTTCTGAATTCAAGTGTTCCGAAATGATTCCCTCGCGGACCCCACTCTCAGAGAACACCACCCGATCACTATCCAACATTTGTAACAGCGTCACTAGGGGCAACATCCCACCAACAATAATATCGGCTCGGTCATATTCCATTCCAGAAATATCTTGGCGACCAGCCTTAGAACGCGTTAATAAGTCTAAAAAGGTTTGATAAACCGTTTCCGTTTTTAAGCGATAACCGTGAATATCCTCAACCTTAAGCTTCTGTTGACGCCGCCGATTCACCCGAGCGAGGGTTCGATTTGCCCCACCTAACAAGATAATTGGAAAATGCATTGCTTCTGTCAGCCACCAAATGTCGGCCAGTCGATCGCGCAAAAACATCTGTGCCCGGAACAAATTCGCGGCTGGGACTAAGTCATCTAGCTCAAATTGCTCCGATAACGTGACGGCCCCAAATGGCACGCTGATCAGCTGTTTCTCCCGGCCACCTTTGACCAGAATCAGTTCACAGCTCGCCCCACCAGTATCCAAAATTAGACAGTCGTTGATGACGAGCGAATTCGCCACGCCTAGATAGTCATAATAGGCTTCATCGTCGCCCGATAACACTTTTAAGTCTAAACCAACTTCTTTTTTGACGCGGGTTAAAAAGGCCTTTTGATTCTGAGCCATACGAACTGCGGCCGTCGTGATCCCAATGACATCCGTATTTGGCAACCGCGTGTATATTTTTTTGAAATCTAACAACGCCCGAATCGTTCGGTCAATGGCCGCCGGTTGAAGCACGTGTTCGCTCCCCATACTTTCAGACAACCGGGTATCTTCCTTGACACGTTTAATTTCCTCAGCCGTACCATTTGGATGCAACCGACTGACCGCCATCCGAGCCGAATTCGACCCAAGATCGACAATTGCTAAATTTCTCATAAACACCACGCTCGCTTTTCGTTAAGGTTAGTTGTTTTTATTTTAACATTAAAGCCTCAAAACGGGACAACGAAGCCTACCGAGTGCAAAAAAAGCGAGTCTGGAGGTGTCCCTGACTCGCTTTTTGCTCCGAATATTTATGGTCGAGACGTGGAACAAAAGGCATGGATACAACAGAGCTACGGAAACCGAACGATTGAAAGCCCCAATCATCCGGCTTCCTAGGCTATGCTCGGTAGCAACCCGCCTTTTTTCCCACTCTTTAAGCTGTAAATGGTGAATCATTCAAAATTTTCCGAACCTCGTCCGTCGACTTAGCGTCCATCATGGCATTTCGTAATGCTGTTGCACCAAGTTCTGGGCGCGCATAAATTTTGAAAAAGCGTTTGAGTGATGGAAAGCGCGGCACATCGTAGCGCGTGGCGAAATCATCAAATAAATCCAGTTGAAACCGCAATAATTCTAATAACTCCGCTAACGAATGGGTCTGTGCTTGTGACTCAAACGCAAAAGGACTCGCAAAGACGCCACGGCCAATCATGATACCATCGAGGCCTGGATGCTTTTTTGCCAAGGCTAGGCCGGCTTGATAATCAGGAATATCGCCATTAACTTGTAACAAGGTATTCGGTGCCAGCTCGTCACGCAACTTAATCAGGTCATCAATCAGTTCAAGATGAGCGGGTACCTTACTCATTTCTTGTTTCGTTCTTAAATGGACGGTCAAAACGTCAACGTCTTGTCGTAACAAGGTTGGCAACCACTCGCGAAACTCGTCCAATTTGCTATAACCAAGTCGCGTCTTGACACTTACGGCAAGTCCCGCCGTTTTAGCAGCCGCAATCGTATCAATCGCCCATTGCGGGTGACGAATTAAATCACTGCCACCATGATTTTTGATGACCGTGCTATCCGGGCAGCCCATGTTGAGATCAATAGCTTCAAACCCTTTGGCTTTTAAAGATGCAGCGGCCGTCACAAAATCCAGTGCTTCGTTGCCCCAAAGTTGTACGACTGGCATCTTGGCTTCCGCCGGTGAGACGTACAACCGGCCGTGCACCGGGAACTTAGTGTTTGGATTAGTAATTCCCTTTGCATAGACAAACTCAGTGAAGAACGTATCCGGGGCGGCTGCACGAGCCACAACTTGTCGAAAAACGGTATTACTGACAGCTTCCATCGGCGCCATTGTAAAGAATGGCCGTTGTTCGGTCTTGGCTTTAGCTGCAATCTCAGTCCAAAATGTTGATTCTGTCACGTTTAAACGCTCCTTTTTCCGATTATAATTGTGATTAAGTTTATCATTAATTATCACTTGCTGCATGGCTCAAACTTATCAGCGCACTCTTGAATTGTTCATTAGACGGATGTACACTTCAAATAGAATGGCCCGCTGAAGCTTGGAGACTTCTTGGGCTGATCACAAAACATGGTTTATCGGGGGGGAAAACATGACAACACAACGACAAGAACTCATCACCTTAATCAATACCGCTTACCAAAATGTCCAAACAGCGAAGTTTACAGCCGTTCGCGCACAATTGGGCCAATTTTCAAAAGACTTGTCTGCTGGTGAAGATGAGATCAAGATTATGCTTGGCATACGCAACACACTGTTGCAGGCAGATTTATCTTTGACACTCAAAAACCGAATTGCTGGTTTACCAGTTGAGTATCAAGTCCTTTTTGAGACGATCGACCCAGCACTCAAAAAGATTGACTCTCAAGTCATCGATCGTTATACCCATTACGGTTTCGTGCCATTAAAATTCGGTAGTACCGTTAAATATCCGTAGCGTCAATGTACTTTTATCAACTAAAAAATGACCAATTTGTCAAGACATGATTGTCTGAACAATTGGTCATTTTCAGTTAACTCACAAGCTAATTTTAATCGAAATAGTTGATCCCAATCGCGGCTTGCATTTCGCGCCAAGTTTGGTCAGCGACGACATTCGCTTTGGCCGTCCCGGCCTTCAAAATCGCCATGACTTGGGCTGGATCAGCTTCATAAATCGCCCGACGTTCGCGAATTGGACTGAGGACGCCATCCAACACATCAATTAAGTAACGTTTGATTTTAACGTCACCTAAACCACCATGTTGGTATTGGGCCTTCAAGTCAGCAATTTTAGCCGTATCTTCGCCAAAAATGTCTAAATAAGTAAAGACCGTGTTGCCTTCAATTTTACCCGGATCTTCGACATGAATGTGGTCTGGATCGGTATACATCGACATTACTTTCTTCTGCACCGTATCCGCATCGTCAGCTAAATAGATAGCATTACCGAGTGACTTACTCATTTTGGCATTGCCGTCCAACCCAGGAATCCGGCCTAAGCCTTTTGGTGGGAAATAGCCTTCTGGTTCAACCAACACATCTTGTTGATAAGTCCGGTTGAAACTCCGCACGATTTCACGGGTTTGTTCCAACATTGGTTCTTGATCATCACCAACTGGAACCGTTGTCGCCTTAAACGCCGTAATATCCGCCGCTTGGCTCACAGGATAAACAAAAAACCCGGCTGGCACACTTTCACCAAAAGCTTTTTGCTTAATTTCTGTCTTAACGGTTGGATTCCGGTTCAAACGCGCCACAGTGACCAAGTTCAAAAATTGATTCATCATATCGGTTAACGCAGGAATTTGTGATTGCACTAAGATCGTCGATTTTTCTGGATCAATCCCCACTGCCAAATAGTCCATGGCCACTTGTAATAAACTCTTACGAATCTTTTCTGGATCATGAGCGTTATCCGTCAAGGCTTGGTTATCCGCAATCATAATATAAGACTCGTAGTCGCCCGTATTTTGTAACGCCACGCGATTACGCAATGAGCCCACATAATGCCCAATGTGTAATTGTCCGGTTGGCCGATCACCTGTTAATAATACTTTTTTTGTCATGTTAAACATCCTTTCAAATTTAACGTTTTCACCGATTCAAACCATCTCTAAAGCCAATTGAGTCAAAAAAAGCGCCCCATTGACTCTAATAGTCAATTAGGACGCATTACCGTGGTACCACCTAAATTGCAAGAACATTTTCTTGCCACTCATTCTGCCGATAAGGGTGGGTTCCCGGTTCGCACCGAATCTCCAAAAAGCCAATTCATTAGTCCGTCCTAGCTTTCAGCCATCGCTAGGTCTCTGTCAGTGGACGCCTTACTTTTCTTTTCTTCAACGATTAATTATGTTCAGTGTAAGCGTTACGCGCGCCACTGTCAAAACAAATTCAAGGCACCGACACGTTCAACCGCTTCGACTAACCGTTCCTCAGAAACAAGCAAGCCAATCCGAACGTAACCTTCACCGTGCGCGCCAAAACCGTTACATGGCCCCACAGCGACACTCGCCTGATCTAACAGTAAATTGGCAAATTGTTCACTCGTATAGCCAGCTGGCACCTTCATTAGCGTGTAAAAAGTCCCACCCGGTCGATAGGCTGGCCAATTAATCTTGGCCGCAGCAGCTAATAACGCATTACGACGGGATTCATAGCGATCACTAATCGCTTGTGCCGCACTCTGATCACTTTGAAGGGCAGCCATCCCAGCGCGTTGAACTGCCGGAAAGACGCTCACAAATAAGTGATCTTGAATCAGATTAATCGCTTCGATCATGTCGGCGTTACCGGCTGCAAAACCTAAGCGCCAACCAGCCATATTATACGTTTTTGAGAATGAATAAAACTCGATACCAACGTCTTTCGCCCCAGCACGCTGTAGGAAACTGACCGGCCGCTGCCCATCAAACCCAATCGCGCCATAGGCAAAGTCACTGACTACCCCAATATGATGTTGCTGCGCAAAGGCGACCGTTTGATCATAAAATTCCGGCGTCGCTACGGCACCAGTCGGATTATTCGGATAATTGAGATACATTAACTTGGCAGCTGCGGCCACCGCCGGATCAAAGCTTGCATAGTCTGGCAAGAAATTATTTGCTTCTAATAATGGATAGGTTGCCAACTTAACTTGGGCTAAGGCGACGCCTGAAAAGTAGTCGGGATAACCCGGATCAGGCATTAAAATCGTTTCACCAGGATTCATCAAGGCAAACGGCAATTCTACTAGCCCAATTTTAGTGCCTCCTAAAACGGCAATCTCTTTTTCGGGGTCTAATTTGACGCCGTATTCACGCTCATAAAAATCGGCACAGGCTTGTTTAAACGCCGGCTGACCACGAAATTGGGCATATTTATGAGTCGCCGGATCTTGGGCGGCTTCCGCCAGTGCTTTCACAACAAAGGCGGGCGTTGGCTGATCGGGATTCCCCTGACCAACGTTAATCACATCCGCGCCACTCGCGACTTTCGCATTGACACGTTGCACTAAACTGGCAAAAAATTGCTTAGGTAATTGTTGCATGACTTTTGATTCTGGAAAATTCATGACCCCACCACTTTCTATTGATACAATTCTGGACGACGATCAGCAAATACCGGCATGCTGCCACGAACTTGCTGCACTTGCGCTAAGTTTAATTTGGCCGTCATAATTTGCGGATGATCATCCGCCGAAGCTAGCACTTGTCCGAGTGGATCAATGACTAGCGACTGCCCGCCAAACTCATTGTCCGGATCACTGCCCACGCGATTAACAGCCACGACGAACGCTTGATTTTCAATCGCCCGTGCCTGCAACAAAAGCCGCCATTGTGGCAACCGCACCGTCGGCCACTCGGCACTCACAAAAATCACTTGTGGTCCCTGAGCCGCTTGCGTCCGCAACCATTCTGGAAAACGGATGTCGTAACAAATGACGCCCATGGCTGGAACAGCATCCAGCGAAAAAACATTCTCCGTTTGTCCCGCCGTAATATAGCGATCTTCAGCCATTAAGCCAAAACGGTGAACTTTATCATAGCGACTTAACAACTGGCCATGGCGATTGAGCACTAACATTTCATTATAGTAGGCGCCATCCCGTTCCACTGCGACTGAACCACCAACAATATTAACGTGAAATTGCTGGGCTAACCGCGCTAACAATTTCTGGGTTCGTGCCCCGTTCAAATCAGCTAGTGCCGCCAGCCGTGTGAGGGCATAGCCGGTATTCCACATTTCTGGCAAGACAATCACATCGACGGCCTGTTCCGCGGCCCGCGTAATCGCCGTCTCAATCTGACGATAATTTTCATCAGGGTTCCCAAACTGAATATCTAATTGCGCTAACGCGACTTGCATTTTTTCACAAGCTTTCTATTGAAGTGATTTCCACTCTAAATAATTAGAATTATTAAAATCATCTTAGAATAAACTGATAACAGTTGCAAGGGCTGGCGCCTTTAATTGTGACCATTACAGGCGCTTTAATTGACAGTCACCGGAAATCCGCCTAAACTTGTTCAAGCGATTTACCCGAACTAAAGATTGGAGGCTTTCTGATAGTGACAACATCAAAACAGGAACAACAGCAAGAACAGCAACGTGTGGACGCAGTCATTAAGCAGGTTAAAGCCCGCGCTAAGGCTGCTGACCGCTTAGTTGAAAAAGCCCATCTTGAAACCGATATTATTCAAAAAAATTATGGTGATAACAACTCTGTCAATACATTTGAAGTCGATGACCGGATTGAAACCAACGCCGAGTTGCAACAACAAAAGCAAATGGTCGAACGGGCCGTTGAATCTGAGGCAATTTTAAACCGCCAAGTTGGCGTCCTGAAAGACCTGAGCAATTCGCCATATTTCGGCCGAATTGACATTCAAGATAGCCCCGACGAAACCCCGGAAAAGCTCTACATCGGGACCGCCTCATTCGTTGACCAAGACCAGAACTTCTTAGTTTACGATTGGCGCGCCCCAATCTCATCCGTTTACTATAATGGGACCTTAGGTGAAGTTCACTACCAAACGCCGGCCGGTGAACAGACGACCGAACTGCAAAAAAAGCGCCAGTTTCAAATTGATCATGGCGAAATTAAAAATATGTTCGACACGAATGAAACCGTTGGCGATGAAATTTTGCAAAGCGTCCTTGGCGAACAAAACGACGCCTATATGCAAAACATCGTCGCGACAATTCAAAAGGAACAAAATGATATTATTCGCGATACTTACAGTGACTTACTCGTCGTTCAAGGCGTCGCCGGTTCTGGCAAAACTTCCGCCATCTTACAACGGATTGCCTTTTTGCTTTACCATTCTCGGGCCTCACTAGAAGCCGATCAAATGGTACTTTTTTCACCGAACCGCCTCTTTAGTCACTATATTTCGGAAGTGCTCCCGAGTTTAGGTGAACGTAATATGCGTCAAGTCACTTTGGCAGAATTTCTTAGTGCCCGTTTTCAAGGGCTGACCGTGGAAAGTTTATTTGAACGTTACGAAAATGACCGTCAAACGACGACCAATGTGCCCGCCATTCGCCAGTTTCAAGAAAGTGCTGACTTCATGCAGCAAGTGGACGCCTATTGTCATCAGCTAACTGCCGATCAATTACGTTTCACAAATATTGTCTTCAATGGTGAAGTCTTCTTTTCACGCGCCGAAATCACTAAAATCGCCACAGAATTGCCCGCAGCGATGCAGCCGGCCGACCGCTTCTTAAGTCTTAAAAACACGTTAATCAAACGGCTCAAGCACCGTATTGATCATGAAGCCCAAGCTGATTGGGTTAATGACATCATCGACCAATTAAACGATGAAGATTATCACGACTGGCTTGGTGACAAACGCCGCGGGGACTTTCAGTCATTAGATGATGAAGTCTTCTACATCGGCAAACAAATCGTAACCAAACGGCTGCGCCAAGTTTACGACGCGATTTATAATGGTTACTTTTTAGATACTTATGAACAATATAATGATTTTCTGAGTCAAGTCGTCCAACCAGCCGCGATAACTGCAGCGCAATGGCAAAATCGGCTAAAGCAGTTTCGGACCGGAATCGAGTATCATCGAATTGCCTTATTAGATTGTGCCCCCCTGCTATTACTGCGAGATATTTTAACTGGTAGCGGTCAAAATCGACGGATGCAATATATTTTTGTCGATGAAATGCAAGACTATTCCTTAGCCCAGTTGCTTTACATTAAGCATGCGTTTCCGCTAGCAAAATTCACGCTCTTGGGTGATGCCGAACAGGCGCTGTTTAAAGATATCGAGCTGCCGCAACAATTATTGGCTCGGTTACGTGATGCTTTTAATGTCCGGCGGGCCAATCTGATTACACTGAACAAGAGCTATCGTTCGACCTTGCAGATCACAAACTTCGCCAAAGCCTTATTACCAGATGGCGAGCAAATTCAAGCCTTCACGCGTGAAGGTGCGTTGCCTAAAGTCATGATTCGCTATGGGGAAACCAACGCCTTGAAAGGTCTGTTAACTGAACTTAACCGTCAATTAGCAAATACGAAAACCGTCGCTGTTTTAACTAAAGACTTAGTTGAAAGCAAGCAAGTTTATCAGTATTTGAAACACTACACGATTGCCACTTTGATGACTGACAACGATCGCACCATGCCACAAGGCGTCATTGTCATGCCGATTTACTTAGCGAAAGGCTTAGAATTTGATGCCGTCATCGCTTACGATGTTTCGGCCAAGAACTACCCTGATGAAGCTTCCGTCGGGCTACTCTACACGATCGCTTCTCGCGCTATGCACCACTTAACCTTGCTGAGCGTGGATGACGTTTCGCCACTAATTGCTCATTTAGATCCAACCTTATTTACGATTGAACACCAAGTTCGGGTTTAGCTTTGCCTCTAAAGGTTGCAAGCACAAAAAGGCTCATGAACCGGATTATATCAACAACGGTCGGTCTTAAACTAGACCGCTCCGTCAGTCAGAAACGTTGTGCCATGGTGGGACAGTCCCAGCCAAAGATCGGTCTGGGATTTCGATTCAAAGCCGATAACCCACGTCTTTGAATCGCCCGTAAGATTAGGCGGCCAAGAACACCGGCCAATCTTACCGACACGGCACAACGTTTCTGTCTATCTCCGCTAAGCTTAATGACTGAAGGTTGGGACTGATCACATCGGTCGTGATGGTGGCGTTAATCCGTTGATTTTGCCGATTTACACCACGAACGGTCCGGGACACTTTCGCTTTTTGAAAGCGTTCCGGGCGAGGTCCAAGACGTTCTTGGCTTGGACCGGTCCCACGACCGCATGTTATCAGTCCCAACCGGAAGTAAAATCTGTATTGCTAATTACAGCGCTTGCTCATAAATTTTGAATTTCAACCTTGAGTTTAAACTAACGATCACCGCTAATCCTGCCATTGGCAGCCCTTAGCGGTGATTTTTTGCGCAGCTGTTTAAGTTGTCCATATCGCTTGAATTAGCACTCATTTTGTCATATTAATTTCAAAATTATTTTTCAACAAACTATTTAACTCCCACCTAACCTAATCATCTCCGAGGCGTTTTATTTCGGCTACTTTGTCATTAAATTATTAATTAAAACTGATTCATAGCGCGGTTTACACCAGTTTGTATGGTTAACGAATAATTAGTTTCAGTAAACGTTCCCTGACCAACCATGGTAACTTTTGACTATCAAGTGGGATTGCCCAACTTGATAAAATGGTTCTTTGAAATGGAGGAATAAACGATGCGTAAATTTTGGCGCTTTTTCTTACTCGCAGTGACTGGTCTGGCTTTAATGGCATTTGGCCCACCAATTATTGGGCAGGCCAAAGAGGCGCCGTCGACTGGCTTAGATGTCAATAGTGCCATCATCAAGAATTCAAAAGGAAAAGTCATTTCGCATGATGTGCAATTACCCGCTGGCGACTATACCGTCAACTATAATTGGCAGATTCCAAATGGCGCTAGCGTTCAAGCCGGTGATACTCTAACCTTCACGTTACCGCCTAACATCCATACCCTTGAAGACGATGATTTTACCTCATACACCGCATCCGGGGCAGCGGTTGGGACAGTTCATGTAGGTAAAGGCAGTTCAACAGGTGCCATAACTTTGAACAGCTATATGCAAACACACACGAGAAATCGGCGTGGCTGGATTAGAATTGACGTTACCGTCCCTGCCGAACCTACTGGCCCGATCTCAATGGATAAGGCTGCCAGTTGGGTTGATCCTGAAAATCCAACCGTCATCAACTGGCAACTAACTGTCCATCCTGATGGCAATACACTGACAAATCCAGTCATTAAGGATACCTTTAGCCGTAATCAAACTTACGTTGCTGGCAGTGTTAAAGCCAGTGATGGCAACGGCCAAAGCTACCCAGTGACTGCCACGAGTAGTCTATTATCAAATGCGATGACCTTTAGGTTAAGTGGGTCGTATACTTCCAACATTAGCTTGACCTACCAGACGAAAACCAAGTTGCCAACCGGTGCCGACACATTTAACAATACGGCGGTTTACAACGACGATGGCGGTCATCAAGCCACAGCCAATGCAGTTATTTCACGTGAAGATAATACGACTACTGAACCTGAAAACCCAGGTACTGAACAGCCCGGACAAAACGAACCCGTTACGATGTCCAAGTCTGTGAGCTGGGTCGACCCGCATGACCAAACTAAGCTAAACTGGTCAATCAAAGTCAATGACCAGGGTAACGAACTGGTCAATCCACTAATTGTCGACCAACTGAGTCCCAACCAAGCGTTTGTGCCTAACAGTGCCAAAATGGTTACTGGATTAGGTGACAAAGTGCCACTTGCGCTGAGTGTCAGCGGGAATAAACGGGTAATTGTTTTTAAAGCCATGGGCACCTATGCGACGAGTCTACATTTGACTTATCAGACAACCACCGCCACTACTAAAGGGACTGAGGAATTTTCCAATAATGCTGCTTTCAGTGATGACAATGACAATAAAGCAAACGCCACGGCTGAGATTGACCGTACGGCAGAACCGGAGGCACCAACCACCGAACCAATCACGATGAAGAAGTCGGTCGCTTGGGCCGATCCAGCTGACAAGACCAAACTAAATTGGGACTTGGCGGTTTCGGCCAATGGTAACGACTTAGTCAATCCAACCATCACCGATAAGCTTAGCAGTAATCAAAGTTTTGTCGCGGGTAGTGCTCATGCCGTTACGGCGGCCGGTGAAACCGTGCCTTTAAAAGCCACGGCCAGCGGCACTGAAATCGTCTTCCAGTTAACTGGAACGTATCAGTCGAACCTTAGACTGACGTATCAAACCACAACCGATGAAGTAGATACGGCGGCGACCTTTGACAATGTTGCCCTTTACGAGGACAAAAACGACAATCATGCTTCGGCTAACGCCTCAATTGATCGTGAAGCCATTGAGAAACCGATTTTTGATCCGATTGCCATGCAAAAGACAGCGGCTTGGAACGACCCAACTGATAAGACTAAAATCAATTGGGTCCTCACCGTCACCTCAAACGGCAATCGGTTGATAGATCCAGTCGTTACGGATCAGCTTAGTGACAATCAAGCCTATGTTCTTGACAGTATTCAAGTCAGTGATACGAAAGGTACTCTCCCAGTCACCGCAACGGTTAACGGCGCTAAAGTCACTTTTAACATCACCGGCGAAACGACTGATGACTTAAAATTGACTTATCAAACAACGACGAACGCCGCAACTGGGAATGAGACGTTTGACAATGCCGCAGTCTATGATGACCAAAACAACAATCACGCTGAAGCCAACACTAGCATTGACCGTGAAGCGCCGCCCGTGGAACCTGCTAAAGATCCCATCAGCCTGACCAAAACCGCGGCTTGGAGCGATCCAACTGATCACAGCAAGATCAATTGGCAACTTAAAGTCGTCGCAAATGGCAATACTTTGAAGAACCCCGTCGTTACGGATATTCTCAGCAATAACCAAACTTATCTTGCTGATAGTGCTAAAGCGGTAAATGACACCGAAGCTACGATTCCGATGGTCGTGACCGTCAATGGTAATACGCTCACCTTCCAATTCAGTGGCGACTTAGCCACCGACTTGATTCTGACCTATCAAACGACCACTAACGACCCAACTGGCGCCGCTACTTTTGACAACGCGGCTGTTGTCGATGATGACAACAATAACCATGCCGGTGGTAGCAGTTCAATTGATCGCGAAAACCCACCCGTTGTGCCCGCTAAGGACCCAATTAGCATGAGTAAAATCGCAGCTTGGCGTGATCCAGAAGATCATCAACAAATTAATTGGACATTAGCCATTAAAGCCAATGGGAATCAGTTGCTTAATCCAGTTATCACCGACCTTCTCAGTGATAATCAAACTTATATCGCTGAGAGTGCGCAAGCACTTGATGAAGATGGTAAGCGCTTACCACTGACAGTGAGTGTGACTGGCAATACTCTCACCTTTAAACTGGCTGGTGATTTTGAGACCAACATTACTTTGAGTTATCGGACTAAGACCAACTCGGCTACTGGTGCCGAAGTCTTCGACAATGCCGCGCTTTACACCGACGACAATGACAATAACGCTAGTGCCAGCACCGAAATTGATCGTCCCGATGATGACGTCGAAGAACCTGGCGAACCGGAAAATCCTAGTGTTACCGAACCTGAAACTCCCGGCGAACCGGAACCCGGAACTCCTGGAACAACTGAGCCTGGCAACCCTGGCATACCCGAACCTGAGAATCCTGGAATCACCGCACCGGTTAAACCCGGGCCAGCTGCCCCAGCTAAGCCAGCGCCAACGACGCCAGGAACCACCGCGCCAGCTAAACCTGGAACGACGGTTTCAACCGGTCAAAAGCCACTACCAACACCTTACAACCCAACACCGGGTCGTTTGCCACAAACCGATGAAGATCGGAATGCCAAGCTCGACACAGTTATTGGCAGTTTAGTCTTAGTTCTGGCTTTAGGCCTCGGTTACCTCGAGTTACGTCACCGAAAGATATAGTTTAGAAAGGCGGATTGCCCTATCGCAACCTTCACCCAGCACCAACTAATAACCTTTATTAGTTGGCACCAGCGACCCTAGTCATATCAGTCTTGTTTCATAATACTGATATAACTAGGGCCGTTTTTTCTAATAATGACGACAAAAAAACAACCAATCCCAGCTCGAAAGCTTTAAGGATTGGTTGTTTTAAATACGTGTTGAAAGTACAAACAAGATTGTAAACACTGTCCTGTCAGTAACGAATACGGTTAAATTAGAATCGTGGTGATTGCACCGTCTATACGTAATAGTACGGTTCCGCCTGTTTTCGCTAAGCCTAGTTAGCTGTTCATTAACTGTAGGTTGCCACTGATTGCATCAGGCGTGAAAGTCCCGTTTGATCGGCGATTTTTGCCGGTCTTACGGGACGGACGGTCCGGGACACTTGCGGGTTTTGCAAGGGTTTCGGGCGAGGGCCAAGACGTGCTTGGCTTGGTCCGGTCCCACGCCCGCATGTAATCAGTGGCAACCGGAAGTAACACCGTTTGCCGATTTATTATCAGGCTTCCACCGCAGGAGCCCGGTGAATTGCATCTTTCAAGACAAATGGGGCAATCATCGTCACTAGAATAATGACTAAGATAATATCCGAATAGTAATTACTTGATAACAGATGTGCCGAAAATCCAATCTGAGCCGTAATTAGCGCCATTTCGCCCCGAGAAATCATTCCCGCGCCCACTAAATAGTTACTATGGCGGCTGAAACCGTTCAATTTGGCGCCTAAACCGCAACCGATCAACTTCGTCAGCACCCCTAAGATCGTCATCACCACAACAAATGGTAGTGATTGCCAGAAACCGTCAAAAGTCATATTGAGACCAACGCTGACGAAGAAAATCGGAATAAAAATCGTATAACCAACCGGCTCAATACTGACGTCAACTTGATGTTGATAGTCGGTTTGCGCAATTGCGGTCCCGGCAAAGAAGGCCCCAATTGCGCCACTTAACCCGACCGTTTCGGCCAGCCAAGCCATTGCTAGACAAATAATCACCGACATAATCGTTGGACTGACGGCCATTAATAAATGGTTGCTCAAACTCATCAAGAACGGGGCAATCCAGCGTGTTAATAAGAAGACACCGACGAAAAATGCGAGTTGTTCTAATAAAACTAGCCCAAGGTTCATTTGACTGGTCCCAGTCCGATCACCCATCATTGAAATCATGATGCTCAATAAAATAACGCCAATAATATCATCCGCCACGGCAGCACCTAGAATCGTGGCACCTTCCTTAGTATCCAAAGCCTTGAACTCTTTTAACACTTCGACTGAAATCGACACGGAGGTCGCCGAAAAGATCACGCCGATAAATAACGACTCAAACCAGCTGAAATGGAACCAATAACTGGCGCCACCCATAATCAAAACTGGGAAAATGACCCCAATCACAGCAACAACGATGGCCGGTCGTAAATATTTTTTCAATAAGGCTAAATTGCTTTCCAACCCACCAATGAACATTAAGACGATCACACCCAAATCGGCGAACGTCTGAACTAAGTTGCCCAAACGCACAAAGTTGAAAATCGCTGGGCCTAAAATTACCCCCACCAGAATTTCACCAATTACGGCAGGAATCCCAAGTCGATGCGAAAAGTGCCCCGCTAGCGTCGTTGCTAATAATAAAATACATAATGTGCCTATAAAACTCATAATCGCCATCCTTCATTGCCACTTACTTCCATCATACACCTGATACTCAATTGACTTTGGCCGTTTTACCCGCCAGAACCCGTCGAATGGCAGCCCAACTCAGGCCAATCGCTAATCCAATCAATGCGGGTGCCACCCAATCCATCCCATATTTAGCAAATGGCAAGACTTTGTCATCCCAGGCCAGCAAGCTTTGAACCCAAGCTTGGCGCGTAATGATTGCTGGAGAAGCATTCAAAGCATCAAAGATGGCTGGAATTAAGGTCAAGGCGGTTGTCCAACGATAAACTAGGGGATCATGTTGGAATAATGGCGACGCAATCGACAGCATTATCAACGTAATGGCTAAGGGATAGAGGAACATTAGCATTGGCGTGGACCAAGCGATAATCTGGTCTAAGCCAATATTTGCAATTAAAAATGAGGCGCCACAAGCTAAACGATTCCATGTCCGATACGCAATTTTAGGAAACTTCGCATGCAAGGCTTCTGAAAACGACGACGTTAACCCGACCGAAGTCGTTAAACAAGTCAGCGTTGCCATAATTGCTAAAATAATTTCGCCAGGAATACCTAAAAATGCCTTGGCAATTTGTGAAAAAGCAATTCCACCATCTGTCGATAGTTTAAAGACCGTTAGCGAGGTGGCCCCGAGCCAAATCAAGCCAAGATAAATCAATGCTTCTAGGGAAATGCTTAGCAAACTGGATTTTGCGGCCGTTTTCGCGATTGCCGTCGGATTATGTTGACCCAAGCCCCGAATCGCATTAACCACGACGATCCCAAATAGTAACGCGGCCAAGGCATCCATCGTGTTGTAGCCTTGCAAGAAGCCATTCAAGAACGCCCCATGTTGATAAGCGGCCGTAATTTGGGCGGTGTGCGCCGTGCCTAATGGCCGTGTAAAAGCAACGCCAAAGATTAGCGCCAATAAAATCAGAAAGGCCGGATTTAACAGTTTACCGATTGAATCCATAATGCCAGAAGGCTTGCGTGACGCCCAATAAGTCAGCCCAAAGAAAATCAAGGAATACCCTGCCAAATATAACGGCGCCTGGCTAGCAGGAATATGACTCGCAATCCCAATTTGAAACGGTGTCGTAGCGGTCCGCGGCGTTGCAAATAGCGGTCCTAACGTTGCACAAGTTAAGATCATAAAACCGGTAGCATAGCGCTTGCCGATTGGCCGTGCTAAGTCATAAATGCCGCGACTACGGGTAACACTAATGGCAATAATTCCGAGTAATGGCAACAGCGTCCCAGTGAGTAAAAAGCCGGCACCAGCGCTTAACCAATGGCTGCCGGCAAGTTGCCCTAAATGAATGGGAAAAATCAAGTTGCCAGCGCCAAAAAACATCCCGAATAGCATGGAGCCAATAATTAAATAATGTTTGATTGATAGTTTTTCTGATTGCATAGGCAATTGCCTCCTTAAAGCTTAAGTGACATCAACTTTTACCTGACACACTCGGCTCAATCCACCATCGCTTGTCTTTAATCGCATTTTTTTGCCTCCCTAAACAACTAAAAAAAGCGTCCTCTGAAAACCAACTTGGTTTTCAGAGGACGCTTCCGCGCGGTACCACCTCAGATGACAACACGATTCAAGTGTTGCCCACTTATAACGTACGGCGATTGACCAAAAACTTTCACCGGTCTCAAGCGATACGCTGCACGATAATGGGTGCCCCCAGCTAACACTGACAATTGTTCGCATTAGCCGTTCACAGGTTACTTTCAAGACCGTTTTGAGATCGACTTACACCAAACGTCGACTCGCTAGACTCAATTCGGGCTTTACTCTCCTGATCATCACGATGTTTCTCATTTATTTTTAATATTTGCAATCATAAACTCATTTTGTGCTTTTGTCAAACTTTTTTCAGAAAATTACGCACAGTCTTGCCCGACTATCCACAACAACGGGACCAGCAATTAACAAACGAACCGGTTATCCACTGTGTATAACTTCTGAAAAAGGCTTATCCACAGATTTTAAGCGCAAAAAAAGTCTGGTTTTTACGCCAGACCCGTTTAACCATTTAAAACTAGTTCGCTGGTTTTAAATCAACGCTAATTTTTGAATAGCGTTGGCTAGGCCACCTTCATCGTTCGTCTCAGTGACATAATCAGCTTGAGCCTTGGCTTCATCGCTGCCGTTGCCCATTGAAACTGCAGCCCCGGCAAATTGGAACATCGGAATATCATTCTTTTCGTCACCCACGGCCATGATTTCGTCCGCATCCAATCCAAGTACCCCGGCCAATTCTTTCAACGCTTGGCCTTTATTGACAACTGGATTCATCAATTCCAAGAAATACTTGCCAGCCCGAACAATGTAGCAATCTTGACCAAACGTTTCTTCAACCAGCCCTTCGATTGGGTCCAACTGTTCTGGATTGCCAACGAAAAGGCCCTTGGTAATTTGGAAATCAGCGGGCAACTCATCCGGATCGCGAACGAGCAACCCGGCCTTATTTTCCCAAGCTTGAATCACCGTCACCCAATTAACATCCCGGTCAGCGGTGTAAATATTACTATTTTCATCTAGGACATTAAATGGCACCTGATGTTCTTGACCGAACGCCGTCATTTTACGATACAACACGTTATCTACTAAGTGCTTAGCAACAACCTTTCCAGTAACCGATTCCGTGACGGCCCCATTATAAGTAATCACATATTGGTCATCGCCAGCAATGTGCAGCGCATCCAAATAAGGTTGCACGCCAGCTAGCGGCCGACCGGTACAGAGCACCACCTTAATTCCTTGAGCTAGCGCCTTTTGGACGGCAGCTTTCGTACTCGCCAGCAGCTCGCCTTTTGAATCCAATAACGTATCATCAATATCTAGTGCAATTAATTTAATTGACATCATCAATAGTTCCTTTCACTCGCGAATACGGTTACAATTAGCATATGTCAGTTAACACAACTTGCAGGTTTCGCGGTCTTAATGTGTCTTAAATATAGCATAGCAGTCACGCTAACAAGGCCGAATCCTGAAACCAAGATGACTCATTTTTAACAATTTAGGTGATAATAGTGAAAATTCTTCATGAAACCGTACAGACGATTCCCCATCTGCCCTTTAAATATTATGAACATGATCCACTGACGACCATTGACGTCGCGCCCCATTGGCACCAAGGAATTGAACTAAACTACCTCGGTGGCGGCGATACGCTAAAGTTCGTCACTGATGGTCAAACAACTGAATTTCATCCCGGTGATATTTGGGCGGTAAACCGCCGGGTCGTCCACAGTGCGACTGGCCCAGATCAAGCCGCTTGGATTGAATTTGGTCTCATCATTGACGACGACTTTTTACAAACCCAACTGCCTTCCAGCACCCAATGGCAACTGACCTTAACGAGCGCCCAAGCGGAATTGAAAAATCCCACGGCATATGCGGACATCCGTAATCATCTCATCGCCATTCACGACTTATTGGCCGGGGGCGCAACCGATTTAGCGCGGCTCGAAATTTTGAGCCATTTTTATGCATTGATTGCTGAACTGGGGCGCTCTTTTACCGTACCGTTAGCCGCCAACGACGTTAATCCCAATCAAAATCTGACCGATGCGGTAATGGATTATATCAATCAAGCCTACGCGGAACCTATCAGTGGCACAACTTTGGCGGAGCGCTTTCACGTCTCATTAACGACACTCAATCAGCAGTTTAACGCGAACTTACAACTATCCGTCAATCGCTATTTGCGGCAAGTCCGCCTCTTGAATGCGCGGCGCTTGTTGTTAGAGACCGACCGTAAAATTGACTATATTGCCACCAGTTGCGGCTTTACCAATCGCAAGACGCTCAACCGTAACTTCAAAGCTTGGAAGGGCCTGACGCCGACTGATTACCGCCAAACGTTTGCCAAGTATCACAAAATTGATACCAGTTGCCTCTAAAAATGTCCCCCGTTAATTGACTGCCATGCTAAACTAACGACATCAATCAAACACAAGGGAGATTTTTTAATATGATTAAATTAATTGCAACTGATATGGATGGCTCATTTTTACGTGACGATATGACTTATGACGAAGCAAAATTCAAGCGGTTACATGCGGCAATGCAACGCTACGGCATCCAATGGGTGGTGGCAAGTGGCAATCAATACTTTCAGCTCAAATCCTTTTTTAAAGCTTATCCCGACACCATCTATGTCGCAGAAAATGGGGCACTGATTCGTGATGAAACTCAGACCTACGCCTTACACGCTTTCAAACCTACCGTTACCACTCAAATTCTGAACATTGTCATGGCAATGCCAGAGCTACAACTGCTCGTTTGTGGTGCGCAGAGTGCTTATGCCTTAACGACCGAAGATCCCGCTCACGTCACTGAAATGCGGCAATATTATCATCATTTAGCCGTCGTCCCGGACTTTGAAACAATTAACGACAACGTTTTAAAATTTGCTATCAGTTGCCCACCAGAAAAAACCATGGCCATCGTTGATGAGCTCCGCGATAAGCTTCAAGGTTTAGGCGAACCGACTAGTAGTGGTCATGGTGACATTGATATTATCCAACCTGGTTTAAATAAAGCCGCGGGACTAAAGGAACTAGGTAATATTTTACACATTGAATTAAGTGAAATGTGTGCCTTCGGTGATGGCGGTAACGATTTAGAAATGCTCCGAGAAGTTGGTCTCGGCGTCGCGATGGCAAACGCGCAACCCGCAGTTACCGCCGTTGCCGACCGGACGACCGATAGTAATGAAGCTCAGGGCGTCCTCAACTTTATGAGCGAGGCATTGGAGGGTTAAGCCATGCAAGCACAGCCTTCTCGGTGGACAACTGTCAGTATTTTGAGCTTATCCACCGTTAGTAGTATTTCAACCGTCATTACAGGGATTATTCCACAGCTTGAACGGCAGTTTCCACAAGTGCCGACGACTGTCATTGAATGGGTCGTCACACTGGCCAATTTAACGGCATTAGTCACCTTGTTGATTAATCCTCAGCTCACGCAACGCTTCGGTATTCGGCGCGTCGTGATTACGGGACTTCTACTCAGTGCAGTTGCCGGTGCTTTCCCGATATTGAGCACTAATTTTACGGTCATTCTCATTAGTCGTGGCATTTTAGGCTTAGGCATTGGGTTATTTTCACCGCATGCCATCAGCTTAATTGCCCACGTCTATCACGGCGATCTGCGTGCGCGTTTACTCGGCTATCAAACTGGCTTGTCCGCCCTCGGCAACGCAGTATTACTGGCGGTCGCCGGTTGGCTAGTCGTCATTAGTTGGCAGGCGGTATTCTGGCTTTACTTGGTTCTGGCAGTCATCGCCTTGCTCGTTTGGCGCTTCGTCCCAGAAACTAACGATGTCATCGCCACGACTAAGACGGGCCACGCTAAGCTTCCCAGTTCACATTGGGGCTTAGCCGGATTGACGTTTATCACTTATTTGCTGATCTGGGGCGTTCAATTAAAATTGCCTAGTCTCTTTGCCAATCGTCATTTTGGTGATGCGAGTGTCTTAAATTGGACGCTCGCATCCATGAATCTCGGTGGCTTAATCGCTGGCATGACATTCGGCCTGTTGCACAAACGGCTTCACCGCTATACCTTAACGTTAGGCTACGCGGGCGCCGCAATTAGTGTGCTTTTACTATTAGTTACGCAAGAAGCGTCAATTGCCATCGGCGCCGCCATCTTTTTCAATTTTATTTACTCATACACCGGCCCTTACTTGGTTTTTACTAGCAATGCCGGCCTCGCGGATGACCAAATCAACACGATGAGTAGTTATCTGACGATTGCCACCATTATCAGTGCCTTCTTTGCCCCATTAGTTTGGAATCTGGTAGGTCACTGGGGACCCGGTGTCTTGACCGATAATGTCCTGTTGTGGATTACGATTGTATTGGCGGTAATTGCGATTGCTACCGTTCTCAAACCAACTATCAAAGGAAGTTTAACCCATGGAAAATAATCAAAAGCTTCACACGGGCGACCTATACTTGCCAAATGATGCCGCCATTGAAGCAAAACAATTTCAATATCTCGATCAATTGTATGATTTCAATCAAACCCGGCCTTCCGAAATGACCAAACGGCAAGTGTTACTCGCAAAAATGTTTGCGGAAATCGGCCCCGATTGCTACATCGAGCCACCATTTCACAGTAACTTTGGCGGCCATCATGTTCATTTTGGGCGTGGCATTTATGCCAATTTTAATTTAACCTTAGTGGATGACACCCATATTTATGTCGGCGACCACACGATGTTCGGCCCCAATGTCACTGTGGCGACGGCTGGGCATCCCATCTTGCCGGAACTCCGCGCCCAAGGTTATCAATACAACGCGCCCGTTCATATTGGGCAAAATTGTTGGCTCGGTGCGGGTGTCATCGTTTTACCGGGAATCACGATTGGTGATAACGTCGTCATTGGCGCGGGCAGTATCGTGACTAAAGATCTACCGGACAACGTGGTTGCGGTAGGTAATCCTTGCCATATCTTACGCCCCGTTAATGACCATGACCGGCAGTATTACTTTAAAGATCGACAGATTGACCCGACATTATTACATGACTAAGCAAAAGGGTAGCACCAGTTATCAACAATTGTTGTTGATAACTGGTGCTACCCTTTTCAAATACGTTGTTAATACAAGTACTGCAAGTCGCTAGCCGGGGTTGGATAGGCCACAACTAACTGCTTCAATTCAGACAAACTAATTTGTTTTTGAATTAAAATGGTCAAATAATTAATCATTTCATCCGCAATATCGCTCAGGCAACTGGCACCTACTAGCAACCCTGTTTGCGCATCAATCACCACTTTAGCTAATGCTTGCGGTGTTTGAAGCCGATAATAAGTAAACCACTTAGTCATATCTAGTGACTGAACCTTATACTTGGCTGGCTGTTTTTCAGCGACGGCGGCAGTCACGCCGACTTCGGCTAATTTTGGTGCGGCATAAACTTCTGTTGGCGTGACCGGATAGCTGATTGCTGCGCCGGTATGTGCTAATTCGCCCACTAAGTAACGGGCTTCATAACCCGCTAATGGCGTTAATTTTGGCACCGGCGTATCACTCACATCCCCAATCGCGTAAATATGCGCGTTGGCCGTCTGTAAATGATCGTTAACTTGAATGCCATGCCGATTATAGCTAACACCCACATTTTCCAAGCCAAGATGATCTGCGTTAGGTAGGCGTCCGGCTGAACAAATCACTAAATCAGTCGTTAAGTTGAAACCATTCTCATCACTTAGTTGCAAGCCGGCATCGGTCTTAGTCAGTTGTTTAAGCTCAACGTTCAAGTCAAACGTAATCCCTTGCGCTCTTAAATTGGTCATCAAGGCATCAACTAAGTCAGCATCAAACGCTTTTAGTGGTCGGTCATTATGGTGGATGAGATGAACTTCGGCTCCGGCAGCGCGTGCAATCGTCGCCAATTCAAAGCCGACGTAACCGCCACCCACAAAGGTCACCCGTTTAGGCATGGTTGCTAAATCTAAGAAGTCAGTACTGGTTTGGAAATACTCGTGACCCGTAATTGGCAAAATTGCGGGCCGTTGCCCAGTTGCAATCACCACATCGGTCCCGTTAACTTCAGTGCCATCAACCGTCAATTGACCGTCAGCACGGAAATACGCTTCGCCGTGCAGCGTCTCAATCTGTTGCGATTGTAAGCCGCCCAAAGTGCCATCATTAATGCCATCGGTATACCCATGTTTAGTCGTCATCAATGCCGGCCAATCAATCGTTGGTACGCCCGATAAACCATGCGCTTGTAAATTGCTGGCAGCGTGTTGGGCTTCCACCGCACTCAACAAAATCTTTTTCGGATCACAACCACGATTTGGACAAGTGCCACCCCATAAATCTGATTCAACAATGAGCACTGATTTACCTTGGGATTTCAACCCACTCGCCATGGCAGTCCCCGCGGGGCCACCACCAATGACGACGACATCATATTGTTTTGCCATGATTTTGCTTCCTCCAATTTTTTTGTTAGTTGTGCTGGTTAGTGTGACGATTTTTAGCTTGCTAGTTGCCCTGATGCGCACGTTATCTTGATAGCCGAAACGCGTTCGGTCAAGCTGGTGACTCCGGTTGCTACTGCGCGCCTTAGCTCGATAGTCGAAACGCGTTCGATGAGCCTGCCTCCTCCGCTTGCTACGCCAAGTGACCACTGCCAAAACCGCAGTAATCACTTGGCTAGGCAATGCTCAGAAGCAACCCGGCTCATCTCACGCTCTAATCATTTTCATGTTCACTCAAATAAGCCATCACTGTCTGCCGATCCAAATAGCCTTGCACCACTTTATCATCCGTAATGGCTAAATAATCGTGATTTGTTAAGGCTTCAAAACTTGTCCGTAAAGTGGCCTGAGCATCTAACCTTTGAATTCGACCATCGGCTACTGCTGGTTTCTGCTTTAAATAACCTTGAACTAAGCCAACCCGACCAATATAAATATCGTAAACATTTTTGGCTCGACTGGCGCCGAAAAAGTCCCGCACAAAATCATTGATTGGATGCTGCGCAATCGCTGTCGGGGTATCACATTGCAATAATTGACCATGCCGCATCACGCCGATCCGGTCGCCCAATTTCAAGGCTTCGCTCATGTCATGAGTAACAAAGACAATCGTATTGTCATAGCGTTGATGCAAGGTTAACACTAGGTCTTGTAATTGTTGCCGCGACAACGGATCCAGCGCACTAAACGGTTCATCCATCAAAACAATTGACGGCTTCGACGCGATTGCGCGTAAGATCCCAATTCGCTGTTGTTCCCCGCCTGACAATTCATCTGGCATGCGATTACGATAGACTTCGGGGTCCAGCCCAACTTCATCTAACAGTTCATCAATCGTCTGGTTAATTTCTTTTTTCGGCGTTCCCTTCATTTCTGGAATGACCGCAATATTTTGCGCCACCGTCATGGTTGGAAATAACGCAATTTGTTGAAGCACATAGCCCATATCCCAACGCAAGTCACGAACTGGGACCGTCGTCGCATCTTGGTCGTTGACTCGAATTTCACCTGAAGTCAATGGCTCCAAACGGTTGATCATCTTCAATGAAGTGGTTTTCCCGCTCCCGGAAGTGCCCACTAAGACAAACAGCTCACCTTGCTGCACGGTTAAATTCAAGTCGGGAATGACGTTGTTGCCGTTGAAATCTTTCTTGACGTGTTTAAATTCAATTGCTGCCGTCATTTAATTACTCCCTTCCAATAAACCATGCTTGATCAAGTAATTCCGGGCAACCGTGGCTGCCGATTCATTTTTAACGTTAACTTCGTAATTCATTTCTTGCATATCGGTTTCAGAAATCTTGCCAGCAAGTTTATTCAACGCTTTAACGACCTTCGGGTGCTTATTGGCAAAACTCGTGCTCATTAATGGCGCGCCTTGGTAGGTCGGGAAGAAATGTTTATCATCTTTCAAAATTGCCAAATTGTACTGCCGCAATTCACTGTCCGTTGAATAAGCGTCGACTAAATTAATGCGGCCTTGGCTAATCGCCTGATAACGCAACGCTGGTTCCATTGATTGCGCCGTGACATCTAAGTTGTACGCTTTCTTCAAGCCTTTCAAGCCATCATCACGATCAATAAATTCCAAGGTCATCCCAGGTTTCAATAACGATTCAACTTGGGTTAAATCACTAATGGTTGAGAGTTGATGGTCCTTTTTGAACTTCTTAGTCACCGCCAACGCATAAGTATTGTTATACGCCATCGGCTTTAGCAGTGAGAGTTGGTCCTGTTTGGCCAGCCGTTGCTTGGCGAGTTGATAAGTTTCGTTAGCAGTCATACTTTTAGGATTGTTGCCCTTAACTAAGGTCTCTAAAACAGACCCAGTAAATTCTGGATAAATATCAATTTGATTATGCTTTAAAGCACTGAATAAAAAGGTCGTTTTCCCAAAATTAGGCTTTAACGCGACTTTCACATGGGTGTCATTCGCTTCAATCAAGTCTTTATACATATTGATTAGAATTTCTGGCTCTGAACCGAGCTTACCGGCAATCGTAATCGTTTCGGTTCGATTGGCATAGACGCTATACGCGCCCCCACCACCGAGTAACGCCACAATCACGGCAAACACCGTCAACGCTTGTTTGGGCTTCGCCGTTTGGAACCACCGCACTAAGGCTGAAAGGACAATCGCCAATAAGGCCGATGAGATCGCCCCAATAAGTAGCAATGACGTATCATTACGATCAATCCCTAGCATGATGAAGGTCCCCAGGCCACCGGCGCCAATTAGAGCCGCCAACGTCGCCGTCCCAATGATTAGGACTAGCGCCGTTCGAATCCCAGAGATGATTTGCGGTAGCGCAATCGGGATTTCCACTTTAAGCAGCTTCCGCATCCGCGACATCCCGAAAGCATCCGCCGCTTCTTCAATCGACTCATCAATTTCTGAAATTCCTAAATACGTATTTTGAAAAATCGGTAATAAGGCGTAAATCACTAACGCTATCACCGCGGGCACGGTCCCAATCCCGACTAGCGGAATTAACAACCCCAAAAGTGCCAGCGACGGGATTGTTTGCAGCACGCTCGTCAACTGCAATAATCCTTCGGCCATCTTAGGCCGGCGCACCGCCCAAATTGCCAACGGAATTGCAATAATCATTGCAATCACAAGTGCCGCAATTGAAATACCCAAATGTTGCCATAACGCGGTTAGTAAATCCCCACGACGTTCCATAAACGTTTGAATCAAGGTCTGCATAATTGCCTCCCACGTACTTTCCTTAATGTTTTTAATCGTAGCATAACCAGTTCTAAAACCGCAGTAAAACGCCCCGACAATTTCGTCTTGGTGTAACTAAAAAAGTTTCATGTAAGTGTCTGAAATTTCATTTAACTCGCCTGATATACACTACTTTAAAGGATCAAATCAGAACTTTCTCATCTAAGTTCATCTAGTGCTGCCACTTGTCCACATCACAAAACGTACTGTGACTAATTCAGGCATGACTAGTGTCATCAAAAATCACATGATTGGTATTGATTTAACTAAGTACCTTTACAATCAAGAAGTCTTCACCATGACTCAAGTTTTTCAAACTGTTCCAACAATATTGACAACCATCATGGCTTTGACACTTTAGCCCAACCACTTTATCACATTTATTTTTAATTAAACTATCATTGACATTTAATCAGTTTAAACATATACTAATTTTCAATAAGACAGTGATGAAAAGATAAGTAAATGTCGAAACGTTTCCAGCGAGTCGGAGTGGGTGTAAGCCGATAACGGGTAAACATTGAAAATGGTCTTGGAGCTGATGATGAGCGAGCTGAAAAAGTTAGCCATCACGGGTGCGCCCGATATTGCGTACGAGTATCGTTTAATGGTACTTATTGAGCGTTCAATCGCAAAATTGAACGGAATTCGTGGTGGTAACACGGCTTTAGTCGTCCCCGAGAATCTACAATTGGTAGATTCCCGGGGACTTTTTTTGTCACAATCGTCTTATACTTATGTCTAATTTATTTGGAGGTTCGGATCTATGGGAAAACATTTAGGATTGGTAGCTGGTGTTGCGGTGGTTGGTTTAACCACGCTCCTCGCTGGTTGCGGAAATAATAGTACTTCAACGACTAACAAAACATTGAATCTGGTACAAGCTAGTGATCCAACCACGGTTGATGTTAATGATGTGCGAAATGCCAACGAATTTAATGTCTTGAACGCTACTCAAGAAGGGCTCTTCCGGGTCACTTCCAAGAATGGCAAGGATAGTCTCAAACTGGCACAAGCTAAGTCTTACACCATTTCAAAAGATGGCAAGACCTATACTTTCAAGTTACGGCACACAAAATGGTCGGATGGCAAAGCGGTTACCGCCCAACAATTTGTGGATTCAATCATCCGCGAATTAACGCCGAAAAATGGCTTTGCATATGCCTCGATGGCCTATGACATCCAAGGGGCAGAAGCCTTTAATACGGGGAAAGGTACTGCCAATCAAGTTGGCGCAAAGGCACTTGATCAACATACACTACAGATCACCTTAACCAATAAAACGCCCTATTTTTTGAAGAAACTTTCTTCGGTCGTCTTTTATCCAGTTCGTCTTGATAAGATCAATAAAGTTGGCACGAAGAAGTGGAAAACCGATTGGCAGGATCAAGTGTATAACGGGGCCTACAAGATGACCTCTTGGAAAACCAATGGCAAGATTGTTTTGAAAAAGAATTCTAAATTCTGGAATGCAAAAAAAGTCAACTTAACCAAGGTCAATATCACGACCACTGCTAAAGATTCAACCATGGTTTCGCTCCTCCAATCCGGTCAACTAGATGCCGTCTTAACTTCTGGCGCCAATGCTTCAGATTTCAACAAGCTCGCTTCTAGTAACAAGATTACAAAACGAACCCAAGCCGGCGGCAGCACGAGCTTCATTGTTTTCAATCAACACACTGGTGGGACTTCCAAACTACTTAAAAACACCAAGATTCGTGAAGCTTTATCGCTCGCAATCAATCGAAATGCTTACAATAAAGCCATCAATGGTGGACAAGGGCAAGCCGTTTACAGCTTCGTGCCTAACAGTATTGATGTCAACACGACTAACTACCATGACTACGCCGGCAATGTTTTAACCTCAGCTTTAAAACAATATAACAGCTCGGCCAAGCTTCAAGCACTATTCAAAGCCGGTCTGAAAGAAACCGGTCAATCAACTGATCTTAGTAAAGTCACGCTAAACTACTTAACAACGTCTGGCGATGATACTGGAACTTTCTTGAAACAACAGTACAAATCTAAATTAGGAATTAATGTCAAAATCACCACCGCTCCCGATGATGCCTCCTTTATTGCCGACCGAAATGCTAATAAATATGATTTATTAGCCAATGCTTGGAATGGCGATTACGATGACCCTTCCACCTTCTTGAATTTGTGGGTTTCAACCGGCGGCTTCCAAAAGTTTTTCGGCGGTTATGATAGTACTGAATATGACAAACTTTACGGCACTTTGGCCGACACTGCCGACACCCAAAAGCGGCTCAAAATCTATAGTCAACTTGAAAAGTTAGTCGTTGCGAAAGACTTTGGGGTGGCCCCAGTTTCCGGCGCAAAGAACCAAATCTATACCAATAAAAATCTCAAAAACTTCCAAACGCCAGTCTTTGGTCCCGATTACGATTACGTCTATGCCAACAAAAAATAGTTTTTAGAAAGTGGGCGGTGCGCTAATGCTCAAAGTAATTCTACGGCGACTCGTTGCGTTGATTATCAGTTTGTTTTTAATCGCTAGTGCGACCTTTTTCCTATTAGCAGCCGTGCCTGGTGATGCTCTTTCAGCACAAACCGATAAACTACCCACAGCGGCCCGCAAACAAGTCTATCGAAACACAGGTTTAGATAAACCCGTGTTACAACGTTATGAAATCACGATGACAAATATGCTTCATGGTGACTTTGGAACTTCTATTGCCGACCCGGGTATGACGATGCATACCGTGCTCAAAGAAAAATTACCACTATCCGCACGTCTAGGGTTACAGCAGGTACTCTTTGGTATTCCCTTGGGACTCCTATTAGGTACTTTAGCAGCGGTTTATAAAAACACTTGGCTTGATCGCTCAGTAACAATTGTGTCCTTACTACTCATGTCCGTACCGAGCCTGATCCTTGCGTTGCTACTTCAAAGTTACTTTGGCGGTACATTAGGCTGGTTTCCAATCATTGGCTGGCCGGAGGGGTCCAATTTATGGCTAGGTGGCTGGTCATATACGGTCCTACCAACTTTAGCTGGCGGTCTCGGCTACATTGCCCGTTACGCGCGTTTATTAAAAAATTCCATGTTAGACGTCCTTAGTAGCGATTACGTTCTCACGGCCAAAACAAAAGGTCTGACTGGACGCCGCGTCGTCATGAATCACGTGGTACGTAATGCGGCCATTCCAATCATTACCTCGTTGCCTGTGACGGTTGCCTTTAGTATCACTGGTTCAGTGTTTGTTGAGAGTATCTTTGTGATTCCAGGTATTGGTCAATATTTTGTTCAAGCTTTGACCAATCGTGACGTCCCCATCATCATGGGCGAGACCGTTCTACTGGCTGCCTTATATATTGTTACTTTATTTATTACCGACTTACTCTATATGGCTGTCGATCCACGAATCAAGTTATACCAAAATTGATAGGAGGTTAATTCTATGGATTCTAAATTCAACTTTGTCTCAACGTCATCTGCCACAGACACCGCTGAGCAGCCGACCACCCCGGTTAGCATTGGATTTTGGCAATCCGCGGGGCACAAATTTAGCCATGACCGGCTCTCAATGACTTGTGCCACCATCCTAATTATTTTAGTTTTAGTGGCTATTTTTGGGCCCATGCTCAGTCCTCTGAACCCCAATCAGCTCCACGTCAATCAACAAAATCTGGCTCCTAGTCAAACTTACTGGTTTGGAACTGATCACTTAGGTCGCGACCTGTTTACTCGCGTTTGTCTAGGTGTACGAATTTCATTAATTGTGGCGCTCGTGGCCACCTTACTCTCAATGGTCTTCGGTACTATTTATGGCATGTTGATGTCCTACTTTGGTGGCTGGGTCGACAGTTGCTTAATGCGCCTAATTGAAATCTTTAACTCTTTGCCGAGTCTACTCGTCACCATGATTATTATGACCGTGCTAGGCAATGGCATTGGCACCATGCTATTTGCACTTGCAATCACAAGTTGGGCAGGCGCCGCACGTCAGGCTCGTGGCTTAGTCTTACAACTACGGGATACCGACTACGTCACCGCCGCAATTATGTTAAACACCCCTTTATGGAAAATCATGTTGCGCCATTTTGTTCCAAACATGATGAGCATTTTAATTTTGGATATTGGTCAAAGCATCCCCGCAAATATTTTTGCAGAGGCGAGTTTAAGCTTTCTGGGTCTTGGCATTCAAGCGCCAAATACAAGCTTGGGTATTCTGATTTCGGAAGGTCAAAATCAGATGTTACAGCATGCTTCGCAACTTTATATTCCGATTCTCGTGCTGGTCGTAATTGTACTAGCTTTCAACATTGTAGGAGATGGTTTACGTGACGCACTCGATCCAAAGTTTAAAGCTTAAAATCGGGCTGGTTGTTGGCGGCTGCCTCGCCCTTCTCAGCGTTAACAGTCATGTTCAGGCTCTGCCACTCGCAGTTGGCTGGACGTTTCATGAATTGGCCTGGGGTCTCGTCGCAGTAGCGTGCCTCAACCTCGCCTTTCAATTGCTGCTAGCTCCTAAACACGCTCATACTGGGCCAATGCAGTGGCTTTCGACTCACATTCCAGCAACTAAAGTTAGCTTAGCCATGCTGGCGATTGGCCTCATAGTTGGCACACTAATTGATCACTGGCTATCCTAAGGAGTTTTGCAAATGTCTGATATTATTAAAATTAAAAATTTACAAGTAACTTTTCCAGACGAAGCCGGACCAATCTATGCTGTGCGAGGCGTCAACTTGAACCTCAAACATGGCGAAACACTCGCCCTAGTTGGTGAATCCGGCTCTGGCAAATCGGTGACGACCCACGCTTTATTAGGAATTTTACCGAAAGACGCTGAGGTTACCGCTGATCAACTACAATTTGAGCATCAAGATCTGCAATCATTATCTGAAAAAGACTTAACCTTAATTCGTGGGTCACAACTCGCGCTGGTATTTCAAGATCCTTTAAGTGCGCTAAATCCAACAATGCGTGTTGGCAAACAAATCGGTGAAGTTCTCAAATATCATGAACATTTACATGGTAAAAAATTAATTGCCGCCGTCAACGCCGAAATCAAAGCGGTCGATTTAGACAATCCAGCATTAATTGCCAGCAAGTTTCCGCATGAGCTTTCGGGCGGTCAACGCCAACGTGTCATGATTGCAATGGCTTTGATTGGTCAGCCAAAAGTTCTGATTGCCGACGAACCGACTACCGCGCTAGATGTCACTTTGCAAGCTCAAATTCTTGACTTAATCCAAGCACAGAAGCAAAAACATGATTTATCTGTCATTTTTATTACACATGATCTAGGCATCGTGGCCAATATCGCGGATCGGGTGGCCATTATGTACGCTGGTGAAATTGTCGAAGTTGGCACCGCTAACGAAATTTTTTATTATCCACAACATCCTTATACTTGGGGATTATTAGATTCCGTGCCCGATACCGATGATGACCAAGAACAATTATTCACCTTACCAGGGACGCCACCGGATCTTCATCAAAAAAGCAAGGGTGATCCCTTCGCCAACCGAAATCCATATGCACTAACAATTGACTTTGAAGCTACACCACCAGTCACACAATTAAGTGCAACCCATTTTGTCAAATCTTGGCTACTAGATCCACGAACTCCAGCTTACGAGCCACCAGTTAGCATTCAAAAGCGCTGGCAAACTTATCGAGCACTAGCAAAAGAGGGCACGCATGACTAAAAATCTATTTGAGATTAAAAATTTAAGTGTTCATTTTCATAAGAATCATCACTTAATCAAAGCGGTCGACCAAGTCAGCTTTGCCATTCCAGCTGGGACAACCGTTGGGATTGTTGGCGAATCTGGCAGCGGTAAAACCACGACTGGCCGAGCCATCGCTAAGATTGGGCCAATCACTAGCGGTGAAATTCTCTTTAATGGGCAATCACTGAGCAGTTTTACGAGACAGCAAACTTACCAGTTTCGCCGGCAAGTTCAAATGGTCTTTCAAGATCCCTTTGCCGCACTAAACCCACGACAAAAAGTAGGAACGACTATTGGGGAAGGCTTGGAAAACTTTCACCTGGGAGCCAATCGACATGCCCGCGAGACCAAAATTATTGACCTGCTCGCTGAAGTCGGCCTACCCAGTGACGCCATTAATCGTTTTCCCCACGAATTTTCCGGTGGGCAGCGCCAACGAATTGGTATCGCACGGGCACTCGCAGTCGCCCCTAAATTTCTCGTCTTAGACGAACCAATTTCAGCGCTTGATGTTTCTATTCAAGCCCAAATTGTTAACCTTTTGCATAACATTCAGCAACAACAACAGCTGACCTACATGTTTATCGCGCATGATCTTTCAATGGTCCATCACATTAGTGACAGTATCGTTGTCATGTATCATGGCAAAATTGTGGAAACGGGACCGACACAACTGGTCTATCATCATCCTTTGCATCCTTACACGAAGGCGCTCTTATCAGCTGTACCACACGCCGACCCTATCTATGAGCAACACAAGCGAATCATTAATTTTGATTCAACAACTGCCGTAACGAGTGGCCACTTGGTTGAAAAGGAAGCACAACATTTTGTGCTTGCCTAAAAAGGGCGAAACAACAGATAAGCTTTTTGCACGTTTCGACTAAAGATAAAAGTCCCAGACCGACTTGTAAGATTAGGCGACCAATCTTACCAACACTGCACAACGATCTTGACCGTCTCCACTAAGCCTAATTAGTTTCCGGTTAACTAATTTGTAAAGGCCGCTTATTGACAGAGCAAATTTCAGCCTTCAGAGTTCAATTAAAATTAGCACTTACAGATGCACACACATCCATAAGTGCTAATTTTTTAATTATGTTGATAATGTCGCTTACCGGCCCGTTGCCCATGATGTTCAAGCTTAGCCAATTTGGCCGCGCCATTAATCGCTAACGTCATCATCTTGTCGAATTGACGATCTGATAACCAGTGGCGCCCAGTCAAAGCTAAACCGGAACTCATCCCCGCATGGTAGCGTGACTTTGGTTTAACATCGTTGACGGCACGCACCATTAACTTGGCGATAACCCCAGGATTGGAGGCAAATTGATCAAATAATGATAACATTGCCCCAACTTTAACCGCTTGATCGTGGTAAGCCGTTTCGCCGGAAACTTCCAATAACTTCTTCTCGGCAATACCAGCCCATTCCGTTTTAATGCCGCCAGGTTCAATAATTGACACATCAATCCCGAACGGCGCCACTTCCATTCGCAGCGCATCACTCATGCCTTCAATCGCATGTTTTGTCCCCATGTACCACGCACTCAACGGCTGATAAATCTTACCACCAATTGAGGACACGTTTATGATCCGACCGCGATGTTGCGCCCGCATTATTGGCAACACCAATTGGGTTAGGCGCATGACACCAAAGACATTCACTTTAAATTGATATTCGCCTTCCGCTAACGGCACGTCTTCCAGCGCCCCATAGGAGCCGTAACCGGCATTATTAATCAAAACGTCGAGCCGTTGCTGTTCCGCTTTAATCGTCTCTACCGCAGCCACCAATGTTTGTTCATCGGTCACGTCAAGTTTTAACACGTGTACCCCGGCCGCTGCTAAATCGGTCATTTTTTCAATTCGACGGGCGGCACCGTAAACAATGTTTCCTTGTGCTTGGAGCTTTAGCGCGGTCGTCTTACCAATACCAGAAGACGCGCCTGTAATTAGAATAACCCGTGGTTTTGCCATGATGTTGCCTCCATTATGTCTGTATCTTACTGTCATGCTACGGCAATCAGGCTAGAAATGCAATCGGATTCAAGCCCAAGGATATGCTAAAATAGAAGCAATTAACTCTGTGCTCATTTTCACTAAACTTATCATTTGGAGGAAACGCCATGCCAACTAAAATTATTATGGATACTGATCCCGGAATTGATGACGCCGCCGCGATTACGATTGCTCTCAATCATCCTGATTTCGACCTAGAATTGATTACGACCGTCGCCGGAAATGTGACTGTCGATAAAACCACTTTGAATGCCTTAAAATTAACGCGTTTTTTCAATAGTACCGTTCCCGTTGCTGGTGGGGCACCGCAGCCTTTAATCAAGCCATTTGAAGATGCAGTTCGCGTTCACGGTGTTTCAGGCATGCCCGGCTATGATTTTCCAACCGACTTAGCTAAGCCACTGCCCGAAACGGCCGTTGAAGCGTTACGTGATCACATTATGGCTGCCGAAGAACCAATTACCTTAGTGCCAACTGGCGCCTATACGAATATCGCGTTACTCTTTAAAACCTATCCAGAAGTTAAAGCGCATATTAAAGAAATTATTGCCATGGGTGGCACGCTCGGAAAGGGTAATATGACCAGTGCCGCCGAATTTAACGTGTTCACTGACCCACACGCGGCTGAAATTATGTACCAAGCTGGCGTGCCGATTACAATGGTCGGCTTGGATGTCACCATGAAAGCATTACTCACCCCAGCCACGATGCAAAAGCTGCCAACATTAGGCCGCACAGGAACGATGTTGCATGCACTTTTCAATCATTATGGCGATGGTGATAAAACTGGTATCCCGATGCATGACGTGAATACGTTATTCTACCTATTACATCCCGAAGCCTTCACCACTCAAAAAATGTGGATTGATGTGCAAACCGATGGACCAGCTAACGGCGAAACCGTTGGTGATATTCGCGGCGCTTACCATGACGGCAAAACGAACGCGACCGTTTGTGTCGATATTGACGCTCGCGCCTTCAATGCCTGGTTCTTAGATACAGTTGCGGCCATTGGCTAATTAAATCACGATAGTTTGAAGTGGCGCCGACATTCGATTGCCGACGCCATTTTTTGTTGCTTTCAAAAGGATCCGCTAGTGTAACCGTGTTGATAGTGATCTTAATTACACAGATAATTTAAATCGCACTAAATATAGTAAATGCGTTAAAACTATAAATACGGTTAATAATTATAATTAGATTACTATCCACTTTCCGCACTCCGCAATAAACCATCATTTACCTCCTAAGTTGTACGATTGATGCCCCATCCTTGTAACCACGCACTTCATCGCCGATAACCCACTCCCAAATGTCACTGTTAGTGAGCTATATTAACATTAGCCAAATAAAATTTTAAAAAAATTTATTTTGTGTTCAAATTGATTGGCATAAGTGAATCGTTGGTAAAAATCATCAATCGTGAATAGTTTAAATAATCATACGCTGAACTTTTTATAGTCAGATATTTACCAGTATTAATTAAATGATTATGAAAGCGTTTTTACTTGATTTTTCAAATGTCCGCTCAGTCCTATCCGAATACAATCAGTTTATCAAAATGGCTCTGATCGACCCATTTTGTTTAATTTAAATCAGTTTTATTAATTAATTTATATGACAAATCACACTTCAACAACTCAAAAATCGATTAATAAATAAATTTTATATTGCATCCAATCTACTAGCATATCAGCGTTATCCAGCGTCGTATCGCCGGTTTACAAATAAATATATTGATATAAAATAAAATTTATAGATAGTTAAGTACCAAAATTAGCAACGTCTTTTAAAGTTACGGGCCGTTTTACTTAGCACAACAAATATCTGTCAGCCGAGCAGCCTCAACATTAAACTGTTTAAGTCAGTTTGATACTAAACAGCCTGTATTTCATTAATAGGCGAAATATTTTATAAGGAGATCTAACTCATGTCACAATCAACTACCAAAAAGGTTCATTACAAGATGTATAAAAAAGGCCGTTTCTGGGTCTTTGCCGGAATTGCTGCATTCACTTGGCAAGTTAACACGCTGGCTGTCCATGCCGATACAACCGACACAACAGCCGTAACCACTAGTCAAATCAGTAATGTCGTCGCGACTAACACTGCGGCAACAATCGAGTCGACGACTAATAATGACAGCGTCACCACTGACACGACTGATACAACCGCTTCCGCAGCCAGCTCAACTAGCGCTGCAGCAACTGAGACGACCAGTCAAGCTAGTGACACCACTTCTGCTGCATCGACAGCTAGCAACGCTAATGATAGTACTAATTCAGCGGCGACGAGTGAGGCGCCGGCTTCTACCACTAGTTCGACTAGCAGCAGCCAAGCGAGTTCAGCAACCGACACTAGCAATCAGGCAACTTCTAGCCAAACAGATACCAATACAACTAACACTAATCAAACAACAACAACTGAAACAACGACTACTAACGATGCAACTAGTAACGCCGCATCCGCAGCTGACACCACAGCCAGTGACGCAGCAACGACTAATGACGCAACTGGAACGTCGACTGACAATACTGCCAGCGACCAAACTGTAACTAGTGATGCCCCAGTGGCCGAAGTTGACGCCGGGCCAACCGATTCAATCGTAACTGCAACCCCCGATGACACGGCGGCCACCACCACGACCACCAGCCAACAACCACAACTCGCCAGAGCCGCTGCCGCCACGACCGATATTGCCAGTGGAACGTATGGCGATGCTGCCTGGCGGATTGATAGCGATGGTGTCCTACACATTAGTGGTGGCACTTTCGTAAGTACTAACGGCAAAAATCCTTGGGCCGCCTATGCTGCCAGCATTAAGCAAATCACCTTTGAAGGAACCGTGAACGGTGCCCCTGATTCTTCCGGGTTATTCCGTAACTTGACTAATTTAACGACGATTAATAATGCCAATAACTTTAATACGAGCAATGTCACTAATATGGGCTTCATGTTTGCCTATGACAGCTCATTAAACAATCTTGACCTCTCACAATGGGATACCAGCAACGTCACTAGCATGAATGCGACCTTTAACACCATGACTTCCCTGACAAATATCGATCTAAATAATTGGGATACGAGTAAAGTCACCGACATGTCTGGGATGTTTTACAAAAACACCGCCCTTGTCTCGGTCAGTGCGGCTAGTTGGAACACGGGCAAAGTGACGACTATGCGTAGTCTCTTCTCAGGAGACACGGCACTGACTACTATTGATGTCAGCAACTGGGACATGAGTAGCGCCACCGATATTGCCTTTATGTTTGCGAACACAACAAGCTTAGTTAATCTCAACGTCAGCGCCTGGAAGACCGGTAACGTCACCAATATGAATAGTCTTTTCGCTGGTGATCGTTCGCTTGCGAACATCGATGTGAGTGGCTGGGATACTGGAAATGTGGCCAACATGGGCTATCTCTTCTTCAACACTAAATTTACAGCTTTGGATGTCTCCAAATGGAATACCAGCAACGCTACAACTATGGTTGATATGTTTTGTGGCATTACTACCTTAAAATCACTAGATCTGTCTAATTGGGATACGAGCAATGTCACCAATATGTCCTACATGTTTTATGGCGACGGGTCACTAACAAATCTCAACGTTTCTGGCTGGGATACGAGTAGTGTCACTGATATGTCAAACATGTTTTATATGACGACCGCCCTAACAAGCGTCGATGTTGGCGGTTGGAATACCGCTAACGTCACCGACATGAATCACATGTTTTATGCCGACAATGCGTTACAGACTTTAGATGTCTCCAACTGGGATACGTCTAACGTGACTGATATGAGCTACATGTTTAATAGTAACTGGGTCTTATCGGCACTCAATGTTTCTAATTGGAACACGGGCAAAGTCACCAGTATGCAAAATATGTTTGCCTACACTGAAAAACTGGCTGCTTTAGATACTAGTCATTGGGATACGTCTAATGTCACAAACATGAGTGCCATGTTTGTCGGTGACTTCAGCTTATCGGCCTTAGATGTTTCTAATTGGGATACGTCTAACGTGACGACTATGTACGATATGTTTGATGGCGATTTACTGCTAACGACGCTGGACGTTTCCAACTGGGATACAAGCAAAGTCACTAATACGCAGTTCATGTTCTGGGGCAACAGTGGTCTAAAAGTCCTCGATTTCTCAAATTGGGATATGAGCAACGTCGTATCGACTAGCAGTATGTTAACGAACACCAATTTAGCTAAAATCATTTTAGGCACTAATAATCGTTGGAGCAGTGACACTGGCTTGCCAGACCTCACTACCGATAGTCCTTACACTGGCAACTGGATCAATGAAAATGATGACACCTATACTTCCAGCGATCTCTTAACTAATAATGTCGCTGGGACTTATACCCGCGAGTTAGCTGCGAGCCAGACCACCTTAAATACGAACGATAGCACGCTGGTCGCTGGGCCAAATACGACTTGGAATGTGAGCGACGGCTTTAGTGGTACTGATTTTGAAGGCAACCCATTGACGATTGACGATGTTACCGTTGGCGGGGATACCGTTGATCCAACTAAGGCTGGCGTCTACCATGTCACTTACACTTATACCGATATCGCCGGTCAAACTATCACCAAAACCGCCACAATCACGGTCAATGCTAGCACTGCCGCTGTTGACACTACTGATCAAACCGTTGAACTTGGCGACAATTGGACAGCTGAAGGTAATTTCAGCGGCGTCAATACCGATGGTTCAAGCATCGACTTTAGCGATGTCACTGTCAGCGGGGATGCAGTTGATACTGCGACACCGGGCACTTACAATGTGACCTACAGTTTCACTGATAGTGCCGGCAATGTCATCACCAAGACGATTCAAGTCGTGGTTTATGGGATTACCTTGAATGAAACGAATAAAGAAATTTCAACAACGACTAACTGGGACCCAGTTGCCAATGTCAAAAAAGCAACCGATGGCATGGGTAATGAGTTAACTGGAAGTGACTTGGCCATTCAAATTACCGATGCGAATGGTAACGTTGTGACATCCCTGAACCAACCAGGAACCTACACCGTCACATACAGCTTCTTGACTCGGGCCGGTGAAAGTTATCAGACGACTGCCACTATCGTCGTTTCAAACAAAGCTAGTCTTGATGTTCAAGATTCAACGATTGCGGCCGGCGACAACTGGCAAGCACAAGATAACTTTGTTAGCGGCACCGATGAAAATGGCGATGCCATTGATTTCAGTAAAGTCACCGTTGATGGCACTGTGGATACTCAAACTCCCGGAACTTATCACGTCACCTATACGTACACTGATGCGAGCGGCAACAGTCTTGCCAAGACCATCACTGTGACGGTATCAGCAACTGATACTGGTGATGGCGATGGCGGCACTGACACTGGTGATAATAACGGTGATGGTGATAACAATACTGGAGACACAGATAACAATGGCGACGGTGATACGAATACCGGTAACACGGATAACAACGGCAATACCGATACTGGTGATACCGAAGAAAATAGTGACGGCGATGCCATTAATAGTGGTAACAACACTAATAGCAATGGTCAAGCTGACACCGTAACCGGCAATCAGAATCAAGCTACCACAGCAGCGGTTAAACCAACTAGTACCACTGCGACAAAGACTGCCGCAACGGTTAGCCTGAAAACTGCTGCACAACAAGTTAAGGCTCAAAACCAAGCAACCTTAACTCAAAACAAGCTGCCACAAACAAACGACACAACTTCACAACGAGTTGCTGTAGCTGGTGCAGTTCTCTTAGCACTCAGTGGCTTAGTCTTCGGATTAGGTAAAGCTGCTTTGAAACGGCGTCAAAACTAGGTTTTAAGTAGAGGCGCTATGCATACAGTTCCTGATAACTCAAAATGGACACAAGACCGTACTTTGGCTTTGTGTCCATTTTTTTGCTTATCTTAATTCGCCCCTGCCTTTCGTTTAATCTCCAGTCAGCGCATTACCATCTTCATCTAAAGTGAACATTCCAGTCGAAGACAGGCCATTAATCGACAAGACCTCTTCAAACTTAGTTTTATCGGAAGTTGTTAACACATACTTATTTTCAATATATTGTAAGAAATCGCTTAATGAAGTTGCCTTTGATTGCATCATTTCAGCATAAATCACACCAAAATTCAACTTATCAATCTGCTTTTCAGTCAGACTATCATCATCTAAGTAACGTTCTGTTACGTAGAAATTCTCATCCTCACCATTTGAATTAACGTCTAACAAATCATATAGAACCTGCTCGACCGTCATATTGGTTGACTTACCGTATAAACGATTAACGCCATTCGAATTATCTGTTTGAACTTCAGTATCCGTGCTACTCATATCGTAATCATATCGAAACATATCACCTGCAAACAACGCCAGACCTTCTTTATAACTAACCCTAGCGTCTGAGTTATAACCATAATGTGATGTATACGATCCTCCTGGAAAATTAGCAGTACGATACAAGTTCCAATGTGTCCATTCATGCATAACATTAGCCATTAAGTATTGATCCGTAAATGAGCTCAAATTTGTTCTATCGGCTATGATAATGTCTGGTATGCCACTGCCATCATGACCATTACGATAAAAAGTATTACTCTCATTCAAATGGTAGCCTCGTTCATAAATGATATTAATCGCCTTATTTTCAAATTCAGGAATACCAAAGAATTGTTGATGTGCAGCATCAATCGCGCTCGTCAATTCATTGATTGCTTGGACATAGTAATTATTAAGTCGCGTCGCAATAAAGTTAGTTTCATAAAGAGCATCATTACCTGTAGCACCAAATTTAGAATTACCGCTATAATTAATAACATTATTATTAGGGATGATCTTAGTATACGTAAACTGGTACTTTTTACCAGTCGAACGTAAAATATATCCTCGATCAGTGGTTCCTAGCGTGTAGTTAAATCTGATTGATGAGACATCATTCGGAATATCTATCGTCAAATTCTTAATAGCCCCAGTCGTATCAGTGGTTCCATCAGCTACCTTAACAGAATTACCATCTGCATCAGCATACGTAATAGTATACTCACTATCTGGCATCGGCGTTGCCTGACTATCATCATCGTAAATAACAGACATCTGAAAGTTTTTGACAGTGACACTACGCGTATCTTCGGCTTGCCCTCTAACACTCAAAGTGAATATCATTCCCAAAGCCACTATTAAGGTCCAAAAACTGTTTATCATTATTTCCCGTTGATATCTTTTCATCCCAATTATTCCTATCTTTTTAATTTTGAAGTACCACCAACACCATTTTTTTACAAACAACTACTCCCAAGGATATTTCCCATTTTCATCTGTTTTTGTTTTTGCTACAAATTTTTTCGTTTGTTCATCCATTTCATGCCGAGACTTTTTACGATTATGACGGCGGACAAATAAGACTAGCCCACCTAAAACCAAATAAATCACTAATCTCATTGCTGTCTTTAAACTTGTATAGATGGTCATTATCATCAACATTAAAATTTTTCACCTTTCTATCTGACCCACTTTTTCTGGCAATTTCCATAAGTCAGATCCATACTTTCGTCCATCAGAAGACTTTATTATTACTAATGAATCGTCCGGTAATTCTTGGATTACTTGGTTTATGGCGGATAGATCAGTATAAAAGTCAGTTTCTATTTTTCCTGACAAAGCATCAACTAATACTTTAATATCATCATCTCGATACCCAAGTAAGATATCAATCCCGCTTGAAATAATACTTTTCTCAAACTGCAGATTATATGTTGCCGCCTGCTTTCCTAAATCTTCCCCGGTTTCCATGATTAATACCTTTTTCCCTCGATAAAATTTACCGCGCTCCTTGAAAACTGATAAAACATTATCAACTGAGTGTAAGGTTGAACCATGTGTGTCATCGACCACTGTTATCTTTCCATGAACAGCACTAGTTTTTTGAAACCGCAATTCACTATTTAATGCTTCAAATCCCATAAATAATGTTGTTAAATCCGGCAATTTAAGTCCTAGGCTCTTAACCGTAACGCAAGCTGCTAGTAAATCCGAAATGACGCCGCTACCAGGCATTGACAATTGGACTCGTTTCGTTTCATCTAATACTTGAATTGTCAATTCGGTATAGTCTCGGAAATCCCTTTGTGACAAGACATAGGCATCAGCATGCTCATCACATAAACTATAGTTGTATATTTTTTCTGTCTGTTGCTGTGCCCGTCGTATAACATACTTATATATACGTGGTGTCATATCATAATTAATAATGGCCCGACTTGACTTGTCTAAACCTTCAAATATACGTGTCTTTCGCTCTGCTAAAAACATCAATGGATCTGACACCTGATCCAGCTCAGCTAAATGGGCACCACCAATCTGTGTGATAACTGCAGCCGTAGCACGGTATAGTCGAGACACCGGTCCACTTTCTTTATCACGATTGTTCAAAGCATTGATCGACAGTTCCGCAACTAACGCATCAGGATTTTGCATTGTCGTGGTTAACAAAGGCACCGCCACTTGTCGAACATTTTCATTACCAACATTTGTTACAACTTGTTGTTGCAACGCTGTCAATATTTTGACAATCATAAGACGAGTTGTTGATTTGCCAACAGACCCTGTTACAGTGACAACCTCACCAAAATATCGTTGCCGAATATATGCGGCAACTGCCTTGTAGAAGTTCCAAGTATTCGGAACAATAAATTGTGGTAATTTGTCTTTTAAAGCTAGAATTGGTTTTTCTGTAACTAATAATTTCACTGATGGATGGTCAGTAAGCCACGCTACCAAATCAAACGTTTCAGGATATTGTTGAGAATGTAAAAATGCACGCCGTTCAGTATTCATATAAACGAACGCCCCACTTATTAAGTCATTTGTACCACTAAAATGGACGCGTTTATGACCAACTCGATTTATGACTAAATCCGTTGGAACTTGCGAATAAAATTCACCCTCAAAACACCGAAAATCGTTTTGGTCTAATATCATACCATCACCTCCATGTCCGACTCAAAGTTCGTCAGCAATTGTTGCCATTGTTCGTAAACTGCATCCGCCGAATATCGTGTCGCATTTTGATAAGAATTGGTACTAAATTCTGCCAACTTATCTTGATGGCTGAGCAGCTCTAACATTGCATCTGCCAACTGTTGAACATTCCCATCCGTCGTTAAAATACCACTCACGCCATCTTGAATAATGTCGCTTGGACCGTATTTCACATCATTCGCAATCATCGGTAGGCCATGTGCTTGTGCTTCCAACAACATCAACGAGAATCCCTCGGCTCGACTTGGTAACAAGCCAATCTGTGCCCGATTATAGACCGCATTCACATCCGTTGTGTAACCTTTGAATAACACTGAGGCTTGTAATTGAGCGGCTTTAACTTGCTCACGAAGTTGCTTTTCCGTATCACCGTTGGCATAGCCCCAAAGTTCTAATTGGGCATCAGGAAATTGCTTTTTAACTTGTTGGAAAGCTTCAATTGAATGATTTTGCTGTTTTTCTGGTGCTAAACGAGCGACTTGTACAATCAAATGAGATTGCCGTTCGGAAAATGGGCTTGGCTTGGCCGCCAAGGTCTCGGCCGTGACATAACCAACCGGAATCGTGAAGCAAGGAATACTGTTTCCGAAACGGGCAGTAACATCGGCCGATTGTTGTGGGGTCGCCGCAATAACGGCATCCCATCGTTGCCAGTTATTTAACGCATTCGCATAGTTATTATTCAAGGTCGAATGTAGGACATCGCTAGCATCACCGACATGATTATTATGCAAATGCAAGACCTTTTTGGCTGGTGTTTGCATATTAAATAAGCCCCAGGCACATTCAACGGTCCGGTCACAAATAAAGACATTTTCTTCATTATTAGTGTTGAGTTCATCATAAAAGAATCGCGTTAACGCATTGAGGCCGTCAAAGGTCCAACTGCTATCCCGGTAGTTTAAGACCCGCCAAGTTAGCCGCTCTTTGCCGGCGTGATTTAGTAAATGTAACTTTTCGAGATGGATTTGACCATCAGGGCCAAAATAGGCCTCTTGGGCAATTTTTCCTGTCCAGTCAAAGAACTGTTCCAAACACTTCATTCCGCGTGTATCCCACCAAGTCATCTTTAACGTTTTGCCATTAACATCAAAATATTGGACGTTACTAATTTCATCCGTTTGGTCACGCAAATAAATCACCATGATGAGTTTACCTTGCTGCACCACCTGAACTTGGCGATCTTTCCGGGTCTTAATCGCATCGGCTGGCACTTGAAAATCCGCCAACATCAAAGGCTGGACTGGAACCGTCTGGGCACCACAGAAAAAGTCAAACAAATTAATCACATCGGCATCAGCTAAATTAGCGCCAGCCATCACGGCATGTAAATCCATCGCAAAGATCCGGGTCACAATCGCCGCGTTTTGGTGATGTTGTTTAAATAACCGGAGACGGTTAATTTCAGCCTCTTCAATGCCTGATTTTGAATATTGTAAATTATCATTTAAAAAGTAATACATCTGTTTCCGCCTCCTATAAGCCTAATAACCGTTGCCAACGATGCCAAACCTTCAAGTGAGTCTGGTTCACGTGCATTTTCTTAAAAGCAGCTTCACTGAACGCAGTTAAACGTTCTGGCTGCGTCAATAAGTCAATAATATGCTGACTCATTTTGAGCTGATCACCGGCTGGAACGACATAACCATCCGTCCCGCTTTCAATAAAATCGCGGGGCCCATAATTAAAACGATAACTGATGACCGGCACGCCGTGCGTCATCGCCTCAGGCATTGCCAATGGTCCGCCGTTGACTAGTTCGGTATTCAGTAACAACTGATAATTGTCATATTTTTCAACTAGTTTGGGATCGTAATCCTTCAAATGAACTTGGTTACTCAATTTCAATTCATTAATTAAATCTTGTAACGTTGCCAAATAATCCGCATCGCCGAAGCCGTACAGATCACATTGAATGTTCGGCAGCTGCGCTTTTACTAAGGCCACCACGCGGATTAACTGATCCAACTGGCGATCAGGTGCTAACCGACCGACGTATAGTAACTGTTTCGGGCGTTCAGTAATTGGCACAAGATGTCCTTGCTTTAAAGAGGTCGTAGCGACCGTCGGAATCGTCGTCACCGCTAATTTAGGAAAACGTTGTTGTAACTGCTGTTCCTGACTCTCGGTCGGTGTAATAAACCCATCAAAATGTTGCAAATTATCAAACGCCGGTTGTAGAAAGCCATCTAATGGCGCATGCAACGGATCATTAATATCCTTAGCATGATAGATTGGAATCATCACAAACTTTTTGGCGTCATCATTTAAGGCCAACAATGGGTCAATCCCAGTTCCTGGGCGATCACTAATAAAGACGGTTTGTTCAGTATCTTGATGGCTAAGCTCTGCGATAAAGAAGTTAAAAAGTGCCGTTGGATTTTGAAAGAAACGTTCGGCTTGGTTGCCATAATCTTTTAAAATCAACCGTGATGCCAATGGATTGCCTTTTGTATCCGCGACAAAATATTGTTCCAGCGCAATCCGGCCCGCTGGCGTATAATATCGTTCCATCGTGAGCTTACCGTCTTGCCCAAAGTACTGGGTCGACGACTTAAAGCCACGCCAATCCCACAAATCAGTGGAAGCCCGATTGCCTTGATTATCAAGATATTCTTGATAAAAGATCCGGCCAATCGTCCCAGGAATAAACCCAACATTTTGTACCAGATCATCACCATCAAATACCCGACTAAAGTTATTACCCACTTCTACGGCATATTCAACAGGTAAATTGAGATCCTCCGTATGCAATTCTTTCGTCGGTACTGTGGTCGCTTGTTGGAAATAATCAAACATATTCAACACTTGATCATCGGCGAGTTCAAAATCAGGTAAAACCCGATGTTGCAGCCGATCATAGACCTTCGTCACAATTTGAGCAGGCGTGTGATAATGCGTGAACAATTTGACACGCTGCATGGCACGATGTTCAACACTAGAATTTTTAGGCAAAATATATTCATTGATAAAGTAAATCATATGAGCGTCCTTTCTTAATTACCGACGATAAGTGTAGTTGTAATAGTTGATCAGTCCTGATAAAAAGTGTTCGCAATCATCAATTCTGGTTCGGAAGCTATCATGCCGAGCATAGAAGCCACCAATAAACTTTGCCGGGGCATACAAATACATCGCGATTTCTGGCAGATAGCTCCCAGTTGTCACTTCATATTCAGCCCGATATTTAAGCGCTTGTCGTAACCGGCGCAAATTGTAAGGCGCCAATAAATCATCGTTGCCCGTGGCCTTGACCATGTCAGTCATTTTGACAGCCGCATCGACTAACTCTAATAAGGTCGGATAAGTCGTCTCACGTTCCTCAATAAATTTCAAATGGATGAACACATTCTTTAAGCCCAACGCCATATAATCTCGATTATTGGGGAACACTTGCAAGGCTTCATTAATAGCATACGAAATCCAATGATCATGGTAACGGCCATAATTGTTAGCGACCATAAAATCAAGAATCTGTTTAACCAAGGCCAAGACGTCTTCATTCTTAGTTAATTCATATAATCGCGCTAAGCCGAAAACCACTTCGCCTTCATAATAAATAATACGATAAGCCGCTTTCAGCGTTAGATCGGGATTTAGGACATGGACTAGCTTGCCAGAGGGTTCCCGGAAATAGGGGACGCCCTGAAAGGCCTTCATTAATATTGGTAAAAAGCTGTCATCACCTGTCACTTCTTGATACTTGCTTAAGGTCAGCATCAACAAGGCTTGACCACCCAGCTTTAGTTCACCATTATCATTAATGAATACTGCCCCATTAACTTCAATCGTGACATTATCGAGACCCCATTGGATCGCCTGTTTAACTTTTTGGTAATCTTCTGTTCGTTCAGTAAACTCGATGGCTTCCAGTAAAGCATACAGTGATGAAAAGTGACGGACACAATTATAGCCAGTCAAAACTCGTTGACGGCTTGGATAATAACCATAGACAAATTTGCCATCTGGTTTTAATTGATTAATCAAGAAACGTTCGCCATCATCAATGACTTGTTTAATTTCAGCCTGTGGATCGGTTAAGACTCGGATTCCCTTCGCACAAGTTTCAGTATCCGCCAGTTGCCAAACTTTGGCTCCGGTCGTGAAGATTCCCACCGTGGTAAACGTCCAAATGTTTTCTGTCTGGGTCACATCAACTGGTAGCTCGCCATTACGCCGTTTTAAATAAGGCACCACGCGCTGATAATCGACCCATGATTTTGCCCCATTCCGACCAATCCGATGGCCTTTGCTAGGACGGAACATGGCTTGACCATTAATTTCCATCTCTAACAGTGCCGTTTCAAAGTGTTCATCAAAACTAACCCCATCGCGCCAATAGTTCATTCGTTCGACTGAAGCCAAGCGTTTTTCAAATTGCGTTCGCGTTAATTTTTGGACTGACTGGACACTTTCCAGCCGAACCCAGGCATTTTGGGCCGTCTGCGCCAGTATTTCAGCCACCGCTCGCCAAGCTTGACTAAAAGTAGGTCGCTGAATGAAATCCACCTTCGCGCGCTGCTGACGATCGGACACCGATAAAACTAACGTGACTGTTTGCGTACTTGGATCGTACAAATCCCCGACTTTTCTAATTGACTGCTTCAATTGATTAATGACCATACGTTGCAACTGAACATTCACACCTTTCCTTTTTACCTTATAAATTTATGTATGTTAGAACGACCATTAAGATCGTTCTAACTCTGGTTACAATTTAACACTTAAATGATTAACATGTGTGCCAGAACAGCTATGAATTTTTGAACATTATTGGATTTTATTTTGAAGTTAGACAAACGGACTCCTATTTTTGTTAATCAATTAAGGCTGTTGTCACCTATTTTTCGTGATCCTCTCGCTTGAAGCCACGACCAAGTAATGCCGCTAAGCTGCTGAGACCAAGTAAGACAGCACCCATGACCGTTGCTGGGTTAGCGGTATCCTCATTAGTCTGTGGTAACTTGCTAGTTGAACCCTTTTGACTATTACCGTTCGTCAAGCTGTTACTTGAACCGGCAACGTCGCTGGCATTAACCGCAGTATTTGTTGCATTGCCGTTGTTAGTACTGCCATTAATACTGTCACCAACACCGTTACTACTATTGCCATTAGTGTTAGTGCCATTGCTTCCGCCAGTAGTGCCGTTCCCATTGTGATCACTACCACCGTTATTAATAGCATCACCTTCACCGTCAGAATCTGAGTCAGCATCAGTATCTGTGTCAGTATCTGTATCGGTATCGGTATCGGTATCAGTATCAGTATCTGAGTCGGTATCGGTGTCGGTATCAGTATCGGTATCCGTGTCTGAGTCGGTATCTGTATCAGTATCCGTGTCGGTATCAGTATCGGTATCTGAGTCAGTATCCGTATCGGTATCCGTGTCAGTATCAGTATCTGAGTCGGTATCTGTATCAGTATCGGTATCGGTATCAGTATCGGTATCCGTGTCTGAGTCGGTATCTGTATCCGTGTCGGTATCAGTATCAGTGTCGGTATCAGTATCAGTGTCGGTATCAGTATCAGTATCGGTATCTGAGTCAGTATCCGTATCAGTATCCGTATCGGTATCCGTGTCAGTATCAGTATCTGAGTCGGTATCGGTATCAGTATCGGTATCTGAGTCAGTATCCGTATCGGTATCTGAGTCAGTATCGGTATCGGTATCAGTATCAGTATCAGTATCTGAGTCAGTATCAGTATCCGTGTCGGTATCCGTATCGGTATCTGAGTCAGTATCGGTATCAGTATCTGAGTCAGTATCAGTATCTGAGTCAGTATCAGTATCAGTATCTGAGTCAGTATCAGTATCAGTATCAGTGTCGGTATCCGTATCAGTATCGGTATCCGTATCGGTATCAGTATCCGTGTCGGTATCAGTATCCGTGTCGGTATCAGTATCGGTATCCGTGTCGGTATCCGTGTCGGTATCCGTGTCAGTATCCGTATCGGTATCAGTATCAGTATCGGTATCTGAGTCAGTATCAGTATCTGAGTCAGTATCAGTATCGGTGTCGGTGTCAGTGTCAGTATCAGTATCTGAGTCGGTATCCGTATCCGTGTCAGTATCCGTATCTGTGTCCGTATCAGTATCGGTATCCGTATCGGTATCTGTGTCCGTATCGGTATCCGTATCAGTATCTGTGTCCGTATCAGTATCGGTATCGGTATCCGTATCCGTGTCGGTATCAGTATCCGTATCGGTATCCGTATCCGTATCGGTATCGGTATCCGTATCCGTATCGGTATCCGTGTCGGTATCAGTATCCGTGTCGGTATCAGTATCCGTGTCGGTATCAGTGTCGGTATCAGTATCCGTGTCGGTATCAGTATCCGTGTCGGTATCAGTATCCGTGTCGGTATCAGTATCCGTGTCGGTATCAGTATCCGAATCAGCATCCGTATCAGTATCTGATTGATCACCGGCAGCTAAAGCTGCATAGTAACCAGCTTTATCAGCAGCGCTGGAAGCATTCTTTTTGGCAGCAGAAGCGGTGGAAGCAGCTTCCTTAGCGGCTTGTGCGTGGCTCGAAGCAGCTGAATTATCATTTGCTGCTTCGGTCGAATTTGCATTGGCTTCAGCGGTGCTGGCTGCGGCTGCAGCTGAATCTGCTTCGCTAGCAGCTACGGCAGCATCACTTGCAGCCGTGGCAGCTTCGGCTGCATACGAAGCGGAACTTGAATTTTGGTTCGTATATTGGTTAGCAACTTCGGCATATGAACTAGCGATCTTATCATATGAATCCGCATTAGCTGCATGATCGGCTGCTTCACTTGCAGCTGAACTTGCAGCTTCGGTTTGTGTTGCGTTAACGGTTAAATAAGCCCGACCCAAAGTTACAGATTGTGTTGAGGTCGTCCCACTAGCAGTAACAGAACTCGTTACAACCAAATAGTAGTAACCAGATTGACCTAAAGTAATATCTGATAAATTCAAATATGACCCAGTTTGACCGTCTAACGCAGTGCCATCACCATCCGCGGTGGCTGAGTAATACCATTGATACGTTGTATTATCATTTGAACTCGTATTTCCTTCTGGAATCCAAGTTAAGTCATCACCGGCGTCGACTTCTTGATTATCTAGTCCATTACCAACAGTGATTGTCTTCGATGCAGAATAAGTTGAGCCATCCGCATTAGTAATCGTAACGGTAATCGTCGTAGTCCCATTGCCGACAGCAGTCACTAAACCGGTATCATCAACAGTGGCAACGCCAGTATTACTGCTAGTCCAAGTCATTTCACCAGTCGCATTACCAGGATTAGTCGTTGCCGTATATTGACCGGTAACATCTGCATCCGTCGAGTTATCAGTTGAAATAACTAGGTAGTCATTGCCATCTACTGAAATATCCGTAGCTGGAATATCACTATCATAAACATCGACTTCGGCTAAATCACTACCCCAGTTATACAAGAGATAAACGCCAAGATTACCGTATTGTGTGTAAGCTTGGAAGAGCATCGTTCCTGTAAAGTCACTCGAAATAGTCGCTGTTAAAGTACTGCTATTGGAGGCTGCCCGGTTACTACCAGTGACATTTTGACTCGTCAAATAGCCAGCGGTAACTGCATTGGCAACTGTCATCCATGTGCCATTAATCTGAACATACCATGAGGTCTTGCTACCAGTATTAATGGCACCTAAGCCAGTTGCTGAAGCAACGGACAATGTAACCGTATTACCAGATGTTGTCGAAGTAACTGTTGCTGGTTGTGTCGTAAAACCACCGGAAACTACAATGCCCCAAATGCTGCTAGCATCACCTTGTTCATTGTAATTAGCATTAGCTAAATCGTTAGAATACGCGACAGCACTTGTAGCAGTATCCGTTCCAGCACTCGCAGCCGAATTAGCTGCAGCGGCATAAGAAGTCGCATCAGTCGCTGCTTGGCTCGCTAAGTTAACATATGAACTGGCATCCGCAAAGTCGCCAGTTGCCACTGCTGAAGAAGCCTGATTCATATAGCTGGCAGCCATTGATGCTGACGCATTCGCTTCGGCAGCTGCTGACGACGCATCTTTTGAATTATTCTGAGTTGCCGCAACGTAAGAAGACCCTAACTCTGTGTTGCTAGTCATTGATGAGGCGATTGAATTAGCCGTTGACCCAGCGATTACAGCCGCTGATGACGCATCCGAAGCCGCATTCAAAGCATCTTGGGCAACTGAATTGTAGTAATCCGTTTCCGTATTAACAATGGTTGACGTTAACGCAGCGGCAGCGCTTGAAGCTGCACTTAATTGTTCAGTGGCTAAAGTTAACCCTAATGACGCATAACTTTGCTGACGAGCAGCATTGTTATAATCACCGGCCGCAGCGTATGAAGCTGCCAAGTTAGCGGCATTTGCAGCATAAGCGGCATATGAACTAGCGGCGTACGCTGCCGAACTAGCGGCAGTTGAGTAACTATCCGTTCCAGCATTGAAATCAGCACCGGAAGTATAGGCATTCACCGCATCATTGGCATGTGAAGAAGCTAAGGAAGCTTGATTTTGAGCTGTCGAAGCTGCTGAAGCCGCCACATCAGCGTAACTTGAGGCTAAATAATTACCAGCATCCGTCCCACCATCTTCATCAACTGCTTGATTCAATGATTCCGTAATGGCACTCAACGCAGCGGAAGTTGCAGTACTACCTAGAGCCGCGTATGAACTTGCTGCCGTAGCATAGCTAGCCGCATCTTTAGCATATGAACTAGCTGTGACGTAATCACCAGTTGTTTCATAGCCAGAAACTTGATCATTCGCAGCATTGGCTGCACTAGCTGCCCCAGAAGCTAATTGTGCGTATGAACTTGCATTGTTATAAGCCGAGTTAGCTTGACTAGCATAGTAACTTGCCAAAGAACCACTCAAGTTAGCATTAGAACTAGCTGCCGCAATGGCACTGCTTGCTTGATCAGCATTAGAACTAGCACCGGAAGCATAGCTATTAGCTAGGCTGGCAGAGCTACTTGCTTGCTCGTCATAAGTCCCACTCGGGTCCGTCACAACAATCGTAATGACATTGGAAGCCGCGGTATAGTTTGTGGATTGTAATAAATAAGTTTTTGATCCTGAAACGGTTGCTTGGAAATAATAAGTCCCTGCTTCAGTCATGTTATAAGTTAATGAAGCAGTGCCATCACTCGCAATTTGCGTCCAAGTTTTACCATCGGTTGACATGTACCAAACATATGTTGAGGTATTAATCGAATAGTTAGGTGACAAGATACCAGTACCATTGACAGCTTTGACTGTCGCTAGTAATTTAGCATTCCCATTCACCGTTACCGTTTCGGTACTAGTAGTCAATGTTGAGCTAGCACCGGAGTTTGTCCCTTGTTCATTAGAAACATCGTTGCTAAATTCTTTCGCTAACGTTGCGTTTGTTTGCGCAGCAGCAGCATAACTTGCAGCATCATTAGCAGCTGAAGCGGCGACACGTGCCAAGGAGTTCGCTTCTTTAGGAGAAGCCGCAATGGCAGCAGCGTCGGTTGCTGAACTCGCAACTGCGTAAGCTGAAGAAGCGGCATCGGCGGCTGAGTTAGCCAAGGAAGCATAGGTCGAAGCCTGAGTCCCAGTATAAGTCGCCGCATCACTGGCCGCCGTCGTTGCATCAGTCACTGATGAACTAGCGGTCGTGGTATCAACCGCAGCCGATGACGCTGCATCAGAAATTGCGGTTGAATTAGCGTAATTAGCCGAATCCTGTGCGGCTGAATTGGCAGCAGTGGCGGTTGAGTCATTGCTAATCGCCGTGGTCATATTGTCAGTTGCAACCGAGTAAGCGGTGCTACCGGCAAGATAATCGTTATTAGTTGCGGCATCACTAGCCGTTGAATAAGCTGACGACGCCGTCGAAGCAGCAACGACGGCGGTTGAGGCGGCAGTCGAGGCAGTCACTGCTGTACTGCTTGCCGCAGTATAGGCTGATGAAACGCCAGCATTATCCTTGTCATATTGCATCGCTAAGTAGGCACTGTTGGCAGCTTCGGCAGCGGCACTAGCAGCGGCTGTTGCTGCAGCGGCGGCTGAACTTGCGGCCGCGTATGTGCTGCTTGCTAAGTTAACTAAGCCAGAAGTCGCAGCACTTTGCGCAACATCAGTGGCTGACGATGCAATCGCAGCGTATGAACTCGCCGCAACTGCTGCTGAAGAAGCCGCTGTTGAAGCCGCGGCATAATCAATTGAATTGCCAGCAACTGACCCAACCCCATCATCGTTAGCATTTAAGTACATGTTCGCTAAGCTATTGTAATGATTAGCTAAAGCCGCACTATTCAAGGCGGCTTGATAAGCACTCGAAGCTGCGCTCAACGCATTTTGTGTCTGTAACGTATTCACTAAGTTAGCATATGAACTCGCCGCAGCTGCGTATGATGAAGCTAAAGTTGCTGATGACGCTGCGGCATTCGCGGCCGTACTGTCCGTATTGGCATTCGAAGCGCCATAAGCCGTCACTGCCGAACTGGTCGCCGCAGTTTCGGCAGATAAAATTGCGGTACTGTTAACCACAGTTGTCGCGCTCGATAAACTGTCAGTGACAGTTTCCGTGTTCGCTGAACTGCTGCTAACCGTACTCGTACTGCTGGCAGTTGAACTAGTCGTCGTGGTACTGCTGCTAGCGGCTACTGAACTAGCACTGCTGCTGGCTGCTGAGCTAGAAGTTGTTGCGGCACTGCTTGAATCGGCACTGCTACTACTGTCAGTTGAGCTACTGCTTGCAGTGCTGCTGGCTTCTGTACTTTCGCTTGCTGCTGAACTGGCGGCTGTGCTGCTGGCCGTGCTAGCTGCTAACGTCGCTGCAGTTGAATAATCACTAGCGGTTGAACTCGCGGTACTATCAGAACTACTATTAGCGCTGCTACTATCGGCACTACTGCTAGTTGCACTCACTGAACTAGTCGCGTCGGTATCCGCTTTTGCAGTGGTATCCGCGTGTGAGACGAGCATGCTACCAGTTAACGCAAATGATGCCATGGCCATGAAAACCCAATTACGACCAACTTTGAACATTTTATAGTGAACGTTAGGATCACCCTTAAATGCTTTATTCTGTAAAAACCTCACGAAGATGCCTTCTTTCCAAATTTCATCCAATAATTGCTAAATAAGTTTAAATTGATGACGATCATGATTAATAGCTCAGTATCATGTCACTATTAATTGACGTTTACGGTGACTGGTATTCTCTATTAATACTGTTAATCATTTTCGTCGATTACATACTACAACATTCAATCAATATGCCAACCCACGATTTTTTAAGTCACTATATAAACAAACTTATAAAAATAACGACTGTATTTGTGAAACCTAATAACCAGATAACCAAAACAAACCGGCAGTACAAGTCAAAAATAGGCGGTTTCATCATAAGCTTCAATTTTCCTTAAACAGTTGGCCTGCAAGTATTTATTGCTCATTATAATTAGTTAATTACCCATTATTATCAAGCATCACACTATCGGTCTGTCGAAACTGATTACATCAGTTTTAAAAAAAGGCTTATTGGTTAAAGTTAATTGGTTAATTAAATATAAATAATGATTTATATTTATTAATTATTTATTACGATCATCTATTTATCATATTTTCTTCACAGTCTTCACGAATTATTCACAAATTACTGCAAAAAAATAGCCAGATATTGTCTGGCCGTTCGATAAACTTTCAATCGTTTTAGTCTTCCCATAGACACTAAAATAGCTGTCAGTCATTACTTGCACAAAACTTCAAGTAATCACTAACAGCTATTTTTAATTTTTATCGTATCATTAGTCGCCACGAGATGTCGCAACTAGCAGATTATGATCAAGCCTGATAAGGGCATTCGCTTAGTTTAAATATCACTAGGATTATCAGGAATCAATTGAATCAAGGGTTGCCCGAAATTGACTTCATCACCATTTTTAGCGAGTAAGGCTTTGACTTGACCAGATTGTTTGGCAACGACTGGCCGCATCATTTGCATGGCTTGAATCAAGCCAACCTGTTGTCCAACGCTGACCTGATCGCCAACACTGACATAAGGTGCTTCTTCTGATGAATGGGCTTGATAAAAGATTCCAACCACCGGCGCCGTGATACAAGTGTCGGGGTCAATTTCAACTTCTTCAGGCGCAGGCGTCGCGGTGCTAATTGGTGTCGGTTCAACAGTTGGTGCAACTGGTGTTTCGACAATTGGCTCCGGCTTAGGGGCAACTGGCGCGGTAGTTGAAGCCGGTGCATTTGGGATCGGCGTTGGCTGCATGTTAACAACTGGCTTGCTCCCATGGCCCTTTTTGCCCATTTGAATTTCAAATTCTTGGTCACGGTATTCAAAATTAGTTAATGTACTCTGTTCAAACTTATCCATTAATTGATAAATCTTATTTAATTCCATCAAACAACCCTCCAGATAGATTACACTTTTCATTATACTGCCAAGTGTATCGCAGGATTGTTGTGGAAATGTGAAGCCTTGATTAAGAATTTCTCAATATTAAGCCGATGCCAAGCCCTGTGCGGCAGTAACGACCTTAAATAAAAATAATGGTGCCGGCGACTTTCCAGCAGTGGCATAGCGCAATACCGCGTCAACATGATCTAACTGCATCAGTCGATTATCCAATTGCCATAACTCGCGTTGATAGTAGTCATGACAGTATTGCACCAGATTAGTCAAAAAGTTGCCAATGGCTTCATTCACAGTATCACCACGCCCATCAACGCCCCAGAAATCAGCCGATTCCAACCAGAAGCGTTGCTCCGATAATTCGCGGTAATGCCCTTCTTCATGAATTAATACTAATCGTGGTTCCATTGCCAGTCCCCCTTTGAATCATCCAACAACATTTAATGTCATAAAAGATAACATCATTTGGCGGCACTGACAATCCTAAACCGGCAAGCCGTTTGAAATTAAGGTTCTTAACCCAATCTGCCTTAGATTTCAATCAACTCAGGACTTTTGATTAAGATTCTAAACCACGTTCTTTTGCTAAAAAAGTCCCATGGTGGGTAATGTCTTGTTGTAACTCCGCCATCGTAAATTGATGGTAGTAGGCGCGATACTGACGATCGGCAACAGTGAATAAATCCGTCAACGTTTCGCTGATATTGGCCGCAATGGGTGACCCCGTTGCTTCATCATCAGTGCCAGAATGCCCGGTAATAAAGCGCGCATAACTCAATGTTGGTGGAATCGTTAAATCGTAAAGATCGCCTAAGTTTATTTCAGTTAATTTTTTTTCAAGCTGATAACCACCATTTTTACCAACAGTCCCAACTAAATAACCTTGCTTATGTAAGACAGATAAAATATTACGGATCATGACGGGGTTTAACTGCAACGATTGTGCCAGCTCACGACTGGACACTTTATTGGGCCGGTGTGCATCTAAATACAACAAACTATGCACGGCCACGGAAAAATCAAGTTTCATAAAATCCCCTGCTCTCCTCAGATTAGTTAATTTCATTTTACCACCAGCTGTAAGGATTATCATTTCAATAAGCCATCAACTAAGTTATAATGCGTCTCAGGGGGCTTTTGATGACAACTGAATTAAGCGCAGCGACCTTTAAGCTAGCGGATAAAGCCGCTTTGTCGCCCGCACAACAACAATTGGAAACTACTTTACTAACCTTCATCCGTGAGCATCGCAATGGCCCAAAAACCGGCTTATTCGTGATTCACGGTGATGCAGGAACCGGTAAGAGTGCCGTGCTTGCGGCTGCTTTCAGCCAATTACAGGCTTTAAGCCGCAGTAAAACACCCAATGACCTACAAGGTACCGAGAATTATTTGGTCGTTAATCATAATGAAATGTTGAAAATTTATAAGCGTCTCGCCGGCGATGAGCCAGATTTGCGTAAAAAGGATTTTCAAAAGCCAACGCCGTTAATTAACCGACTCGCTAAAACGAACAAGCAGGCCGATGTCGTCTTTGTTGATGAAGCCCACTTGTTGCTCACACAACCGGACCGTTACAATAAGTTTACCGAGCAAAACCAACTCACTGAACTGATTAAACACAGCCGCGTCGTGGTCCTAGTTTTCGATCCCCATCAAGTCTTGAAACTAAAAAGTTATTGGCAAAATACTGATTTAGCGCCATTTTTGGCACAGTATCCACATCAAAGCTTTAACTTGGACGACCAGTTTCGCGTCACCGGTAACGCCGACGTTGTGAATTGGATCGACCAATTTACACAAGGACAGTTATTACCTAAACCACACGACGATCAGTTTGACTTCCGAATTTTTGCAGACGGGCAGCCAATGTACGACCTCATTCGGCAACGCGATCATGCCGTTAGTCTATCAAGATTAGTTGCCACCGCTGACTTTCCATATGTCGTTAATCACGGCACTTGGTATGTCACCGCCGGCACGCTTAAATTACCTTGGGACAAAGTTAACCTAACCGATGATCCTTGGGCGTTACGGCCAGAAACCCTCAACGAAGTCGGTTCCATCTATACGATTCAAGGGTTCGATTTAAATTATGCGGGCGTAATTCTCGGACCATCCGTGGGCTATGATGTCGAAACTGCCTCCATTGTGGTTCACCCTGACCGCTACGAAGATCAAGAGGCCTTCAAGAAACGCGACGATTTGGGCAACTTAACCCCCTTACAGACGAAAATTATTTTTAATTCAATTAATGTTTTAATGAAGCGTGGTCGCTATGGGTTATATTTATACGCAGTTGACCCCGTCCTACGTCAACACTTATTAGCGTTATAATACAGTTAACAACACTAAATCGCTTGCGTACACTAGTTTGTAACCAAACAAAATGATTATTACTAGTATCGTTAACGATAAGGAGGAACACTTAAAATGAAAGTTTCAATTCCAACCGAAAACGGTGTGCTGGCAGCAAAATATGCCAAACAAGCCGCACCAGAATTACAACTTAAGCGCCATCCAATCATCTCATTTCCGATTCATATTGAAGATGTTCCCGCAGCCGCCAAAAGCTTAGCCTTCGTCTTTTATGACGATGACGCCATTCCGGTCAGTGGTTTCACTTGGATTCATTGGACTGCCGCCAATTTGCCAGTTGGGACGACTGACATTCCAGAAAACGCGAGCCGACTTGGCAGCATTTCAATGGTTCAAGGCAATAATTCGACGGCCGGTGGTTATGTCGGCGAAACTGACCCCACCCTCACGCAACATTATGTTGGCCCCTATCCGCCAAATAAAGACCACGATTATACCTTTAAACTGTATGCTTTAGACACCGAATTAGACTTAAAACCGGGTTACTGGCTAAATGATTTTTATAAAGCTAGTCAAGGACATGTGCTGACCACTGCAAAAACTGTAGTTATTGGGAAGAAATAGCGACTCATTCAAAACAACCGCCACCAAATTAATTGGTGGCGGTTGTTTTATGCATCATAGGAATTTATATCGAAAGCGACTGGACGATCACGATGAAAAATTGTGCGAATTAAGTCTCAAAGTACCCGTCGAATTTTAAAATAAGATAACTAGCATAACGATAATGTTAGCTAAACCATGGGACAAAATAGCCATTTTGATATCCTTGGTTTGTTGATAGACAATCGCGTAACCAAGGCCAGAAACAAGTAGTTCAACCGTTTGCATGGAAAAGCCATATCCGTGTGCAAAGCTAAAAATCAATGCAGTAAGCATAATTGAAGCTATGGGTGGCAGTCGCCGCAAGATGCCACCTTGTAAAGCTCCTTGAAATAGGATCTCTTCTAATATTGGAGACACTAAGAACAGCGTTATCAGCAATATTAAGCGTAACGGGGAATGAAATGCAGCAATAATATCCTCATTATTGGAAGCGACAAAGTGGGATATTAACGATTGAATAAGTTGTGACAGGACCGCAGCTAGGCTAGCAATTGAGAAACCTTTTATCGAAATAGGCATGAAAAAATTCAGTTTATTATTAACAAATCTGCTAAACCAAGTTACTAAGGGAAAGATAATTGCAGTGGAAACCAACAATAATATGGCGTGTCCCATGATATTAATCTTATTTCCTTCATTAGGCCAAGCTAGTTCTGACAGGGTAGGAATTTGTACGACCAAAAAAAGCAGTGCAAAAAGTGCCGCTTGCATACCAAGTTTACAAATCTTGTTGAAGCTAGACATTTTTTCACCACCTATTTTTAATCTCTTGAAATTTATTTAATATTATCTGACAGTTAATCGTTAAAAATACTTTTCTAATATATCATAGTAACGATTTAGCACCAAGCAAGCCGTAAAACGGTTAAGTCGTTTATGATATATTTTAATTATATAAAATAACATACAACTCGAATATTTCGCTTAATTCGTGTTATAATCAAAAACATTGTCTTTCAATTTATGACTCAAAATCCATTAAGGAGGATCTTGGTACTTTATGCATTTAGAGAAAATAACCGTACGCGACTATCTCGTTGGCTTTGCGTTTGTCCTGTTAATGGTTGGTATCGCGACTTGGTTGCATGATTATGAAATTATCTTACCCGAAATCGCGGCACTCACCTCTGGCATGTGGATCTATCAAAAAAGCGATTGGCTTAATCAACCACTCAAAATATTTCTGGCACCATCAGGTACAGCGGTTATCGGTTTTGTCGTTAACCGGCTACCTTTGAACTATCCAGAAAAAGTGGTCGTTACCTTGTTGCTCATCCTACTTCTACTGCGAGGCTTACACTCAACCCTGGCACCTTCGTTTGCAACTGGACTGCTACCAATCATCGTCAATGCCACCCATTGGTCTTTCATTATTGCCATCTTTGCTTTTACACTGACCTTAATGGGTGTCGTGTTATACCGCGGGTTACATCATGGCTTGCCGGCAAACACAAAACTGAGTACCCACCAGATGCTTGTTTTTCTTGTGGCAGGGATTTTATGGACTGGACTTGTTTGGGCCACAGGCAATCCACAAATGGCGGCCATTCCCCCAGTATTAGTCGTCTTCTTTGAAGCACTACAACAACCAAGTTACAGTGGCAAAATGGCGCTCAAACACATCATTGCGTTGAGTAGTGCCGCCACAATTGGGGTGCTCATTCACTTAGTCATGGCTTCATGGTTATTAACAACACTAATCAGTCTGCCACTTATTTTCATCTTATTAGCGGCCTTACAGCTGAAATTGCCCGCAGCCTATGCTTTTCCGTTGCTAGCACTTGTTTTGCCAACGCCTATGTTCACCCATTTGCCATTGGCGGCGTTGCTAGCTGCCAGCTTCTTTATGGGTACCGTCTTTATTGTCAAACAAGTTGCTAATCGCATTCATGTTATTACCGAAGATGATTAGTTGCCAAAGTACCAGCAAGTTACCACACATTTTGTCGGTAACTTGCTGGTACTTTATTTTTAAGCTGGAAAACACTAGCTTCCGGCCACTAAGCCGAACAGTCCAGTGCTACGAATGCAATTAGCTATGCTTTTTCTCTTAAAACCATGACCCCATATTTTGCTAAGGTTACTGTCTTTTCGACCGGCGTTCCCGTCAATAAATCCAGCGTTGACCGCTGAAGTTTCACAGTCTGCGGCGTTTCCGAAAAGTTCATTAAGAAATGATATTGATAACCATTTTGATAACGCGTCTGACAAGAAACCTCGTAGCTTGGTGCAATCACAAATGAATTAGCGAGCTGCAATTTAGCAATAATTTTCGCATAAAAGGCTGTTAAGAAATCACGATCCATGCGCGCGGCTAAATAATAAGCAGTTCCTTGCTGATAATGGTGTTGCGTTACAGCTGGTGTTGCTTGATAAAAATTATCCGTATAGGTTGCTAAAACATTAGCCGTCTCAGCTTCAATCACTTCGTCATAATCATGCGTCGGATAAACATTTGACCCATAATGGACATGGTAGTGTTCGCCCGGTAACAAGGTGTCTAACTCACGACGTTTAATTCCAAACAACTCCCGCAATGGGGTTGGCAGACCGCCCAACAGAACACGGTCATCCTCATCGACCATCCCACTGAAGTAACTGGAAACGAGGGTCCCACCTTGTGCGACATACGCTTGTAAGGCCTGCATCGTCGCTGGTCGTTGCAAATACAGCATTGGGGCAACCACCAGTTTATATCGGCTTAAATCAGCATCCGGGGTCACAATGTCACAAGCAATGTCTTGACCCCAGAAAATGGCATAGTGCTTTTGCAAGGTCTGAATGCCTAAGCGGGTCGGCCGACCGAAACCGCCTCCCCGATCAAATGCCCATTGACTCTCCCAATCAAAGATAATCGCCACACGGACGTCCTTAGTAGCCCCTTTTATCTCGGCCAACTTTTCTAGTTGTGCACCATACGTCGCAACTTCTTGAAAGACCCGATTATCAGCGGTACCGTCATGCCCAATCACCGCGCCATGAAACTTTTCTGAATTGCCTTGGGCCTGACGAATTTGAAAATAAAGCGTGCTATCGGACCCATGTGCGAGCTGTTGAAATGAGCTTAAAATGTGCATTCCCGGCTGCTTAGCCTTATTATATTGGGCCCAATTAACATAACTAGGTGTCGATTCCATGACCAAAAATGGCTGATGCTTGAGTGACCAAAATTGATCATGAATATAGGCCGTCTTCATCGCCGTTTCAGCCACCGTTTCGTAATTATTATGCCATTCGGGATAACTGTCCCAACTCACCACATCAACGGCTTTAGCAAACTTACTATAATCTAAGCCGACCATCGGCGTATATTGCTGATTAGCCGGGCCATCCGCCATAAAGTTCGTCGTGATGGGAATGTTCGGTGTCAGCTCGCGCAACGGTTGGATCTCTTGCTGATAAAAATCAATAGTCATCGCCGTCACAAAGCGTTTCCAATCCAAATCCATCCCATGGACCTTCGTTTCACCGAGTGGCGATGGTGGTAAAACTTGCGACCAATCACTATACAAGCCGCTCCACACGCTCAAGCACCAAGCCCGATTAAGCGCATCTAGACTGGAATATTTTCGTTGCAGCCATCGCCGCCAATTGGACTGACACAGATTGCAATAACACTCCCCTGAGTATTCGTTAGAAGCGTGCCACATGAGTAATGTCGGATTTTGGCCGTAACGTTCAGCCAACTTCGTATTGATTTGCCGTACTTTTTCGCGATACACCGGCGACGAATAGCAGTGATTATGGCGGAAGCCATGGGTATGTCGTCGACCATTTTCATCGACGCGATTGACTTCCGGATATTTTTGACTTAGCCAATGTGGCCGGGCCCCACTCGGCGTCGCTAAGATGACGTGACCATGGATCTTCGCCATTTCAGCGAAAACTCGGTCGAGCCAACCAAAATTATAGACGCCCTCAGTCGGTTCTTCTAGTGCCCAAGAAAAGACCCCGACCGTGACCGTATTAATATGTGCTTGTTGCATTAATTTCAAATCTTGTTTTAGAATTTCCGGATGATCTAGCCATTGGTCAGGGTTATAATCCCCACCATGTAAAAATCCGGGGGTTGCTGCCAATTTATTCATTATTATTCACCTTAATCAACTGCGACTAAATGATACAGTTGTGACTGAAAATCGCCCCGTAATTCAGCAGTGTCGGCATTCGCGCCGTTAAATTGATACGGTTCTCGTAAGCCGAACTGTTGTAAGATCTGTCCACTCACGATCGGGCCATCATCAATTTGATAATGCCGATTAACAGCGACATTTGGCAATTTCAAATAGTTTAGCACGCTCGTATTGGGCGTGGCTAACTTCCGATAAAAGCCTACAAACAACTCGGATTGGTCCGCATTGGCAACACTCCATGCGACCGTATTAGCGTCAGGATCTAAGGACTGTAACTGTTGAAAATGACCATTAACTAATAGTTCCCGATGTTGTTGATAAAAGTCAATATTGGCTTTTATCGCCGCAAGTTCTGGGGCAGGTAGCTTGGTAATATCTAACTCATAACCTAAGGGGCCAAAGTCTGCCACGTTTTGCCGCATTTTCAACGGCGTCATCCGCCCGACTTGATCATTTGGCACGGCTGAAACATGATTACTAAAAGCCGACAGTGGATAGGCTAACGTGGTGCCCGACAAAATTGAGAGGCGTTCAACAGCGTCACTATCATCACTAGGCCACATTTGGGGACTGTAAAACAGCATACCGAGGTCAAAGCGACCCCCACCACCGGCACAACCTTCAATCAACAAATCCGGAAAATCGGTCAAGATCCGTTGATACAAGTCATAGACGCCTAAAATATAGCGATGGAAGAATTCGGTCTGCGGTAAACCTTGTGCCGCTAGATATGGCGAGTAAGCTTCCGTAATATTCCGATTCATGTCCCATTTAATAAAATCAAGTTGGGCAGCTTCGATCACGGGCTTGATTTGCGCATAGATGGCCGTGACCACGGCCGGATTCGCAAAATCGAGCACGTACTGGCCGCGACCGATTGCCGTCCGGGGATAGGGATGGCGAACGACCCAATCCGGATGATCACGATACAGCGGCGTATCTGGTGAAACCATCTCAGGTTCAAACCACAGTCCCATTTGCAAACCCAAATCGTGAATCTGTTGGGCAAAATGACCCATGCCATGCGGAAACTTGCGGTGATCAACCCGCCAATCGCCTAAGGAAGTGCGATCGGAATCACGGTGGCCGAACCAACCATCATCGACCACGAAACATTCCATACCAAGTTGCTTGGCTTGTTGTGCCAAGGTCAATAGCTTCGTTTCATCAAAGTTAAAATACGTCGCTTCCCAATTATTAAACACGATTGGCCGCGGTCGGCGCTGCCACTGACGGTCGGCAATCTGTTGTTGCGCGACTGCTTGCGTTTCGGCCATTAGCCCATTGAGCCCGTCCGCACTGTAATATAGCAAGGCTTCGGGTGTGCTAAACGTGGCGGCTGGTGCCAGTTGCCAGCCAAAATAAGCCGGACTGATCCCAGTCATCAACCGGGGCTTGTGCCATTCATTAACTTCTACCTGGCTTAAAAAGTTTCCTGAATAAATTAAATTGCTCGCGTAAACGTCACCGGTCGTTAAACTACGACTGCGCGTTAAAGCAATAAACGGATTATGTTGATGGCCAGAAGCACCTTTTAGTGATTCGACGGCGACCGTCCCCTGCGCTAAATTATGATACTTCACGTGACGTTCCTTGAGCCAAGCGCCGGCCAAATTGACCATTTCAAACTGATCATCCGGCAATTCTAACACCGCACTCATCATATTTTGAATCATGACCGAACTAGCCCCGAGGTTTGTTAGCGTGCTTCTCCGGGCGATGACTCCATGGGCCCGAAAAATCGTATAATAAGTCACTAATTTCAATTGATGAACCTGATCAACTAAAGTAATTGCTAATTCTTGAGCTTCCTGATTACCGACTGCATAAGTCGCCGGTTGTGCCAACGACCGTGGCTTCGTATCTGTAATTGTATAGCTTTGATAACTAAAATCTAAATACCAGGGGTCGTTATCAGCATAAACGTCCAAAGCGCCGCGCCGAAAATCCGACGAACCATAGACCGGGTACTCTTGCGCCCGGTCAGCCAAATTAAAGTTACCCGTCGTCGGCGAATACTTCACCGTCCCCGCCGATTTGCTCGCCTGTGCTCGTAAATAGTCGAGCTCCGTCGTCGTTAATGATCCTAACGCTTTACCATAATATAAATGACCCAACTGCCCATTTTCCATCACGGTCAAAACGTAACTAATCTTGTCATTATGCAGATGGAAGCTGTGATCATCAATCAACTCAATCATTGTTTCACTTTTCACTTTACTCATCCTTCTCTCGCTTACTCATACCATTACTTGCTAGAAACTAGGCCCGACCACCCGGCATAATTAACGATAAAAGAACTCACACTAATTAGTTACGCAACCTAATTGGGTATGAGTTCTGATCATCAAAATTAATCAGTCGCGGTCTGGGCTAAATTATCGAGATAGGCCATCCGCTTACGGACACCCCGATTATAAAAGAACTTGTAGAGCAGTCCAAACATCATGAAATTGGTTTGACTGCGATTGTTATCAAAAACATTTTGTTCAGAATAAGCTAAGACCGCTTGGCCCCGCCGATTTTTCATGAACTTGAACGTTTGAATAATACTCCCAGCAGGTTGCTGTGTCTCCAATTGAAACAGTTCATTGGGCACCATATCCTTGACCATCATGTAGTCTTGGACCGGCTGTTTACTCATTTTCGTCTTTAACTGGGCAATGATTTTAGTCCCCGGGCTCAAGGATTTGATGCTGGGGTCCGTCCGTTGAAAATAAGCTAATTGCTCTTGAACCAATACACGATAGATGGCCGCACGATTGGCCTGGTAAGGATATTTATAACTCAACGTATCTGTTCTCATTTGTCGTACCTGCCTTTGCTTAAAAGTTATTCCGTTAAATCATCTTTAGTTGGTGACAATTCTTCTTTGACCCATTCGCGATCCATTGCTTTCAAAAATGGCACCCAAATTAAGGTCATAATGATGACATCGACAATTTGTAAAATGGCCCCACGGATTGATCCAGTTCCTAACCAGCCGGCTAAGAAGATTGGGGTCGTCCAAACCACAGTGGCCCCGATTGGTCGTGGAACTAGCCCAATAGCAATGGCAAAGTATGATACCGTCGTCGAAACTAATGGCGCTAAGATCCATGGCACTAACAAGACTGGGTTTAAGACCACTGGTAAGCCGTAAGTCATTGGTTCTGAAACGTTGAAGATTGCGGGTGCAAAGACCATTTTCATCGTCTTCTTCATCCGAACCGATTTTGCTAGGAAGAACGCCATCACGATGGCACACCCTAATTGCATCCCTTGGTTCACGAACACACCCATGAAAGTCGTATTGATAATATGTGGTAATTGGGTGGCACCAGCTTTATAAGCTTCGTAGTTTTGAATCGCTAAAGCACCCATGATTGGATCGATGATGGAGTTAACCAACAACGTCCCATGAATCCCGAACCACCAGAACAATTGCGTAAAGAAAACGGCAATTAAGACGGCCGGTAAGGTACTCCCTAAGCCCATCAATGGTTGTTGTAAGATTTCATAAACAAAGTCAACCGCGTTACCCCACTTTGTAAAGGTAAACGCATAACGAATAATATTAAATAATAGCAATGGTGCAGCACCAGGGATAATCGCGATAAAGGATTCCGCAATCATTGGTGGCACTGAATCAGGCATCTTAATCGTAATGTTCGCCGCACTAATCTTGCAATAAATTTCAGTCGAAATAATCGCAACTAAGATCCCGACGAACATCCCCTGCGCCCCTAACTTCGAAATAGGGAGAAACGCGCCGGCCTTCGCGTCGTTGCCCACCGGTAGTAACATGATAAAACTAGATAAAGCAATTGCCCCCGCGAAAATCTTTTGCTGACCATAATGACCAGCCAATTGGTAAGCAATCCCGAAAACAATAAAAATAGCGGTAATCGACATCGTGGCATTGCTGACTGGTCCAAAGAAATCCGTTAAGAAGGTGTTAACCCCTTTTGGCACCATCTTATCAAAGCCAAACGTTGTTGGCAGATTTTGAAGAATGACCATAATCGATCCAAACATCGTTGCTGGGAAGGCCACCATGAACCCATCCCGCAAACTCAGCAAATAGCGATTACTCCCAATTGACTGCGAGGCTTTCGACATACTCTCTTGGAATCCAGAGCCAAACTTTTTCATTTATCTCACTCCTATCTTTTAGTTGAAAACGTTTACAAGAATTACTATAACTGTTTAGTGAACGTTTACACAATAGGAAAAATTAAAAAAGTTTAAACCAATTTTTTAACTGATTCACGCAACATTAATTGGCTTCCACAAACTAGATGTAACACCATTTTGTGGGGTTCAATCATCCGGTCACGGGCTAACTTAACCGCCGTTCGCCCCATTTCTTCAGCTTCCATCCGGACACTGGATAATGCTGGCACCAAATACTGGTTCATTTCAACATCATCAAAACTGACGATTGAAATATCTTCGGGAATCCGTAAGCCGGCATTGTTAATCGCCTTATATACTCCCATCGCCATGGGGTCACTTGCGACCACAATCGCGGTTGGCCGCGGCGATTGCGCCAAAATCTGGTGGGTCAGTTGCATCCCATCTTCAGCCGTCCAATGCCCAGTCTTAGCGACTGCTGGTAAATCATGTAATTTCATCCAATTACGATAGCTCACTGCACGGATTTCATTCTCATCACGCACAACGCTGCCATCCGGACGCACAATACTGCTTTCACCCCCAACAAAGGCAATCTTCCGATGTCCATACGCATACAGTTTAGTCAAAATATCGGCCGTCTTTTCTGCAAAATCAGTCCGAATCACATCAACGCCCGCATGCTTCGCATAGCTGTCGACTAAAATTAAATTTGAGTTCAAAGCCGTGATTTTATCAATCGCCGGCTGGGTCATTTCGCCCACCATAATCACGGCCCCAAATTGGCTCAATTGATCCCAATCCTTATCCGAATCACGCATACCAAAGACTTTGACCACGCGCATTCGCCACTTCACCGCTTCATGTTCAATGCCACGACGGATTTCGTGGAAATACGGATCACGCAGTTCTGACTCTAGATTGTGGCGCAAAATCAACCCGATACTCATACTATCGTGATTATAGCGTGGCCCTTTCTTGCTCGCTTCCTTGGAGTAATGCATCCGATTGGCAATTTCAATCACACGTTGCCGGGTATTATCATTGATACTAAAAGTTGGATCATTATTTAAAATACGGGAAACGCTCGCCGGCGAAACCGTCGCCATGCGGGCAATATCACGAATGCTTACCATCATTTTTACCTCCTGTTTTGTTTACTGTTTACACTTTACTACTGCTTTGTTTAAAAAACTAGCCATTATTTGTAAGCGCTTTTAAAGTTTTGAATTGGTTTACTTGTTAAGCCACTATGAATCGCCAAAAATTGTGACATCCATCAAAATTGGTCTAAAAAACCTAAAAACGCTTGGGCTTCATTCAGGCCCAAACGCTTTTTTCTGGTTTAACCTAATGTCATCACTTGTAACTGTCCCAACAAATAAATTGCCACCATATTAACTAACATCCCAGTAGCGAGGGTAATGGCTAAAATCCACCAATTCAGTGCGGCAAGCGAACTAATTCCAAAGCCTCTAATGAGTGAGTAACACCGTTCTCAGCGTCCCACAAAAAAAAGCCAGTCACCAATTAACGCCGTGACTGACTAACTAGGCTATTATTTACGCTAAATAAACTAAAATAAAAGCAATTAAAGCTGGTAAGCCTTGTACTACCAGGATCGACTTGCTAGCGGTAACACTACCGAACACGGCAGCGACCATCACGAACGCCAGGAAGAACAACGTTACGCCCATGCTGGCAGCCGCTGGCACGACAAATAAACTGAACAGAATCCCAACACCTAAAAACCCATTATATAAGCCTTGATTTTTGAACAACGTTTGTACTTCTGGCTTTTTCAATAGCTCCCGTGACACACCAAAAGCCGATGCCGCCATTTCACTATCAGCGTTAAACATCTCTAACCATAAGATAAAGAAGTGTTCTAAGGCGACTAAACACGCCATAATTGTTGCTGCAATTGCCATTTTCATTTCCCCCTGTCAAACTGATTTGCAGTTCCCAGTTTAACAGACTAATCCATCAGTTAACAGGATTTACGAAGCGAAACCTAGGCCGACCAACGGCGGCTTAATCCGGCTGCTAACCAAATATAGCCAACGCCCACTAGCGTCAGTACAAGAAACATTCCTTGATAGTGCACAAGCTCGACGAGACCACCTAAGACAACTGCGCCGATCCCCATACCAAGATCATACGCATTCAGAAACATTCCCGTTGCCGTATCACGATTTTCCAAGGTCGTAACCCGAAATACCCAAGCTTGTAGCGTTGGATAAATTGCGCCGTCCGCTACGCCATAAAAAATCCCTGCAACAATTAGTAGCCAGTTACTCGTCAAAAATGCCAGCATGATCATGCCAGCGGTTAGCAAAACCGTGCTTAACAACAAGACTAATCTGGGGCCACGAGTATCAAAAGACCGGCCAACAATCGGGCGAATCACGACACCCGCAATCGCAGCCACAAAGAAGAACCATGAAATTCCGGTTAAGTGTTTGACTTCCGCATAAATTGGCGTAAACGTCATAACACCACTCATCATGATTCCTAGAATAAAGACCAAGCTGCATTGTGGGATAAATTGGCGATCAAAAACCGGTGCCCGATGCGTTGTTGCTTTGACTGGACTTGCGGGTGTCGATTTGGTCGTCGCTAGAATAGCCAGCATTGCTAAAAATAGAATACCGATACAAGTTAGGAAAAAGGCACTAAATGAAACCTGTTGCACAATTGCGATTGCTAATAATGGTGCCAGTGACGCCGTGACCATCGTTCCAATTCCAAAATAACCCATGCCTTCGCCAATTTTTGAAACTGGCAACTCATCGGCCGCTGAGGTCGCAAAATAGGTCGTCGCGATGCCATGACCAATGCCATTGAACAACCGCAGCAAGACAAGTAAGCCAAAACTACCTAATAATGGATAACCAGCCGACGCCAATAAATAGCCGAAGATCCCAGCAACCAATAAAAACTTCTTACTGAACCGTCGTGAAAACCACGGCACAAATAACCGGGTAATTAGCGCAGCAAACATAATGGCACCAACAAAAAATCCCAATTTGAGCTGGGGTAAGACCAAGCTTTTTCCCAAAGAGCGGTAGCACAGGAACTTGCATGTTATAGACCATAAATAATAAGGCGTTACCAATTAAAATTAAGCTAAAATTGCGACTCCAATACGATGTTGACGACATGAAAATTCCTCCCTGAGAAAACAAAAAACGACCAGATAAGATTGCTGTTGCTCATCTTATCTGGCCGTAACCCTCCGATACGTCGAAACGTACCTTATCTAACTGTATTGTCTTCCGATTATATTATTTAATTGCTTTAAGTTTAGCTTAACTGTTTACTGAAAATCAAGCTAAAGTTTACATTCCTGGCATCCAAACATCTTCTGGCTTGACACCTTGTTCCTCAGCAAACGCATTGCGCAAGGTAGTCATGTCCATTAAATGATAGGTCTTTGGATGTGCTGGATCATAAGCTTCAATTTGGGCCATCATGCCGCCATCCTCATGTTCGATGATATGGCAATGATACATGTACACCCCAGTCAATTTAAAACGAACTTTGATACGAACCGTTTCACCAGGATTAACACCAACCGTATCCTTCCAGCCATGTTCATTAGGATAGACGGGGCCGCCGTTACGTGCTAATACGGTAAATTGCGTCCCATGAACGTGGAATGGATGAACCATCCCATTTTTAGTGCTGTTCGTATTCGTAATATCCCAAATCGCAACATCGTTAACTTTTTGACGGGCATCAATGCGTTGCATATCGAACTTCTTACCGTCCATGGCAACTTCTTCGTCCATCCCATCCATCGTGATCTTCCGAACAGGTAACCCAGGCGTGGGCGTTTCATTAGGAATATCAACTAAGTGGTCAGGTAAAGTCGTGTCATCTGGCGCAAAGGCCTTAATCCGGAAATGGCACAGTGGCGTCTCATCGGTCATCAAAGTGACTTCATCGCCAGGTTGATACTTGCCGAAATCAATGACGATTTCATCGCGTTCCGCACAAGTAATCATTAATTTTGTCAGGTAAACGGGTGCTGGCATAATACCGCCGTCTGAAGCGACCTGTGCAAATTCAAGATTATCATCAAAGTGTAAGCGCCATTCACGACGATTGGACCCATTTAAAAACCGTAACCGAACGCGTTGTGTGGTGACATCGAAATAAGGATTGACGGTCCCATTGACTAAAGCAGTGTGTCCTTGGACACCATCGGGATCGTAGTCGGCACGATAGTCAAATTGATTGTCTTCATGGAATTCACGATCTTGCAAAACCATCGGAATATCATCGACACCATAATTACGTGGCAGTGGCAATTGATCTTCAACGTCATCTTTGACGAGCACCATTGCCGCTAACCCTTTCCAAACTTGTGTCGCAGTCGATGGACATGGATGCGCATGCAGCCAAATCGTTGCCGCCGGTTGATCCACATCAAAATCAATATGGTTCGTTTTGCCCGGATAAACGGGCGCGTGACAGCCACCATCCGTGATTGGCCCGGGAACATTTAGCCCATGCCAGTGGAACGTTGTTAGTTCAGGCAATTTATTCTCTAAATCAATATGCGTATGTTTACCATCACGAAAAACGATGGTTTGACCTAAGAAGCCAGCATTATAGCCCCAGGTCTTCGTCTTCTTACCAGGTAAAAATTGTGTCTCGCTAGCTTCCGCGGTGACCGTGTAATAATCGTCGGTCGCCGTTTGCTTATCCGGCTTCAACAGCGGTGGAATCGCCAACGGCTGTGGCGCCACTTTCGGCGTGACCAACGGAATATAGCCCCCATCATGAGTATTGTAAGCTGGTTCATCAAAAAAATAATCTGTATAGACTTTCTTTGCCATCTCGACATCCCCTTAAAATTCTAAACATCAATTATCTGTGATATTTCTGACTGGTGTCAGCGCTTCCCAACACGTATCTTTAGTTTAGAATTCTTTTAAACAGGTGTCAACGGCAACCCACTAGCATAAAAAATGAGCCCGGATTTTCACCGAACCCAAGAAGGACACAGCACTTGCTTACATTGACTGTGGGATCTAACACTGTGTCCTCTAATCGATAGCTAACCACCAACCGTGGTTAAAAATTTAGCCCTACGAATGTCTCCCAACTGGCGTCCGATATCGCCGCCAAACTGCGTAACTATCACTACCACTAATGCCGTTATAACGGTTATTAGCCAGCATGACACTATTGCGTGCCGTACTATGCTGCAACCCCATAGCGTGACCCAATTCATGTTCAGCCACGTGAATTTCATTGGAAGTCGAATAGTGATAATCGGTCATGTTTTTTGCCAAGAGTAACACCTTCGCTTGTGTGTAATACCCATTGCGAGGACCACTCGTATATGTGATGCCAGCCAATAAGTGATACGGGCCAGTCGTTGCGTCACTCGCGGTAAGGTTCAGCTGATGATGACTATTCGAGCCCGGCACAAACCTAAACGTTCCCGTGGCATTCCAAGCACGAATGGCGACATTATAAATGTAACGATCATATGATGACCCATTAATCACATAGGTGACACTAGGTTGCCGCCAGCGACTCGTGCCAAATGGCGTTGCCGTTGACGCATCCGCAACCACACCCAAATTCACGGCTAAAGCTGTTGTCAGTACTAAAACCCCTAATCGAATTCGTTTTCTCTTCATTGCCGTTACCCCTCTTTTACCACAATTAAAGGCAGCCATCAATGTACCCATAGTTTAAAACCGGACTTAAGTGGATACCATTTTGATGCTCAATTTATTAGAAAACAAGCGAATTTATTGTTAGATTCTCGTTAGTTAATCGCGCTTTCTGAAAGCTAGTGCTATCATGAAACCAGCGCCAGTCACCATGGCTGATTGCTGATCATCTTAATTGCCACTCTGGGCGGTCCAAAATCGGCTGGAACGTGGTGGCCACGTTTGGAAGCCAAAATGCGGTCTTCCAAGCCGGGCTTTATCTAAGGCGGCAAAAACCACCACCTAAGATAAACGACACCACTGAGCCAATTTTGGCCCACCCGGCGTTAAGCTAAACTAAATAGACAAAATTCGATTTAGCCGAGAGGTTGAGACCTAAAATGCTCAGCCATGAAATTGGTCTTAGTACGGGTGTTTTTCCCGTGCTTAGACCAAGGTCAGTTTTAAAGACCGCTCCTTGGCTTTAAAATGGCCCATGGCGTTCCAGCATTTTAGGTCTCAACCGGTAAGGCGGACAACAGAGCACCCATTTTAATAAAACACTAAATTTTGGAGGAAGTCATCATGTCCATTAAACAAGCTATTGTACAACAAGCATTATCACTCATTAAACCTGGAATGGTCGTTGGCTTCGGCGGCGGTTCAACCGTGGCTGAACTTGTTAAAGAAGCCGCGAACCATGTCAATGACATTCAAGTCGTCACCCCCTCACCAACCACGCGCCAACTCGCGACTGTTTTAGGTTATACCGTGATTGATCCACAATACTGTGACCGGCTGGATATTGCCTTTGACGGTTGTGATCAACTCGACAGTCATGGCTCAGCCTTAAAAAGTGGTGGCGGCATCCACGCCAACGAAAAGATCATCGCGACGTTAGCGGATGAGTATTGGTTGCTCACCGTTAAGTCGCGACTCGTTGGCGAAACTTTTGACACTAAGACACCACTTGTTCTAGAAGTCTTGCCAAAGGCACTGGCACTTGTCATGCGTACCATCACCGATCTCGGTGGGCAAGCAACCATCCGTACCGCCAGCAATCGTGATGGGATGACCTTGACAGATAATGGTAACTTTTTAATTGATTGCCACTTTCCAAGTTATGCCCATTTGGCTGACCTCAATACCAACTTTGCAACACTGGCTGGAGTCGTTGAAACTTCATACTTCGACCACTTAGTCACGAATGCAATTCTTGGTGATGAAGAAACGGGACAAGTCACAAAGCTTCATTGAAAAATAATTTTTAACAATCGTGTTCGATAGTCTTAAAAATATAAAGTCGTTCAAATCTTTTCATTAAGTATCAAAATAATTTTAAAACCGACCACTGACAGCCACTCATTCAGAACTGAAAACAGAAAGTTGGAACCTAATGATGTCCGAATTGATTATCATAGCTGTTTTTTTTGGCCTGAATGCCAGTTATTTCAGAATTCGACTTCACTTTGATCAGCATAATTTAATTGAATTTCAACAACAGTACCATCGAACAATGACACCACTACAAATCCGCAAAAGTCGCCAATTCTTTTTTAAGAGTGAAGTCAAAAAGTCGCCACACTTGCGGCGACTACAATTGGGTCTGCAAATTGGATATTGGGGCGCTATCATCGGGCTAGTCCTAGTTGCCGCGCAATTATTAGGCGTGACCACCACTAGTGGCGATGACCAAATTTGGTTCACCTTAACTTGGGTAATCGTGCTAATCGCTGCCAGCCTGGCTGGAGGCACCAATTGGTTACGTAATCGTGCATTGTATGCCTTAACTGCCCCAGACCCAGAAGTCACACATGTTGATCTCACGACAACCCCCACTCATCTTGGGCGGACATTTGGCCGTCACCATGCAGGCTATGCGATCAGCCTAGTGTTATTACTGCTGACGATTACCGTTGGGAGTGCGACCAGTACGCTATCACCAACCGTTTTCAATCGGCAGATGATTGTGTCACCGTTTGGCGTGGGTATTGGTTTCAGTTGGCGGACAACCCAATCCAGTACGACCAGTTCACAGGCAACTTCTGCGACCACGGCCGGAAATGGCAATCGTGCCAGTGACACTTCTGGTACAAGCGCTACGACTAGTAGTCAACGTAGTGAGAGTAGCAAGGCGGAAATCCATACGAGAGCTTTTAGTGATGCCGCTTTTGTTCGAACATTACCGGTAACTAAGCAACGGTATTTAACCGAACAAGATCAGGTCGGCTTGATTTCAATGTATTATCTTGCCGTAACTCATAGTGACCCTGATGGCTTAGAAAATGATCCTGGCGCTAAATTTTTCTACCACCGGATTAGTAACTATGCGCCCACTACTTACATTTTGCAGCGACAGGCAATTAATGGGCACAAAACTTTTGAGTACTTAGCACAAATTGACGACGACAATCAAGTTTCCCTTTATCACTTCAAACAATCGGATGGCGCCCTAACTGAGTTACACAGCCTAGTCCCAAAGTACACCGAATACCCCAATTCTATGGTCAAATTCGGGCAAATGGTCACCGCTTATTATTCCGAACAAGATGGCCCCTATCATCGGACAATGTGGGCCATGCAACCGGGACAAGCTTGGCAATATTAGCTTAGACCGCCTACTCACTGACACTGAAAATTGACCACAAGTAAAATTAATCATCAAGCCTAGGTTTTCAGCTCCAAATATTTATGGCCGAAACGTGCCACAAAAGGCTGCGACCTCCGCATAGCCTAAGAAACCGAACGATTGAAAGACCCAATCATCCGGTTTTTTGGGCTATGCTCGGTAGCAACCCGCCTTTTGTTGCACTCTTTCATCTATCACCGAAAACGTTGGTGATCTGCCATTAATTTTGCCAGTTGACCTTGAAATTCACTGCTGTGTGTCTGGATGTCACTGAGTTCAGAACTCATCGAGACGGTGTAATCAGCAACCTCACCATGTTCGCCTTGATCCAAACCGAGTTTTTCTTCGGCCACATCGACACGCATTTTAACGACACGCTTCAAAAGCATGATAATCACGATGCAAAGTACTGTCGTGAAAGTGATTGTGAAAGCCGTCGCCAACAATTGCAACCCGAACAACTTAACCCCACCACCGTAAAATAAGCCATTCGTCGAGACACTTGAATTAACTGCTTTAGTGGCAAATAGACCAGTCATAATACTGCCCATGATGCCGGAAACCCCATGACAACCGAATGCGTCTAAGGCATCGTCAATGCCTAAACGTGGTTTCAATAACGTGATAAACGCATAGCTCGTCATCGTCGCAATCAAGCCAATCCAGAACGCCCCAGCCGCAGTCACGTAGCCACACGCTGGCGTAATCGCCACTAAGCCACAAAGCGTCCCGGTACAAACGCCCACCAAGGTTGGCTTTCCTTTGGTGATCATATCAATCACCATCCACGTCATCATCGACGTGGCAGTTGCGACGGTTGTCGTCAAGAATGCCTGGATTGCCACACCATTCATCGCTAACGCTGAACCAGCATTGAACCCGTACCAGCCAATCCACAAAATCGCTGTGCCAAGCAACACCCATAAGATATTGTAATGCTGCGTTTCGCCCTTACCATAATTGTAGCGCGGCCCCAAAAACGCGGATAACACTAATGCAGTAATCCCGGCATTGATATGGACCACCGTCCCACCGGCAAAATCAATTACCCCGAGATTTGCTAAAAAACCGTTATCCCAGACCATGTGTACCATTGGATAATAGATAAAAATCGACCAAAAAATAATAAATGACAGTAAGAATTTAAACCGAATTCGGCCAACCACCGCACCCACGAACAGGGCTGGTGTGATAATAGCAAACATCATTTGAAAGATCATGTAAAGCCCAGTGGGAATTTTAGTTGGCGTTAAAGCTGCCAGATTAATCCCGTGCAACCAAACCGCCTTCAAGTTCCCGATAATTCCACCAAGATTACCAGAAAAAGATAACGAGTAACCCACTAAAATCCAAAGCAAAATTGCTAAGCCACAAATCATGAACACGGATAACATCGTATTAACAACGTTACGTTTTGACACTAACCCACCATAAAAGAAAGCTAATCCGGGGGTCATGAACAATACCAATATACTTGATAAAACTAAGAACGTTGAATTTGCAGCACTCATAATTACAACTCCCATCTGTACCATTTGATGTTAGAAATTATAACATTAATTATTGCCTTTGCTCATTATTTTTTCATTTTTCACTTATTTTTTTCATTGTTAGTGGGATAAATACGTTAATTTAGTAACTTTCGCTAATTAAATGTCACTTTTTATCACATGCGCTCTCATTTAAATTATTATGTCATAACATCAAATTGATTATCATTTTGTCTTGGCTGTTCAGGTTAAGATTCCAATAAAGACAAGGTTTTTCAGGAAAAGCCCTTGTCAAAATTAGTCCGGCAATGGTAAAATTTTACTCAAAAGAACGTTTAATACGTCAACTAATTACGGTGAGATGATTTTATGCAACAAAAGCTGACTAGTAGACGACGATTTGTGCTAATCGTCATGTTAACCATCATCAGTGTGGCCTGTGCCCTGTTACTTGGAAAATGGGGTCGTACACTGAGTGTCGTCTTGATCGGGTTCGCGCTGGCCACCTTAACCAGCGGCTGCCTCCACTTTTGCAAAACTCGTGGACTGCAACAAAGCAGTAGCATGCTATTTTCCTTAGTCATTGCTGCTGGTTACGTCCTCGTTATTTTAGGCAGTTACGGTTATTTCCGTGGCTAAAAAATGAACACTAAAAAGACCAAACGACTGAGCGAATTGCGCAATCGTTTGGTCTTTATTTTAGTGTAAAAAGTTGTCATCAGTAAATTTTCACAAAATGAGCTTTAAGTTCTAATCACTGGCGGTCCTTTTTTTCAGCCCGTTCAAACGAACAAAGGTACATCGCCTCTATCATTGCATCCCAGGTAGTATTATTTCGATACACTTCCTAGTTGCCTTGATTGTATCAGCAAAACTTATATTACCGACAAAGTCATGTTTTGTTTGAAACTCATCCCAGCGCTGTGCCATGAGTAGGTCATCGGCAATAAAATCCATTGTCACTTGCCAGTCTTCAAGTAAATCAGTCGTTCCTCGCTCTGCCAGTACCGACCGCATTGCTTCGGTTAGGAGGGATGGTGTAATTTCGATGGTGGTAACTGGACTGGAAATTAAGTAAATATCAAAAAAGTCCTTCATGCGTGTATTTGCAACGCTTCGAGTTAGAATGGTTTGGATCTTTTCCACAAGTATACGCTCTGGACGGTAAATGTTGATCCCTATCGGCCTACCAATCAGCGGTTGGTAGGCCAAAAATATTGCTGACGGAATTAAGCTTTCGCCAGTTGCTATATCTAGGTGAAACTTCTCTTGCATTTGACCAAGTGTTCCCAGAAGATAGATTCGAAGACCCTGGTAGGCTTTCTCCTCTTGAATTGATCCGATGCCGCGTAAAATATATTGGCAACCTGTATTGTCACTCAAACTAGTTATTTGAGTAACAATGTTGGTTAAACTCTCTGTGTCAACAGTGACGCCGCGCAGCACAGTATCAATGTCCACCGTAGTCCGCTTCTCAACACCGGTGATAGCCGATAATACAAAACCACCCTTCCAGATGAAATTGGAACTGTAATCGGATTTGGATAGCAGGCGCAGAAATTCATCGATGAAATATTTTTTGAGAAGAATATTATAATCAACACCGGTGGCATCACGTTTTACCTTTAATGTGTCTTTAACGCTCTGTTCCCGCCTATTGCTTTTCGTCATAGTAATACCTCTATCAATTTCCTAACCTGCTTTTGCTTTCCAGTCTTATACGCAGTTGATAGAAGCTTGGTAACATTTTTATTAGACTTTTTCAGATAACGCTTGTAGACTGCACTGACATGTGTCATGTCCATGTTGTTTCCACCTTGGAGTAATTCAACTAGCGCACGTTCGGGCGAGTACAGCTTAATGGTGTAGTTTGTGCCAGATACAGCTAGTTCCCTTACAGATTGAGCGATAGTGTCTTGGGCCGTTTGTTTAATAACAAGCTTAGACGCCCATTTATCAGGCAGTCTCTTTGGCAATTTATACCCACGTTTGAAGGTCATTTCAACGCGATAAGGGTATTGATCCGACAGCTCCCACAAGTAGAGCGCGGTCTCCCCGGAATAAACACCCTGTTTTAGAATTAACTGTCGGAGCAAGAAATCATTAGGCGACCATTCTGAGCTAAAAAATAGATTTGACACTGGATTTTCGACCAATCCTTTTCGAACTAAATCGGTTAGAACGGGATTAATAGCCTTTTTCAGCTGTACTTCAAACAGATCGGTATCTATTATTGCATTTCGTTCAAATTCTTCTTCAAGGAACTTTAAAGGTGTAATACGAGCTTGTAGTTCTTGGTGCAAATCGCTACCACTTTTTACTGGCATTTCTTTTTGATCAGGTTGTTGGTTATCCATGTGAGTGCTCCAATCTAGTGAAGTAAACATTGATCTCGATTACGATATTGCTTCTCATTCATTATTAATGAAGCAAATATCTTGTATATGTCATTATAGCATTCATGACTCTAAAAAATGAAGTACAAACAGCTAGCTTCCATATATTCACTTCAATAATTGAACGAATCAAAATTGGTGATGAACGGCAGCCACTACCTCTCAGAGTAGACGCGGACAAAATAAGATCTACTTAGCCTCCCCCAGTATCTAGGGAACCAAGTAGATCTTTTATATTATCTATTTTTGTTGCAGGCCGAGTCTGTGGGTGCTCGCAGCGTTATTAAAATTGCGATGACGCTCGTTAAGAATCAAACTTAGATCAATAAGGCTTCAGCTACCATGCCCCAATCACAATCAGTGTCGACGAAGCAATCGCACGCCAGTAATCCCCGTCGCAATCAAGCAAATGACCAACGAGACCATGAATGCCACGCGCATCCCATCAATAAAAATTTCAGGATGGGCCGGCAAATACGAAGTGACTTTGTATCCCGCGGACTTGCTCATCGCGTCGTACAATACCGTCGTCGCAACGGAAATACCGATGATCATGCCGAGTTCACGTGCTAACGCATTGATCCCACCGGCAACCCCCAAGTCTTTCACCTCAACAGAACTCATCACAATCGAGTTGTTGGGCGCCTGGAAGATCCCATTACCAAACCCAACTAGCCCGATGAAGAACATGAAGAACCAGAGTGGTGTCGTTAAATTGGCAAACATATACCCAATTTGACTGATTGTGATAAGTACTAAGCCAACAAAGGTCAGTAATTCTGGCCCAATTTTGTCAGAGATCGCCCCGGCAATCGGCGCGACAATGACTTGTACAATTGGGAACGTCATCAACGCATAACCAGCATAGTTTGCGGCCAAGCCACGCGCATTTTCCAAATAAAATGGTGAAATCACATTAAAGAAGAAGTTCGCCACAAAAATCAAAAAAGCACAGAGAATACTTATCGAGAAACGGGAATTTTTGAAAAGTTGTAAGGCCAAGATTGGATTGTCATGATGTAACTCAACACGAACAAAAATAATTGTGGCAATAATTGCAATCACAAAGCTTGCTAAGATGATTGGTTTGGTAAAGCCAATTTGCTGACCGATAAATACCCCAGCAAACAAGCTGACCATCATTAGTGCAAACAGACTCGCACCAGACTTATCAATAGGCAACTTGCTCATCGTAATATCCTTTGGCAAAATCACTTGACCTAAAATAATCGCCAAAATTCCAACTGGCACATTCATCCAAAAAATGTAACCCCAACTCAAATGCGCCAAAATCAGTCCACCAATTCCGGGTCCAGCGATACTACCTAAGGCCACAAAGGACCCAATCATCCCTAACGCCCGACCACGTTCTTGGAAGGGAAACACTTCTGTAATAATCCCATTATTGGCACTCATCGTCATGTCGGCTCCGACCGCTTGCAAGCTTCTGGCCGTCAGCAACATGACTAGTCCAGAGTTAAACCCACACAATAAGGACCCAATGGTGAATAACACCGAGCCAATTTTAAAAATACGAATCTTGCCGTAGGAATCACCCAATTTACCAAATAATAACAGTAACGCACAAATAATAATCAAATAGATTGAAACGACCCACTCGGCCTGATTCATTGGAATGGCCATCGACTTGCTCATTACCGGTAAAGCGATATTCACAATACTGCCGTCCAAGGTGGACATGAACGTAAATAAACACACGGCGACTAAAATCCACCAGCGCCGTTTTTGAATCTGCGGATCTGTCGCAAATGAAGCTGTTTTCATCTTTCGGTTTCCTTCTTCGTTTGAATTAGCGTGGTCACCCAGTCGAACTGAGCTTGCGCGCGAACAAGTTGTAAGTCGACGACTAATAGCGCATCGGCAATATCCGCAGCCAGCATATGCACATTATGCTGTAACTGCACTTGGTGTTCAGTGAGTCTCGTTAACTGTCCTTGTGCAAAAGCTTGAAAATCGGCCAAAACCGTTAACTGCTGCGACAATGTCAACAAATGCAAAAAGTTTAACTTGATTTGAAATGTCAGTTGCGTCTGTTTATTTAAACAGACTGGCGCTAAGATCAGCTGCCAGAAGTGCTGCTGACCGCTTTTAGTGAGCGTTGCCACTTTTTGCGGCCGTTTGCTCGTCGTCTTGAAATCCAACTGCAACTCGCCAGCTGCCGCCAGTTTATCTAATAATGGATAAAGCGCACCAAAACTTATCGTCAATTCCTGTCCGACCACGCTGACCAGCGCTTTGCGCAGTTGATAACCGGTCATCGGCCGATCCATTAATTGACCTAAAATAAATAATTCATACATCCTGTTGACCACCTTACTTTTAGAACGTTCCTAGTATATATATCTTTTAGATATATATCAAGCCATTTTCACTTTTATTGTTAAAATTCACCTTTTTAACCAATCTAAAACAGACTAAAAGCAACGGTTCCCTAGTAAAACGTGCTATGATTAAACGATACTAAATGAAGGGGGTTACCAGATGAGTTCAATTATGGAAGCCTTACAATTGGCCGAAGAACAGGCCCAGCTTATCAATCTCTATCAAGCCAACAGCGATGTGGTTTACACCGGCTATATTGATAGTCTGGCACCCGATGGCGTTGTCGTGAACACTTATGACGACGCTGGGCTTCAAGATGGCGCGGTCTTCATGCGTTATCAAGTCATTGATGAAGTAGAAACGATGAGTGAGGACTTAGATAATATGGCCTTTCGCATCGAAAATGCGGACACTGAAGGTTTAAGCACCGTTCCTCAGCTACCCGTCAGTTTCAATGCTGAACACGACGAGCTATCGCAAATCTTGGCAAATGCTTTAACCCAAAAACAAGTTATTTTATTAGTTGTCGCCAATAACGACAATTATTTAGAGGGGCAAGTACAAGGTTTGGCCGAACAAAAATTTGATTTCAAATCCTTCGATAAATTCAATTATAGCCATCAAAAAACGCAAGCAATCCGTTACGACAGCGTGAACATCATCGAATTTCGTGGCAACGAATTATTACTTGAGAGTGCTTTTGTGAAAACCAACTATCAACACGTTGATTCGGTCAAAGCGACTGGGGCACACGCCATTAACGATACTTTGGTGAACGCTCAGAAAAATCATGACTTAATCGCCATTCGTTCTGCGGACGGCTCTGACATGTTCTTCGTCGGCTTTATCAACACGTTAAATGCGGACAGTGTGGTCATTAATCTCGTTGATATGACCGGCCAATTTGGCGGCTACACCTTGTGTCGGCGTTCATTGATTGAATCTGTCACGATTCAATCTGATTACTTGCAAACGATGCGTGGTTTTATCGAATTGAACAAGCAATTTGAACTGAGTGTTCAACCAGTCTTAAACGACGAGCGCCTGTTCGATTCAACGACCGATCTATTTGAAGCAATCTTGCGCCAAGCCGGCAACTTCAATAATCTCTTACATTTAACGACCGAAAATCCAATGCTACCTGACATGACCGGCTACCCTGGTACCGTCACTAACGGTCACTTTATTTTTTATAACGTGGACGACGATAATCAGATTAACCGTGTGGGCACGTTGATTGAACTAGATTCCGTGGTCGAATTATCCTTTGGCTACATGGATGCTTACTTGCTTGAAAAACGTTTGAAGAACACTGGTAATTTATAATTAATCCCGATAAAATGACCCGTCAATCAATTAAGATTGGCGGGCCATTTTAGTTATCGTTTATAAACGTTTTTCAACATGATACTTACGTGCGTCTGGCTTAGGACCATCCGCCGAAATGAGATCATCCGCATAAAAGACTGAGAAACCGTGATCATCTTCTAGCGGCTTGGCAATCAAGAGCCCCCGTTTGCGGCCTTGTTGCGCATTGTAAATATCTGCGCTGCGTAAAGCTTCATTATAATCATGGGATTCGGAAATTGCGTCACCCGGATTAAATAAGACATTTTCATCCATTTCAGATCACCCCTTTGGATTGGTACCTTAATTATACACACTTACTGACAAAACGAAAATTTTAAAGATTGATGTCGACGTTATAAGTTAACTTCGAAAGGGTTAACCCTTTCGTAATCAAACGACCAATCAAGTCTTCAGCCTTGTCACGCATGTCAGCAACCATAAGCTTATCTTGCGCCGTCAAGAATTCTGTTAATTCAGCACCAGCTAATTTGGCAGCTTTCGCATCGGTATCAGCGACAAATCGGCCTAATGCCATGCGACAGTCTTTCAAGTAATCAATGTCTTCTTGAACGAACTCAGCGTAATGTGATTCCACGATCATTGAAACTGTTCGATACAGCCAGTAAGCACTCTTACGATCATAAGTTAATGGCGTGTTGGCAAAACTAGGATCTGTTTCAGTGACATTCGCGTGGAATGGCAAATATGGTGCGAAAGATGGCATCCCAAAGGTCATCCACATAATGGCACTTTGTTCTTCTGGGACATCGTTACGAATTTGCATCACGTGTGAATTTTGTGTCCGGTTCATTGAGATTGGCCGGAATTTCTTGCCTTCTGGCGAATCCGTAAATGGATCGTACTTCGTTTCATTGTAATGTGATCCTAAGACGTATTCCACATCCGCAACTGAAATCAACTTTTCAGCATGGCAAATGAATGGGAGTTCACTGGATTGTGGATCCTGTTCAATGCTGGGGTTAAAATAATGTTGCCCATACCAAACACGCGGTGTGTTGTAATGGCGGTCTTTTTCGTTATCAGTCCCGAAAATATGACGGAAGTTGAAGCCTTCCTTATCAGGATTCAAATGATGTTCAGCAACGAATTCACGAATGTTTTCAGACCACATGAAGTTGTCTGGATCATCAAAATCAATCCACTGAATGGCAACTTGGTTCGCCGCTACCGCATAGGCGTCATCAGGAATGCGTTGTGCAACCCATTGGTGACCAGTAACGATTTCCATGTACCAAACATCATTCTTGTCATTGAACAAGACCCCGTTACCTTCAGGCGACCCATATTTAGCAATCAACTTGCCTAAATATTGAACCCCTTCTTTAGCGGAATTGATAAATGGAATGACCATTGTTGGCAATGAGTCTTCCGCCAACCCATTTTTTACAAATGGATCAAAGGTTAACGTGTGTTCGTTACCATAGACACTTTCAGTTGAAGAAATCCCAACGTTTTTTTCATTAAAGCCATTTTCTTCAAAAACACCTTTTTCAGCAACTTCGATATTAGGCACCCCTTGATAGCGATACCCATCAGCTGGTAATGGCGCGGTGAAGCCATTCTTACCAGAAGTTAACGTTTCGTTTCGACCGTGGACCGCTGGATGAACAATAAACTTTTGTGGTGTGATCGGCATAAAAGTATCATCGTTCCGGGCAATCATCGTAGAGCCATCAACACTGGCCTTTTTACCCACTAAAATGGTTGTACAAGCTTGTTCGTTCATGCAAACACTCCTCTATTTATCTTTATGAATACGTTTTACCACCTTTAATTTTACACGCTATGCGTAAAATTGCTAGGTTGATGGAATCGTTTGCAAAAAATTCTTACGCAATTTTAATCAAATTTTTCAGTGACAACAAAAAGGCGTTAATTAGCAAATTTATGCCAATCAACACCTTTTTTAAGGTGCATCTGCCAAAGTCCAAATAATCGCAGTCGCATATTTTCCTATTTTCATACCGGGGTCGGTTCTAACAAACAACTGTCGCAACGCCGCTTGCCCAGCCGATCCACTGTCTTTACTGCCAAACGAAATTTCAGTTTTAAGATCCGTTTGGTCTGTCACCTTTTTTTGATAAATTGTCACACTATGCGTGAGTGATTGCTCCTGTGAATTTTCATCAATATAGTGCAAATATGGCCCCAAATCAGGCTGTTGATCAACGGCTTTAGTTTGAGCCGACAATTTCCAAGGCGTTGCTCGATGCCGATGATCGTGCACCGTAATTTTGAAAGTCGTATTAGGGGAAAAATTCGTTGGCACTAATGGGAGATTCACCAAGCCAAAATCAAGCGTTGTTTCACTCTGACCAAACGCTAAACCAGCGTCATTCCTAGCAACCTTGACGATGATTGGCTCCGATTGGATAAAGCCGGCCTTAGTCGCATAAATTGGAACCTCAATTGTTTGACCAGCTGCTAATTGATCAAGCTTCTCAGCCAGACTCCTTTGATCCAAGCTAGTTTTAAATTGGACATCAGCAACATTCGCGACTTGAAAATCAAGTTTATTCACAATTGAGTCAACAACATTGTCTGGTGTTAATGCAACTTCATCTTCCAAATAAAATTCTGGATTCTGGGCCGCGTGCGAAAGTTTCAGTTGCAGTTGCGTTGCCGTGGCATTGTCACCAATTGGATTACGCTCAGTGACCGTGACACGGCCATTTTTAGCCAAATAAGTGGTTAAATCCGTTGACAACGGTAAATCATAACTGCCATCTGGCAAAACCGTCGTCTTAGCTTTAGGATCAATAGCAGTCATAATTTCATTTCCCGGTGTCCCATGACCAGTAATATGCGTACTCGTCGGCAGTAACGAGTCCATTGTCGGTGGCTTTTCAAGCGTACCGGGCATAAAGGCACCTAAGTAGTACATCGTCCAATCATCCGGGTGAAATGCTGTCATCAATCGGAACCCGATCGCCAACGGCAAATCAGATTTAAGCTCATGTAGATCCACCCGAATCGTATGCTGGTTCGAATTAAAGAAAAAACTATTCGAATAACTTTTATCATTCGGTTCAGTTCCGATAATTTTTACGGGTTGAGCAGGCTTACCCTTTAGTATCCCGCCTGACATAACAGCAATCTCAAGGCGGTTGATGGCATTAGTTTTCCCAAAACCGTCAAAAACTGAAATATGGCCACTAAAAGTCACAGCCATTTCAGTGGTGGCTGCTGTCAAACGCCCCTCAGGACTCAAGTTATTGGCAGTGATGGACACTACTTTGGGATAGACTCGTAATTGCTGATTGAATCCGCCAAGAATTCCACCAGACTGGAGACCCCTATAGGGTACATAGTGAGTATCAGTCACTAGGTTGGGACTCGTTTGAGCATGGCTTATTTCTGGGCTGCTCAACCCAATCAAACAAAAAGTCAGTGCCATCATTCCTCTGATTCCGACATATCTTGGCACTCAAATCCCCCCTAAAAATCAGTCACCCCTTGATTAATCAAAAATCATGATCAGCTCTCATTGCGCTTATTTTTCTTAACAAGATGCCATAGCCACAATATCAAGCTACCAAGTAGCAACATCCCCATGGCCCCAGCAGCTACCAACCACATGGGGTTCAAACCTTTATTTTCAACTGACCGTTTGGCAGTTTCTTTGGCTGCAAGCTTAGTTATCGTAAAATCTTTTTGAAAGACCCAGCGATGATCTTTATTCTTAGCCACTAGTCGCAATCGATACTGGCCGGCAATTAACCCAGCTGTACCAGTCAGTATCGGTTGTTTAAAGACCGTATTTGGTGCCAGTTGCACATTCGACCGTTTGGCGCTCTTGACCACTTTGCCAGTTGCCTTATGCGTAATAGTAGTTTCTAAATTAACCGCGGGCACCAGCACTGCTGAAACATTGCGTAACTCCGTGACAACCGCTTGGCGTGCATTTGCTAGTCCTGGTGCGACTTTTCCCAGCTTCAATTCCGGCTTGGGCACTTCTCCCATGGTGTATTTCAGCCCAATCACATAAGAATAATGATTGCGAACAGTCATCGCGCCGCTCACCGTACTAGTCACCTTGTCGTCATCCTTTTCAAAATACCAACCACCCAGCATTACACCTTGAAAATTCGTTCTTGGAATTTTGACCTCTGCTTCAACTACTTTGGCACTATTTGGCGGAACTATCACTACGTCCGTTCTCTTAACCTGAGTCAATTGGCCAAGTTGATATTTCATTGACGAGTCAAATGTCTTACCGGGGTTTACATATTCAATCACGCCATTAGTGTTCGTATAAGCAGTGTGAATGCCCATCTTGATTTTCAACTCATGTTTGGTGACATTATAAATAACCGCTTTTAAAGTTTGCGTTTGACCAGATTGCATTTTCAAATCAAAAAAAGAATGACTTGAGTCCAGCTGATTAGTGGGTCGCTTAGCGACCACACTAAACCCAATATTATTGTCTGGGCTAGTAGCAGCCATTCCCCAAGTTGGTCGCAGCATCAACATCGCCAATACGCTCAGCCCCAAGCTTGCTATTTCCCAAAATCGTTTTTTTATTAACATACTAGTGTTACCTCGTATCGTGATAAATTAAGCCTTAAAAAGGTGCCGTTACCACAGCACCTTCGTCTTTTCTTTACCTAGTGGCAACATCCGCCAAGTTCCAATTGAGTGTCGTTGAATAAGTTCCTGGTTTTGTACTATTAGCAGGAATGGTCAATTTAATCTCACTAGGATCAAATTGTGCCGTCACATACCCTGCAGCTTTTTTACCACTAACTGAGAGGATTTCATTTGAATCTTTATTCAAGTCAATCATCGACAATGCATTACCTTCAGTGCTTGCCGTTTTGGCATTCTCACCACTACGATGGATCGTCCCTTTTGGCCAACTCAGTGCTGCCCCAGTAACTGTTTGTCCACTGTCCGTATTCGCCGTAAGTGGACTGGCAGACATTGTCAGCCGCCAATTCGCATCAACACCACGGCCATCAGCGACTTCAACAACAAAATTCTTCTGCCAAGCATCCGTCATGGTCTCTCTGGTCTTGCTCTCCGGCGTATTTAAGGCAACTTCTGCGGAATAGGTTTGCGGCCGCACCAGATCAATCAAGTGTGCACCTTTTTCAAAGACCATATTTTTAGTCACATAGACGAAAGAAGCACCGGTACTGCCGTTGATAATGTCCCCATTTCCTACCATAGGATTCATTTGAGATTCATTTGGGTTATCTGGATTCACCGGGGTTAAGGCGGCCGTTTCACTCGCTTTAAATTCAATTTCGGCAGTCGTCTTCCCAGTCACTAGCGTTTTATCCGCGCTAGTCGCAGTCGTTTCGGCCCGTACACTTAGCGGTGCCAATAATAGACCAATGCCTAATAAGACCAAGCTTGTCATTAGTTTTTTCATTAATTAGTACGCTCCTCGTCTCTTTAGTAGCTGTTAATTTATTGGACTAACTAACAGTTGGTAGCCTGTTCCAGCTATGTACAATCAGAGTATAATACGCCTGGATTCCACTGGCAATAGTCACCTAGGACGACAATCGTCGATAAAAATTAAACTTATTTCTACAAATAAAACTTATCATACAAACGCTTAAATCAATCATTACTATAACTGATAATCATTAATATCACTAAATTAATCTATTCTATAAACTAAATCGCATTATCGTTAATACTAATCGGTGTTTTACTAGTTTAGACAAGTAAAGATTCCTGCTACAAGCAATCATTATAACAGTAAAATCACGATTGCAATTTTTCGCTTGAGCACCACCAATAAATTACTTTATTCTCACCATTTTTATCATTTGATAGGTGACTCAAAAATTAGTCTGTCAATATTGCGATTTAGAAACTTACTCCTTCCACTAGAAATGCTGTCCAAAACACAAAAATAAATAACTTTATGCTTCATTAATTAACTCACGCTTAAGAAAGTCTTCTTATTTTTGAAAAACCAACGACACACTTTCTTCATATTTCGTTGTTATATTATATCTATAGCAATTAAGGATTCCCCTCCAAGATTGCTACTATAACAATTAACATTCTTTTCATTTACTCCTCCAAAGTAATGAAATCCGTCAGAGCCAATAACTCTGACACGCCTAGTAATCGGCATGTGAACGTCCCCCCGCTTATATGAATAAACGGTTACTAGGTTCTCAGCATGTGATTCCCCAATTGCATGCTGACCTACTCCTTTTGACCTTCGTATTCCCGTACGAAGGTTTTTTTGTCGTCTAAAAAGCGCCAACATCGTTAAATCTGATGCTGACGCTTTCAAGTGACGCTTGTTCTTATTCACCCATGATTAGTTTGCTTAGCTTTTCGCGCTGGTACGGTATAAGTGTCAATAAAATCAGCCATCGTTAACTTTTCTTCCTTCATCAGTGCTTCTAGTGTTGCCGCCGTCCATGAACCGGGTGCCTGAACACTGAGCTTCTCCGCTAAGTCATCAATTGCCCTCACTAATTCCTTGATCTTGGTTGCCGTCAAAACTCGTGCCGCTCTAATCAACGGACTCGGCAGCGTCATCGTGCGTTTAGTCTGCACTAAAACTACTTGTGCAGACGCGTCAGGATACGCCGTTTGATACCAGTCAATTGCCGCGGCTGTCATAGCTTCAGCGCTGATCGAATCAGCCGGCAAATTAATCTGAACGATCACATCCCGTTCGAGCCCCCGCCACAATTCTGACGGTTCAGCAATCATTTCAGCGGTCGGTCGCCTGGTTTCAAACCCAATGACCATGCCGACCCAGGCTAATGCTCGCTGAAAGTCTTCGGTTAAAAAATCGGAGTTTTCAGCCAGAGGCAGGACTCGCGCCTCAAAATAAATGGCCAAATCATTGCCGTTATCAAAATTCAATCGCTTCAAATAAGCTTGTAGCCGTTCGCCCGTCGTCAACTTAGGTCGCGAAACCGGCTGATAATCAACCCCTGCTGGCCGTAAGTAAGTCGCATTTTGACGATAGGTTTGTTTCTGTGTGGCTAACGCTTTCGTCGAATCAAACTGGTATTGATACGTCGCCAATTGTTGTAAGGTGGCAGCCGTTGGTAGTGGCAACTTGCTTACTAGTGCCGCGGCCGAGTCAAACTGACCAGCCCGCGCCAACTGATCTGCTTGGCGAATCTGCGCCGCTTGCGTTGCTTTAGTCGCACAGTACGCCACCGGCTTGAGCTGTCGATAGTTGTAATTAATATTTTCATGATAAATGGTTCGCCAACGTTGATCACGGGTTAGCACCGCCTTAATCAGCTGATTTAATTTGATCGTAATATCGGAAGCGGTGCGACTCGTTTTTTTAATTGCGGTCCCCAACTTTTGTGAAAATTGTAGTTGCGTGCGCGTCTGCGGGCTAAACAGTTCCTGAATTTTCGGCATGACCGTTAGCGCCTGCAATTGATCGCCCAATAGGAAGACGAGCGAACTATCCGCGCCGGAGCGAACGGTTCGCCCTAAGCCGGCTTCAATCAACTCCACAATTCGTTGGATTTTGGCACGGGCACCGGGGTCTCGTTGTAGCGCAACCCGGTCAGCCAACCGATTCGGATAAGGCATGCCATCCAACACGAGACAATGACTCGCGTCACCCACCAAATCCAATGAGCGATAACCATCAATAACGACTGCCATCATCAATTTGTCACTCGCGAGATCAGCAGTCAGGGCTTTTTGCTCAGTCGCCTGATAGACCTTAGCTCCCATTTTCTGCCAAATACTCGCGGCCTCTGCAGTTGGCACAATTATAATCAAATTGGTCGTTAAGAGTCCGCTCTCAAATAAATATTTCAGATAACTCCGCATTCGCAAATCATTCAACTGAATGTCAAACTGTTGCGGCGTGATAATTAATTTTTCACCAGCATCACTCGTGGCCTTAACTGCAATTGGGGTGACGAGACTGCTGGGCGCTAACCCCCACTGTTGCACAAGATCCGTCCCAGTAGTCAAACTCGTCACTAAGAACAAGCGCCGAACTGCGTCATTTAATACTGGTAGTTGTTCTATCGGCAATTGGCGTGGCTGGAACTCAATACCCGTTTGATCAATGTAACAGTCAACATTCGCGAGATTTTTTAGCCATCCCGGTGGGGCAACCGGCCCCGATAAAATGCGTGCCTGATACTGATCTAATGTCCAATAAGGCACTGACACCGTCACGTCCGCCGATGCAGCTTGTCGCAAGGCTTGCCACATAATCGGCGGTTGTGTTGGCGAATCATTCTCAAACCAAGTGAGCAACTGGTCATACCAGTCAGGCTGTCCCTGGCGGTCAATTCGCCAAGTCATTCCGGTTTGCAATTGTCGCAAACAAGCCGGGGCATCATCTACAACTAACATCGCTAATTTGGCTAACTCTGGTTGTGCAAAAATCGACTGCATTGCGATAATCTGTCCAATGGTCGTGATGATGATTTTATCAAATGGTGGTTGTGCCACTGACGCGGCCGTATAATCAGTAACTGCAATCCCATGATGCGCAGCAGTTTCAAGTACATTAGCGGCCTGCTGTTGATCCGCGCAAACATATAAGACGGGGGTTGCGCCACGATTTAATTCGGATTGCAATGCCAATAACCCAACCAGCGTCTTGCCAACGCCTGCACCTAAGACAGTGACTAAATCGCGCTCGTCACGGCGCTGTGTCCACTGCTGTAAGCTGGCCCGTTGGCTATCTCTCAAATACTCATAACCAGCATCATGGATCAACTCATCAAAAAGCACGTCTGGCTGTACCGACTGAACTGACTGCGCCGGCGTTAAGCGTACCGCCTCTAAAAAGTCCATTCCGCTCGCGCTCCCTTCAATTGAATAATGTGACTAACTCACACTTTTTAAAGTTAGCTAATGATTAAAATAATGATTTTATTAAATATTGCGCTGTAGTTATCCCAATATATTCACGAAAATCAGCTCAATATCTTAGAGTCGTTAGACGATAAGGTATTGGGCTGATTTTCGTTTG
>NZ_BJDG01000006.1 GCF_005404945.1 Lactiplantibacillus pingfangensis | reverse complement strand
GCATAAAAAGTGCATAAAAAATCCGTTGCCAGTAACCAAGATTGGTCTTGATTACCAACAACAGATATTATAGAGCCTAAAAAATCAGTCAACGGTAAGTTAGTTGACTGATTTTTTTATGACCTTTTAAACTTGGAATGGCTAATACAGCGGCGTTGCTAAGAAGCTTAGCTTGCCGGATGGTGCGGAAATTAGTACGATTAATCATGGGTGGTGGGGCAAATGAGATTCTCGGAAAATTTAAAGTTAATTCGGCATCAAAAACAGATGACACAGACGGCAATTGCCGACAAATTACACGTGTCGCGGAAGACGATTTCGAGTTGGGAAAATGAACGCAGTTATCCAGATATTATGATGCTAGTGAAAATTAGTACCGTTTATGGCATTACATTAGACAAATTAATGAAAGAAGATCTAGGCATGTTAAAACAATATGAAGCACAAGCTGTGACCAGTCAGCGTAGTTTACGAATTAAATTGGTGAGCGCCTATTTAAATATTGGCTTGTTATTTTTAAGTTATTTGAATCACTTTTTAAATTGGCAAGTGGCGGAATGGTTGGCACTCGCGTTGCTAATCAATTTAATTGTTTTAGCCACGACACTGCAACCGAAGGCCAAAGATTGGCTAAAAGTGGGGATTATATTTGTGATGTTGTTAATTTTAAATGTGGCGATTATTTGGCCAATACAATTTAAGGGTGTCGCGCCAGCAGGAATGAATGTTGCTGGCTATGAACTCGGTTATTATACTGGCATTGCGTCTTGGACGATTTTGTCGAGCTTGAGCGGCTGCTGTGCGGCACTAGTTCATCCAAAAATCAGTCTGAAAAATTAACAATCAAAAAACATGCGCCAATGACTGGGATTCAATCCAATCATTGACGCATGTTCGAGTTAAAGATTATTTTTTCAGTGGCGTTTTAGCGGCGGCCTTCAAGCCATCGTTGACGGCTTGGGCGTAGATGATGTCACCACTTTCACGGCCAGCAAAGTGGACGCCATCGGTACCTTTGAAGACATCTGGGTGTTGCGCTGCTAGCTTTTGCCAGTCGGCGATCGTAATGAATTTAAATTTGGCCGGCAAGGTCCGTTCATAGTCGGCCAATTTTGAAGAATTCCAACTTGGGTTGGCGCGTTGGTCATAAGGGGTGACCAGAATTAGCCGGTGTCCCGGTTCCAAGTCATGGATTAACTTATCCAATTGTTGTTGCCAACCGTCGAGGGCGTTAGTCCCAATACAAATGACGACGTTTTGACGCAAGACGTGATTCTTTTGTTGAGTCATCATGACATTGTAGGCCAGATCCATGGTGCGTTCACCTTGCGCGTCAATCGTACTGTTAGCCACGTGTTTGCCCAGATAATCCCGGGTGCCAAGAGTGACACTGTCACCAATAATCGAAACACCCTTGGCTGTTTTGACCGGCGTGGTGGACTGTTGACCGTTGGTTGATTTCGTCTTGACTGCGGCCATGACGACGTTTTTAGTCGTGGTCATTTGGTCGGTCGATTGATAAATCCCGCCGATCCAAAGTTGACGTTCTAATCCGGTTAGCGTTGGGGCATGATAGGCGGTGTAGCCGGTCACCGTAACTAAGACCACTGCGCCAGCGACTAACGCTTGTTTAAATCCACGTAGGCGACTGGTGGTGAACGCGTGCAAAGCCCGCGGACGTTTTCCAGCAATCATCGGTTCAATAATATAGTAAGACAATGCCGAGAAAGGCACGCCAATCGCTAGCGTGATGACGACCGCCCAACCGACTGGCACTAATTGCGAGAAAATCACGAATAACGGCCAGTGATAGAGGTACATACTGTAACTGATATCAGCGATAAATGTGGCCCAACGCGGTTCTTGGCGGTTCGGCGTACAATTATGCAGAATTCGTGCTAACAGAATTGCTAACGCTGCGAGCAGGCTTGCTAACAGAATCCCACCAGTATAAGTGCCACGACTTGAAAATTGCATGCGCAGGCCTAAAAGTCCTAAGACCGCAAAAGTTAAAATCAGTTCGAAGCTGACTACCAGCGCGTTTGACCGTGCCATGAGTCGATCGAATGCCCGTGGAATGGACTTGATGCCAGTGAAACTAGCAAGCAAGGCCCCGACGAAAAATGGGAAGCTGTGCGTGACACTTGAAAAGTAAACTTTTGAAAAGTCAGCCAAGCCAGCACTACCAACAGCCATTGCCGTGAAACTTTCAATTGTGAGAATTAATGAAACAATCCGAACACTCAGACGAAAAATTTGAGATTTACGCGCGTCAGAAAAATCAAAGCGCCGAATGACCTGTGTGAATATGGCAATCAAAAAACCCCAAATAAGATAGAAGTGCATTTCAACCGCGAGTGACCAAGTATGAACGAATAGGTGTGGAATGAACTTTGATTCATAACTGCCACCCGTCATAATTTCAAAATAATTCGTGGTAAAACCGATTGCCGCCGCAATTTGTTTGCCAAGTCCGGTAATATAGTTCGGACTAATTAAATAGGTGAGAGGCACAACTACTAGTATGGATAAGACTAGTGGTGGCACAATGCGATAAAAACGGCGCCGGTAAAAGGCGAGTAGGCGAAAATGCTGGGTTGACGCAAATTCATCTAACATGAGCGCGGTAATTAAGAAGCCAGAGAAAGTGAAGAAGATGTCCACCCCAATAAAGCCACCCGGATAAGCATTTTTAAAGAAGTGGTAAGTTAAGACTGAAACTAAGCCAGCAATTCGTACAAAGCTAAACCATTTAATCCGCATGAACTAATTCCCCTTTTTTAAAGACCCCGCGATAATTCTTCTTGTTGGCAGTCGTTAAAGTCCCTTTTCCATCGGGGACACCAGCCGTAAAGCGACCTTGATATTGCCAATTTTCATGTGACTTAAAGGTACCGTGACCAGAAAATTGGCCATCTTTAAAATGACCAACGTAATAATCTTGATTGTTCAATGTTAATTTACCATGACCACTAAATTTATTTTTTAACATCTCACCGTCATAAACAATTTTTTCGTGATCCAAAGTATAGTGAGCTTGTTGATGGTGAGGGGTCGATAAGCTGAACCCCGCTAACACAAAAAGGATCAACACCACTAGTCCCTCAAATAACCAACGCTTTTTCATTTCTTCCCAGTCCTTTTCGTTCTTAAAGTTAATTAATTATAAATATTTTAATTTAATTATACCTGAGCTCAAGGCTATGTCAAAACCAGTTTTGCAATGGTTGTGAATTGTGAAAATTTTCAGACATTAGCGGTTTTATGACAGCAGCCGTGTCAACTGATTACCGATCATTGATGATGTTATTAATGTGACTTTATGAACCGTGTTCAATATCTATTGTATGACGGTTCGTAATTTGATACCGTAAAAAACGCTCAGAAGATTTTTTTGATACTATGATATTTTTGTATGACTTACCATTTAACATAGGCATTGGACATGTCTTGGGACTGTTTTTATACTTGAGATGATCAAATAACAATCAAAGTAGAGCAAAAATTATGACAACAGCAGTACAAGCAATCTTACAAGCGACCCTCAATGGGGAACCAATTTCTGTGACAACACCAACTTGGGCGATTATTGAAGCACAAATTGTCACTAAAACTAAACGGCGCTTGGCCAAATATAATCAATTAACTGCGAGTCCGGCCGAACAACGCCAGCAACTAAACGAAATCTTTTTAAAGCCGATGCCAACGAGTAGTACCATTGAAGTACCATTTCATAGTGATTTTGGCCGGCATATTTTTGTTGGTGAGCGCGTATTTGTCAATCAGGATTGCATGTTTACGGATATGGGAGGGATTTATCTGGCGGATGACGTCTTGATTGGCCCAAAGGTTAGCTTGATCACGGTCAATCACTTGGAAGATCCGCGGTATCGGCGACAGGTTCAACCGAAGCCAATCCATGTTGAACAAGGTGCGTGGATTGGTGCGGGAGCCATTGTTTTGCCGGGGATTACGATTGGGGCGCATGCGATTGTGGGTGCCGGTTCGGTCGTCACCAAAGACGTCTCACCTGACATGGTCGTGGTCGGCAATCCGGCACGTGTCGTTCGGAAGATTAAGCTAGCAACTGACTAGCAGCGGCAGAAATTTAGGAATGAAATAGTTGACGTGGCCGCTTTCAGCTAATTTAACTGTTTTTAGGTTAGGTTTAGCGAGAGTGGAATGGCCACTAATTTGGAGGTGTCTGTTGCCTATACGATGGTGCTTACGAGCCCTTTTGCTTTTTCAACTTCGTCTTTAGTTACAAGCTTTGGCAATTAAAAAATGAGCGTGACTCGGGTTTGCGTAACTAAAAGATGTAAAGATTCGTAAGGAAAAAACAGTAACACCCAATCCACTTCGATATTATGGTATAACTAAGCCTAACTTAATGAAGTTTGTTTACTGGAAGTAGATCGTGTAAAGGAGTTTGCGGTGTGAAAATTGTAAAACGCTTATTTTGGTCAGTGGCGCTAATTGCCGCTGTTATCTGGGGCTTTCAAAATAGAATGACCCTCGTTCCCAAAGTAAGAGCAACAGTCAGTACCATGCAGTTGAATTTATCGGCGGCACTTTCTGGAAAGTTAGGCAGCCAACTCATGGGAAGCAGTTCTAGCAATGCCAGTCATGAGTCAACGGCCACTAAGACTAAATCAACAACGCAGTCGAGTACGGCCAGTTCTAGTCAAACTAGTTCAGCAACAACGGTCAAGGCCACGCCGGTTGAGTCGATTGTTCAAAATGTTAAGTTATCAAAAACCTACTATTACTACTTTGATGCGAAATTGTCAGAAGCCGGACGACGTGTCTTTAAAGATGCCGTAGACGAATATAACCAAACTGGGATTGTGCAGTTGGTTGCTGGCACGGCGCCTGAAAATGCGAACTCAATCAAGTTTTCAGTGTATGACAAAAAGATGCCTCAAGGTGAGACGAGCATTGAATTGGGTGAAGGTGGGCCAAAGATCTATCAACGAATCAGTTGGCGAGGGACTAGCAGTCATAATCAAGCGACGGCTAGCTTGAACGGCGACTACTCGATGGCTTACAGCGATGCAGTCGCCGTCCATGAATTAGGACATGCGCTGGGCTTAGATCATAGTACAGATATCCAATCGGTGATGTATCCAGTCAGTCAAGGCAAAACGCAATTAACGGCCGGTGACTTAGCTGCATTGCGGTCAATTTATCAAAAATAGGATTTAGATTGAAGACGGCTGAGCTTAGCCGTCTTCTTTTGACAAAAGCTTGTCGGCACATTGCCAATAAAAGCGCGTATCTTGTGATGAAGCGGCTAAATTTGAAATTATTTTGGGAACACGAACAAAATATAACCATCGCCCGAAAAATGACCTATAATAGACTTGTTTCAAATAAAAGGAAGGAAGTTGTTTTTTATGGCTGCAGCAGTTGAAAAGACTAGTATTTTAGACGAATCAATGAGTGACGTATTTGATTGGAGCGATGCCAAGTTACCTGTTCGTGACGCAATTTGGAATCATTTCATGGATGATGACAATCATGATACGACTAAGACGTCTGACGAAGTAGCACCTTACATGAACATGGACGAAGGCAAGTTAAAGGATGCCGTCGAAAAGCTCTTGAAGGCTTAACAAAACAACTTAATTCATCAAATTAAATTATTCACACGCTACCAGTTGTGCAGCGTGTTTTTTTGTCGTTTTTTTTAAAACGAAAGGTTGAAAGATGAAAATTACTAATAAAAGCAGTCGTACCGGTACATTGTCGATGAAAAGTGTCGCTTCCGGACGTCACTGATTACATGCGGACGAGGGACCAGGCCAAGCCTGAGAACCGGTCTTGGCCTTCGCCCGGAATGGTTGCAAAATTCGCAACTATCCCGGACCGTCCGTCCCGTAAGACCGGCAAAAAACGCCGCTCTAACGGGAATTTCACGTCCGATGCAATCAGCGACGTCCTCCAGCTAGGTTAATGGTTATAAAGATAAAAGGGTTTGATTTTTAAAATAGTGGTGCCGGTTTAGCAATGTTTTGAACTTTCTTGGATTTTTTCATTAACTGACGAAACGCTTACCACCTGCTTAATTTAGGAGCGACCGTTACTGACATGGTCCGGTTCACGCTACTTTTTGTACTTGCAACCTTTAGTTAAAAAACTAAATGTTGCAAGATCAAAATCGCTAGTAAATGCTGTCATGTCTTTAGTCAGAACAGTATTTAGCACCAAGGTTCTAACGCCGGTAATTTTTTAGCTTGAACGTTATCAAAAATAATCCGGGTTAGTTCCTTGGGCGTTTCAGGCATGCCCTGTTTGACCCAATAACGGATAATATCTTTGACGCCACCCCAAATGTAGATCATCTGATAGGGATTAGCGGTTGGCACATTTTCGGGTGTCGTCATCCGCATGCGTTCCAATAACTTGGTTTTACCCTCGACGAAGACTAAGTTACTAAGCTGTGGTTGCTGATAAAAGGCAGTCAGGATGCCTTCTACGTTGGTCATAGGACTGGCATGTTTATCAAAAGGATAAGAATTTAAAAATTCGAGTTCAATGCTTTCCAGACATTGTGGAATATCAGTATAATGGCGATAAAAGGTTGTCCGATTGACATCTGCTTGTTGGCAAACTTCAGTAACTGAAATCATGGTGACTGGTTTAGTTTCAAGTAGCTTTAAAACGGTCGCCTCAATCATTTGTCGGCTATATTGTGCGCGGCGATTCTGTTTGGTTGTAACCATATTTTTACTCCTTAATGCAACAAATCGTTTAACTTTGTTGCGTTGACGACAGTTTCTGTCAGATTGATGATTGTCAGCGGCACTGAACTCGGTTACGCTTTGAGACACAGTGTTGCATTAGCGATAGTTTAACAGAAAATTGGGATGAATAGGGAAGGAATTAAGTTAAATGTTGGAACTCAAGCACATTAAAAAATATTATCACGTTGGTGACTCGGTTACTAAGGCCCTTGATGACGTTTCCGTTGCTTTCCGAAAAAAGGAATTTGTGGCGATTTTAGGTCCTAGTGGTTCTGGGAAGACGACCATGTTAAACGGTATCGGTGGTCTGGATGTTTATGATTCTGGTGACTTGATCATCAAAGGTAAGTCGACGAAAGATTTCAAGGCAAGCGATTGGGACGCTTATCGAAATAATTCGGTTGGGTTTATTTTCCAAAGTTACAACATTATTGGACATCTGAGTATTTTAGATAATGTTGAGATGGGGATGACCTTGAGTGGTGTGGGCAACGCTGACAAGAAAGCTAAAGCAGTTAAGGCGCTCGAACGCGTTGGCTTAGGACCACACATGAATAAACGGCCCAACCAGCTCTCCGGTGGTCAAATGCAACGGGTGGCGATTGCCCGGGCGATTGCGAATGATCCCGAAATTTTACTATGTGATGAACCAACCGGCGCCTTAGATACTGAAACCAGCGTTCAAATTATGGATTTAATCAAGGAATTATCCGCGGAACGGTTAGTCATCATGGTGACCCATAACCCTGATTTAGCTCGTGAATATGCGAGTCGGATCATCGAATTTGCGGATGGTAAGATTCAGCATGACTCAAATCCTTATGATGAAGAAGTTGCTGATGAAACCTTTGCGTTGAAAAAAACCAAGATGACTTATTGGACCGCCTTAAAGTTGTCCTTTACTAATATCAAAACTAAGAAGGGGCGGACGGCGTTGACCGCGTTTGCTTCTAGTATTGGGATTATTGGAATTGCGGTTGTCTTGGCGCTGTCAACCGGTTTTCAGAAGCAAGTCAATAAGACCCAGACTAATACGTTGGCACAGATGCCGATTACGATTTCGCAAACTGCTCAGCAGCAGCAAAAACAGTCAGACAAGATCAAGACTGCCAAGTCTTCTGATCAGGCAGTCACGGCCCAAGTGAGTCAGGCTGATAAGGCAACGCATACGAATAAGCTCACTAGCGACTACTTGACCTATATTAAGGACATGTCGCCTAGTCTGAGCAATAATGTGACTTACACTTATGCAACCGGGATGAATTTGTTGCGTCAAGTTAATGGCAAGACCAAGTCCGTGACGTTCTCAAACAAGAACAGCAAGTCGGCTTCTTCAACGTCGATGTCAGCGGCCATGAGCAGTATGTCGGGTGTCGCAACGTCGGTTTATCCAACCACCCAGAATGGTAAGTCGAACTTTTTGAAAAAGCATTACGAAGTTGTTTCTGGACAGTATCCGACTTCGGCTAACGAAGTTGTCTTGATTGCGAACCGCGATAATACGGTGAATATCAATGCGTTGAAAAACTTAGGCTATTCTGCCAAAAGTGGCGAACAGTTCAAGTTTAGCCAAATCGTTGGCACGACTTTGAAAGTTGTCACTAATAATGATTATTATCAAAAACTTCCAACTGGGAACTATTTGCCAAATAAGATTACGACGGCACTTTATAATAAGTCAGCCAACCAAACAATCAAGGTTGTCGGTGTCTTACGGGCAAAAACTAAGGATTCCGATAACGTCTTGGCTTCCGGTATCGCTTATAGCGATAACTTGACTCAGAATATTATTAACACCAATAAAACTTCTGATATTGTCAAGGCACAAAAGACGAGCGATACGAATGTGATGACTGGTGCCAAGGTCGATAGTGATATGCGTGACACTTTAGTTAGCACACTTGGTGGCTCAACGACGCCAGCCAGCATCTTAATTTACCCGAACAGCTTTAAGAATAAGGATAAGGTTTTAAGCTATTTGGACAGTTATAACAAAGGTAAATCCAAGACAGATAAGGTGATTTATACTGATTTAGCCGGAACGGTTTCCAGCTTGACGGGTGGCTTGATGGACGCCATTACCTATGTCTTAATCGCCTTTGCCGGAATTTCGTTAGTCACGAGTATGATTATGATTGCGATTATTACTTACACGTCAGTCTTGGAACGGACTAAAGAAATCGGGATTTTGAAAGCTTTAGGGGCGCGTAAGAAAGATATTACTCGTGTCTTTGACGCTGAAACAACGATTTTAGGGGTTGCTTCTGGATTGTTGGGCGTGGTGATTGCCTGGTTATTGACTTTCCCAATCAATGCTGTGTTAAGTAACATCACTGGTTTGAACAATGTGGCGCATTTGAATCCAATGCATGGACTAATTCTAATTATCATTAGTACAGTCTTAACCGTTCTTGGTGGCCATATTCCAGCACGGATGGCAGCAAAGAAAGATGCCGCGACAGCCTTGCGGTCAGAATAACAAGTTTAAGTCGAAAATGAAGCGTGTCCTCAGAGGTGATTCTGGGGGCACGCCTTTTTAAAACCAAAGCAATTTTATATTACTAATAGGTACCATTAGTATTAAATATACCATTAAGCCGCCGTACAAAAGAAAATACAGTAAGACTTGAAGTTTTTGACTGGCGATTAGTCTAAAGTAGTTTGAATGTTGGATTGTGATATAAAACCTATACGTATACTGATTTGAACAGTTTATAAACGAAATTAACGATGACTACTGTCGTGCTAAACTAATTTGAATCGCTCCCAAGTTAAAAAATAGACCACTCGTTGAAAAATTAAAAAAATAAAATGTAGTGGCCGAATGGTTGACGCGGTTGACTTTGTTGGTTGGTCGAGATTTATATCAGAGAAAAGTTGTTGAAAATAAAAGTTAATGTGGTAAATTATAAATATGGTTAATACACAAAGGGGATGTACATTTATGAAAAAAGTTATTGGTAGTTTATTAATGTCGAGTGCTTTATTGGGAACGGTAGTTGCACCATTAGTCGCTAATGCGGATGCAAACACAACTGGGAAGACTAATGTGACAACAACGTTCACTAAGAGTACCCAAACAGTATCGCCAGTTGATCCTTCTAATCCAGACAAAACAACTGACCCAGGTGACGGTAATAACGGTGCCGCTGCTGGTGGTGACTTATCATTGATCTATGTACCAGCTTCACTTGATTTCGGAACAAGTGAGATTGACGTGTCAAATGATAAAGCCTTGGACTTAGATAAGACTAGTGCGGCAACTACTTTATGGGAAAGTAATGCAGTCATCGAAGCTTCCGATGTTCGTGGGACCAATGCCGGTTGGAGTGTCACTGTCAAGGGTGATACTTTAACTGGTACTGATGGTGCAACTATCAAGGGTGCAACTTTAACGTTACCAGAAGGAACTGTTTCTAATAGTGGGAATCAAACAAAGACTAACGCAAATGGTGCCTATGCAACTGCACAAAATGTTGATTTAGCAACGACTGATTCAACTGTTGCTGGTGTTCAGGTTCTAGGCGCTAAAGAGAATAACGGTGCTGGTGTAACGGTTTCTAACTTAAATCCTGATAATATCAAATTAAACATCCCGGCTAACACTGCTAAGGCTGAAACTTATAAAACAACGTTAAACTGGACAATGAATGATACGCCTGGCAACTAATTAAATTGATCAATTAAAGGTGGACATTGTGAGAACGATGCGCGCCTTTTTATACATAGTGATGTTAGGTGATTAAGGGGGATTTTAAGAAAATGCGGAAGATTAAAAAATTGTGGTTTGGCTTAGGATTAGTTGGAATGGTGTTGCTCAGTTTTAACTGGGGACAAGTGGCGCTTGCTGCCAATACTAGTAAATCGAGCCAGAGCAATCAGATTGGTTTTAGTGTGTCCGCTAAGATTCCTGACAATCAGCTTAACAAGAAGAATTCATTTTTTGATTTAAAAATGAACAAAGGGCAAGACGAAACATTACAGACTACAATTTATAATGTGACTAATCAGGATATTAAAGTTCAAACGGCGATTCATACAGCCTATACCAATGGCAATGGGGCGATTGAATATGTAACGCCTGCCAAAAGTTTTGACCAATCATTGACTTATAAAATGACTGATTTGACCAAATTGCAAGGAAGCAAAACAGTTACGGTACCAGCTAATGGTTCAACAGTTGTTTCGGCGCAAGTCCAGATGCCGAACAAGGATTTTAACGGTGTCATTTTGGGTGGCTGGTACTTCAAGCGGGTCGACCAAAAAGTGACAAGCAACGTTAAAGGTTCTATGAATGTTAAAAACCAATATTCTTATGTTATTGGTTTGAAATACACGATGGGGACTGTGCCTGATCCAGCACTGAAACTAAGTAAGGTGACCGCTGGGATGACTAATTATCATCGTGGGATTTTTCCTTATATCCGGAATACCTCTGCAGTTATCGTGCCTAATTTGACGATGAACACGACAATCACGAGTAAAAACACTGGCAAAGTTGTGAAGACGGCTAAGAAGTCCAACGTGCAGTTAGCACCAAATTCAGTTTACCGTTATCCGATGTTGTTAGGAAAAACTAAATTACAAGCAGGTAAATATCACATCAAGATGGTCGTAAAGAATACCGAACATCGGTGGGTCTTTGAAAAAGACTTTACGATTACGGCCAAAGCTGCTAAGACTTATAACGATAAATCGGTTGACAATTCGGGCATTAATGTAATCTGGTTTGTTGTCTTCGGTGCATTAGGCATGTTGATCATCGTGTTACTTGGTTTATGGTTATTCTTCTTTATTAAAAAACGGCGTCAAAATAAGTAAGTGACCGCTAACGGGGAGGCGTGCATGATGAAAAAAGTGATTTTGAAGATTAGTTTGGGATTAATTGGTGTTTTCGGGTTAATGCTGCCTGTCCAGGCGGCCACAATTGGTCAAACGACTGGTCAGGTGAGTTTTTATCAAGGGGCGACGACCCAAATCAGTCGTCAATCTGCACTCATCGATCAGCAGATCCCGAATGGTGAAACTGCCTATTCGGCCACGATTGCTAGGAACGCTGCGACGACTAAAGGACGTGCCACACCAAGTCAGGTCGCGACAATCCCAGGTTGGTTGACGACTACTAATTCAAATTTACGATTACCACAAACCGATGAAGCTCGGACGACTTATTGGTTAGTCTTGGGTACAATGCTCCTACTCGTTGCTTGTTTATTGAAGCTGATTCAACAAACTCACAAGGGGGAGGCGATTGGACATGGGAAATCTTAAAAATTGGAAAAAAGTATTGAGCCTAGTTATTACTAGTACACTTCTAGGTAGTTGGATGGTTCCACTTAAGAGTTTAGCCGATGACACGATGTTGCCAGTTGCATTTAATCCCGGAACGGTCACGGGGGATTCAATGTATGGGGAAAGCTATGCAACACTCGATAGTGCACCAACCATTACATCAATTACAGCCAACAATGTTGAAAATGGTAACGTAACAAATCGAACAACGATGTTGTCTGTGACTTGGTCAGGTTCAATCGTAACTAAAGCTAAAAATAACTATAAAATTAAAGACATGTATACTTCAGTTTTTAATTCGTCAAATACTTTAGCTAGTAGTAAGCTTGGAACTAATTTAATCCCCGGGACTCAAGTCTCATCACTGGCATTTAACTCATCTAACGCTGTTCAAACCGCTTACATTGATTGGTCAATGTGGAATGGCAGCAGTCCACTAAAAGTTGGTTTGAAATATGTGCCTTATTATGCTGGATATTCTGCGGAGAATGAATCAGCGCGTAGTTTTGCGACGATTTATGCGATTCAACGACATGAATTGAAACCTACCATCACTAATAAATTAGCCCAGGGTACGACTGTTATTGAGGGTAAAGGAACAATTGCTGGTGACAAAATTACAGTTGACGCCGATCCATCAGTTTCGACAACAGTTAATGATGATTTGAGCTATAGTTTGTCATTAAGTGGTACTTTGTCGGGAAAGAAAAATGTGACGATTACTGAAGGCAATGATGCTGGTGATTCTGGAACCGCAACGGCAGACGTTGAACAAAGATCGCTCAATATTACCAGTAGCAAGACTACTGCGGATACTTACCCAGATGACTTATCTGGTTTGAGCAGTGACAGTGACGTGATCGCTTGGTTGGTGAAAACGACGGGGATTAGTTCGAGTTATTCAGACAGTAGTAGTACCGATGGTGTCACTTATGCGTCGGATACGACCGGCTTGGCTGCAAGTTTAAAGGCACTGGCTGATGGTGCAACAATGACGATTCCAGTTTATGCCAAAGATGATAGTGGCTTGAAATCAGATCCAGTGACGATTACGGTCACGAATCATGCCGGAGTCTTACAATTTGGCGCGATTTCTAGTGACATTGGCTTTGGTAGCCTCGAGATTCCAACGGCTGAAACGGTATTCCAACCAACGGCAGCATGGAATGTGAATGTCAGTGATACCCGGGCCGCTGGGTCTAACTGGTCGGTCTATGCGACGGCAACACCATTGAAGTCAGCGACCCATACCTTAGCAGGCAACTTAATTTATAAAGATGGTAGTACGCAAACTGTGTTGACTAACTCATCAACGTTGATTGATTCTGGCACAAAGGTTGCCGGCACAACCAATACTCAGATTACGAGTGACTGGTCGGCGACTAAAGGCATCATGCTTGATGTGCAACCAAGTGTTTATGCTGATAGTTATAGTGGTTCCGTTGACTGGAGTTTACAAAATACCCCAACCAACTAATAAAAAATGACGAACTCATTAAAAAGTTCGTCATTTTTTGTCTGGACCTAACTGGCTAATGGTGTTGCGGCATGTAGCCGTTTTTGTTGTGTCGCCGTTAGTTGGATGGTTTTATCGAAGTGAAAATCCTCCGATGTTTCCGTTTGGTCACTGGCATGAAAAACCGTGACCGTGTTCAAGGCAACGTCTAGTTGGTAAACATAACGGTGATGGTTTAGTTCAACACAGAGACTTGTTGGACTGAAGGTTTGCCAATGTAATGGCTGGCTTGGCAGCAGCTTAAGCTTTTGCAAATCAGACAATAGGTCATTTGGGGTCATAAAGACCACTCCTTCCATGACCATTGTAGTCGCATTTGTGGGTAACGTTAAATTTTCTGATTGCTGTGTTGCCCCAAAGTTAGCAGTGTTCTGTCTGTCAAAAACGACCTAAATTGCTTATAATAAAAACTAAAATAACGATAGTAATGAGGTGTAACCATGAAAAAAACACGTATCATGCTATATGTGACTGATGTCGATCAGATGGCCAAGTTTTGGCAAGATTACTTTGACGCCAAAATTGAAACGATTTCGAGTTTACCTGATGAGTTTAAGACAATCGTGCTAGCCATTGCGCCCAGCATGGAATTGGCATTCTTTCCCAAAGCATTTATTGCCAAATATTCACCAGAAGTGATGGGCAACACCCCGTCATTGATGTTCTTTAGCGATCGTTTCGAAGCTTTGCACAAGGCTCTGCCCAGCGCTGGAGAGATCGTTGATAATAATGGGACTTTAACGTTTAACTTTTCAGACCCTGATGGCAACTACTTTGTGGTCGCACAAGATAAGTAAAAATACGGCTGTTTGTGCACCCACCACGAGTCTAGTTTAGGTGCGACCGTTGCCGCTGTGGTTCTGTTCGCATTTTTTTGCTCTTAACCTAAGTAAATTTGCAACACGCTAACGCCGTTAAATCAGGCATTAGCGTGTTTTTTGCTTAATAGTTAGCTTTTTAGTTAGTCTTTGTTGTATAAAACTAACTATCGTGCTAATATAATGACATTGAAAATTTGAGGAGGATCTTTTAATGTCAGATCAAAGTCGAGGACTATTTAATAGTTTTGGTAAATTAATGCAAAACCGGGTTTTCTTAATGGCGGTTGCACATCAACAAGATATGGCCGGGCAACATGGTGGTGGCGGCCGGGGACAGATGCGGTTATTACAATTGTTGGCCGACTCGCCAGCCGGGTTAACCAATGCAGAAATTGCAGAAATCTTAGATATTCGCCCGAGTTCGGTGAGTGCAACGATCAATCGCTTGGAAGAAGTCGGGTTGGTTGAACGAGTGCCAAGCGAGACAGACAAACGTGCGGTGATCGTTCGGTTGAGTGAAAAAGGCCAACAGATGGCAACGCATCGTGATCAAGGAATTGATAAATTGTCAGATAACTTATTTGGTTGCTTATCAGCGGATGAACAGCTCGAACTACAAAAGTTATTGGATAAGCTCACACAACACGCACCAGAATTAGACTTACATGATTTCATGGGACACCCACACGATCATGATTGGCCACAACGTCCAGGCTGGGGCCGGCGCTGGTTCTAAATTTAAGAAAAAAGAAGGCATTTGAGAAATGGCACAACGATTAGCAGCAGCTCGGACACCACAAGCGACTCCGAGCAAATTTGATTTAAAAGGTTTTCTGCATTTGATTCGACAAACCGCACCGCGCTACTGGCAACTCTGGCTAGGGTTAGTCTTAGGACTATTAGCGACTGGGGCACAGTTATTAGTGCCGAAGTTTGCCCAAACGTTAATTAATGGCTTTAGTCACGGCATCAATCAAACCTTGTTAGTTGGGGTAATTGGCTTATTCCTATTGAGCGCGGTGATTAGCGCGCTTTCTGGGACACTACTTGGAATCTTTGGTGAAAATGTGGTCGCCAATTTACGGTCAACACTGTGGCACAAATTGGTTCGCTTACGGGTGTCCTATTTTGACAACGTCAAGACGGGTGAGATGACCTCACGGCTGGTCAACGATTCGACGCAGGTCAAGGAATTACTAGCCAACTCATTTCCACAAATGGTCACGTCACTGATGCAACTTGTTGGCGCGTTAGTCATTATGGCGTTGATGGATTGGAAAATGACACTAATTATGGCGGTCGCTGTGCCAATTGTGTTATTGATTATGTTTCCGATTATGAAAGCTACCGGGAGAATTGGACGGCAGCGGCAAGATGCGTTAGCGGATTTTAATGGCACGGCGGATGAGACTCTGAGTGAAGTTCGGCTAGTTAAATCATCGAACGCTGAAGATTTTGAAACTGAGACTGGCGCGGGACAAATCAAAAAGCTTTACCAGATTGGTCTAAAAGAAGCGATTTATGATTCCGTGACTGGTCCGGTCATGACAGCTAGCATGATGGCCTTGTTTGTCGGCGTGTTGGTCTATGCGGCAGCTCGAGTCGCTAGCGGTACGATGACGATGGGCACATTGGTTTCATTTCTGATGTATCTTTTTCAAATTATTGGTCCAGCAGGAACTTTAGGGCAATTCTTTACAACCTTATCAAAAGCGAGCGGTGCGACTGAAAGAATTCGTGACTTATTAAATGAACCGGAAGAAGCATTGACTGCCGGTGAAAGTCACTCAGTGGCGAACCAAACTTTGGCGATGTCACAGGTGGACTTTGCTTATGCAGACGATGGACAACCGGTGTTACGTGATGTGAACTTTGAAGCCAAACCCAATACGGTCGTTGCGTTTGCGGGACCATCAGGTGGTGGTAAATCAACCATTTTCGGTTTACTAGAACGTTACTATGAACCAACTAGTGGTCAGGTCACAATTGGCGGCAAGAATGTTGCTGACCTTAATTTGACGGATTGGCGGTCACAAATTGGTTACGTCAGCCAAGATTCGGCGATTATGGCGGGAACAATTCGGGATAATTTAACTTATGGCTCAAAACAGTCCTTTACTGACGATGCATTGTGGCATGTTTTGAAGCTGGCTTCTGCGGATAAATTTGTGCGCGAGATGGCGGCTGGCTTAGATACCCAAGTTGGTGAACGTGGGGTGAAAGTCAGTGGCGGTCAACGGCAACGGTTGGCGATTGCGCGTGCATTCTTGCGTGATCCCAAGATTTTGATGCTGGACGAAGCTACGGCCAGTCTTGATTCAGAGTCAGAAGCAATGGTGCAACAAGCTTTGGGCGAATTGATGAAGGGGCGGACAACCTTAGTCATCGCACATCGTTTAAGCACCATTGTGGATGCAGACAATATTTACTTTATCGAAAATGGGCATGTTAGCGGTCACGGCAGCCATCAAGAACTAATGGCAAATACGCCGTTGTACCGCGATTATGTCAAAATTCAATTTAAAGAATAATCGTTAAAACCGACCTGTCTCGATGGACCTTTTCAGTCGCCTTTCCAAGTAAACAATTATAAAATTAACAATAAAGTTTGAAAGATCAAAATCGCCAGTAACTACTGCCATGTCAATGCTTAGAGCATGAAAATTAGTTGATATGACCGCTTCCAGTCGCCACTGATAACATGCGGCCGTGGGACCGGATCAAGCCTGAGGAGCGTCTTGGTCCTCGTCCGGAACCCTTGCATGAATCGCAAGTGTCCCGGACCGTCCGTGGCGTAACGCCGGCAAGGAACATGCCGCCTCAACGCCACTTTCACGACCGATGCCATCAGCGGCGACTTCCAGCTAATTTAACTATTTTTAGACTAGATTTAGCGTAGGTATGCAGAATCGTTGTGCTGTGTCGGTAAGATTGGGCGGCGAATCTTAGCCGCCTAATCTTACAGGGCGATTTAAAGACGTGAATTATCGGCTTTAAATCGAAGTCGCAGACCGTACTATGGCTGCGACTGTCCCACTATAGCACAGCGATTCTGCATGCCGGAGCGGGATTACCACTAATTTGGCAGTGCCTGTTGCCTATATGACAGTGTTTACAAGTTCTTTTGTCCTTTCAACCTTCAAATTAACAGTAATTGTAGCAGGATAAGGGGAGTTAATCATGGTGATGCGAGATTTGAATATTGGGACAAAGATTGGATTGGCGCTGTTGTCCAATAAATGGCATGCCTTAGCACTGAGCCAGTTGCAGGCAACCCCGGTGGACTTCATGATTTTGCGACGGCAAATCCGTGGCCTATCAACCCTCAAGTTGTTGACGGTTTTAGTGAAGTTAGAACAACTGGGCTTAGTGGTTTCGACACCGGCATATGCCTACGGATTAACGGCTGAAGGTCTGGTCTTACAACATGATTTGGCCCATTTAGAAGCATGGGGCGACCGGGTGATTACCGAAATGGCCTAGGCACAAAGAGGTTAAAAGTTACATCGTTCCAGTTTAAAAAACACGATTTGACTTGGCGTTATGCCGATCAAATCGTGTTTTTGACTTATTTACCATATTTGGCGAGGACTGGGCCAACCGTCGCGACATACTCGCGATCGCCGAGCGTGTTCGGATGCAAGTTGTCGTCGGCAAACCAGTTATCATTGTCTTGACTGACATAAAGCCAGTCGACGAGATGGACATTCGTGTATTTTTTGGCCGCCGCGGCAATCAGCTGATTGTTCGGATCTTGCCAAGCTTTGCCGGGAACTCGGGTGTTGACCCAAAAGATTTCATGGCTAGCCCCAATTTGATCAATAATGCCGTCAATCGTGGTGGTATCAGTGGGGCCATTTGTGCCTAAATTAATCAGGACATTCTTAGCCATCGCTTGATCAGTTTGCAGCTGGGTAATGATCGCCGGCGCGGCAGCGACTTGACGACCAATTTTGGCATTGACGTTAAACGATCCGATAACTTGTTTTAAGTCACCGGTAGTACGAACCATAATGGAATCGCCAATTCCCGTGACTTTGAGCTGATTGAGCTTTTTAAGTTGTGCCGTTGAAAGCTGATACTTTTGTCCCAGTTTAGAATTGGCTACGTCGCGGCTGTCATCCTTAGTTTTAGGATGACCAGTAATAAAGTTACTAATGGTGATGACGCGACTTTTAATGGCCGGGGTCGGAATGATCAGCGCACCGCCAATAAAGATGATCGCAAAAAGGGCAATTAACCCGTAAATTAATTTTTGATGTTTCATAAGAACCTCCTTGGACGTTCTTAGATTAGCCTAGTGGTCAAGACCTGTCAATTGCCAGTAGTGAACTTGGTTAACAGTAAGGCACTACTGGCTTGAAAAAGGGCTTTGTTAGGTGACTTACCGAGCTGTTTTACAGACGTCCCTTGGAAAGTTAGCCAAGTCTTGTTAGACTAAACTGAAAGCGACTTGGAGGGGTGGTTACGTGCAAAAAAAGACAATGGGGCTCATCTTAGCGAGTGCTGGCCCATTTTTATGGGGAAGTTCCGGGACCGTTGCCCAACATTTATTTAATACGACTGCGATTTCACCGCTGTGGTTAGTCTCGATTCGAATGCTCATCTCGGGAATTTTATTGATTTTGTATGGGTTAAGTCGTCGGGCGCCGGTGTTTGCAGTGTTCCAGCAACCACGGGCGACTGTGAAATTAGTGGCCTTTAGTTTACTGGGCATGGCATCCGTGCAATTGACCTATTTTATGGCGATTAGCACGGGGAATGCGGCCACCGCGGCAATCCTACAATTTCTATCGCCGGTCATTATTATTCTCTTCTTAGCTTGTGTTAATTGGGCTTGGCCCAGTAAGGTTGATGTGATTTCAGTCGTCTCGGCGATTCTTGGAACCATTTTGATCGTAACGGAGGGACACTTAAATTCGCTGGCATTACCGGTCGCGGCGGTTGTCTGGGGATTGCTTGCCGCAGTTGGGGCGGCAGTGTATACGTTGATGCCCCAAACGTTGCTGAAGACTTACGGGTCGATTGCCATCGTCGGCTGGTCCATGCTGATTGGTGGGCTGATTGTTTCCGTGGCAACTCAGGCCTGGCGTCACTTCCCGAGCCTGTCACCATTTTCTTGGTTGGAAGTCGCGTTTGTCGTCATATTTGGAACGATGTTGGCCTATTTATTTTTCTTGCAAAGTTTGGAAGCCATTATGCCGACGACCGCCAGCGTCCTTGGTGCAATTGAACCGTTGGCGGCGACCATTTTGAGTGTGTTGTTCCTAAACGTGACCTTTAACTTTTATGGTATTTTGGGAGCTATCATGATTGTTGGGGTTACGATGTTACAATTCATGGTTGCGAAAAAGGCCGGTTTTAGTGACTAACTTGGCTTGAAAACAGTATTGGACACAACTAAAAAGAGGTTATTAAAATGGTTAAATCAAAACAACTTTACTTTCTATGTACCGGTAATGCTTGCCGCAGTCAAATGGCAGAAGGATTTGCCAAGCAGCTATTACCGGCAAATTGGACAATTCAATCCGCCGGTGTGGAGACCCATGGCTTGAATCCAACCGCGGTTAAAGTCATGGCAGAAGTGGGAATCGATATTTCAGGTCAACAGTCTAAATTGATTGAACCGACTTATTTACAACAATGTGACTTGGTGATTACCTTATGTGGTGATGCCCGTGATCGTTGCCCGGTAACCCCGGCCACAGTGCAAAAATTGCATTGGCCGTTACCCGATCCCGCCCAGGCAACCGGTACTCCGGCCGCACAATTGGCAGTCTTTCGGCAAGTGCGCGATGAGATTAAACGACGGGTACTGACCTTGGTGCCAGCTCAACAAATTAATTAAGTTAGCCAGAGAAATGGGACTAGTGCTCAAAAAACAAAAAAACTAACGGTCAAATCCTGCTGAGAAAATCAAGCACGACTTGACCGTTAGTTTTTTTGTCTAATTTCAGCAAGGCTCAGCCCAAGTACGTAAATTATTCTAAAGTCATTAAACGACTGCGACGAGTAGGATTTAAGTGAGTAGTCACTCGCTTTTTTTGACTAAAAACGCTAAAATGAGTTGACACTCACTTAAGGCTGCGTATAATAGTTTTTGTTAGGTGAGTAACCACTTACTCACTAATTGATGAAAGTGAAAAAGATTGAATTTATTAGGAGGCATACTCATGAGTCAGGCAATTATTGATTTACAACATCTGGCCAAGAAGTTTGGCAATCAGACGGTGTTGAAAGATATTAATTTAACCGTTAATCCGGGTGAAATTGTTGGGTTAATCGGACCATCAGGGGCCGGCAAGTCAACGGTCATTAAAGTTACACTGGGCATGGAAGTGACTAGTGGGGGTTCAGCCAAGGTTTTTGGCACGGTGATGCCTAATCGCCAATTATTAGGGCGAATCGGGTACATGGCACAAACCGATGCCTTGTATGACACCTTAACTGGCCGTGAAAATTTAAAGTTTTATGGCTTGATGAAGGGCATCGCGAAGGCGGATATGACCCGAGAAGTTGATTATGTCGCTAAAGTCGTTGATTTAACAGCTGATTTGAACAAACGCGTTTCCGGCTATTCTGGCGGGATGATGCGGCGATTATCCTTAGCCATTGCCTTACTTGGCAAACCCGATTTATTGATTTTGGATGAACCAACTGTTGGGATTGATCCGGCCTTACGCCGCCAAATTTGGGCTGAGCTTGGTCGCATTCGTGATGAGGGCCGCAGTATTTTAATTACCACCCATGTCATGGATGAAGCAGAGTTGTGCGGACGGGTCGCCTTATTACTCGACGGCAAAGTGATGGCGTTTGATGCGCCAGCCGCCCTGGAACAACAATATCAAGTGAAGACGATTGAAGATGTCTTTTTGAAGGCGGAGGGTGTTGAATAATGCGAACAATTGGAATTATGAACCGGGTGCTCAAAGAACTATTTCGGGATAAACGGACGCTAGCCCTGATGTTCCTCGCACCAATTTTAATTATGTTACTGATGAGCGTCATTTTTAATACAAATTCGTCAACGGATGTGTCGATTGGAACCATTTCGGTCAGTCATAAGCTAAACCAACAAATGGCCGATATTAAGCATGTGACAGTCAAAACTTACGACACCAAAAGCGCTGCTAAAAAAGCGTTAAAGAATGAAAAAATTGATGCCATTGTTAAGAAAAATGGCAGTAATTACAGTTTGACGTACGCGAACACGGATTCAACGAAAACCGCTACCGTCAAATTAGCCTTTAAGAATGCGTTGACGGCCACGAGCATTAATCAGTTGAAGTCTGCGTTGACGAAGAGCACTAAGGCAACCGTGAAGTTACAAGCACAACTGCAAGCGATTCAAAAGCAACAGGCTGCGGCGACGGCTAGTGCTAAAGCTGGCAGTGCTGCCACAGCGGCACAACAGGCAACGTCAACCAAAGCTACTTCGACGACGATGGCGACCAAGAGTACGAGTCAAAAGACGCCTAAAATTACTAATCACTACGTTTATGGCGATAAGGATACTGGCTATTTTGCTAAGATGTTGCCAATTCTGATGGGCTTTTTCGTCTTCTTCTTCGTCTTCTTGATTTCTGGGATGGCACTATTAAAAGAACGGACGACGGGAACTTTGGATCGCTTGTTGGCAACGCCAGTTAAACGGTCGTCAATCGTCTTTGGCTACATGTTAAGCTACGGTGTGTTAGCCGTGATTCAAACCATCTTAATTGTGCTTGTGACCGTTTGGCTGCTCGGAATTGAAGTCGTTGGGAATATGGCGAGCGTGATTGTCATTAATTTAATTTTGGCATTAGTCGCGTTAGCTTTCGGAATTTTGCTCTCAACGTTTGCAAACTCTGAGTTCCAAATGATGCAATTCATTCCACTAGTCATTGTGCCACAGGTCTTCTTCTCAGGCATTATTCCATTGGATTCGATGGCTGCTTGGGTTAAGGACATTTCCTACATTATTCCAATTAAGTATGCTGGGGATGCCGTTACTGACATTATCATGCGCGGAACGTCAATTTGGCATTTAGGCTTCGATATTGGAATTTTACTGATTTTCTTAGTCGTCCTAACGGTACTAAATATCGTTGGTTTGAAGCGTTATCGGAAAGTTTAAGCACTGATGACTAGCGAGTGGAGGTGTGACTAGTGGCAGTTGATATCTTTGTGAATTATCAGGATTGGCTTGATCAGCAGACGATGCCCAAGGGACAAAAAGCAGCGTTAGTGGCGGCGATGACCTTATTTGCTGAGCGGGGCTTTGATGGAACTGCGACGAGTGATATTGCGAAACAAGCCGGGATTAGTCAAGCAACTATTTTTAAATACTATCATACGAAACAAGATTTGCTCGTGGCGGTAGTTAAACCAGTAATGTCACACTTTTTTCCAAAATATCGGGATCAGTTCTTTGCTGGTTTAGCCAGCTGTTCAACGTTGGAAGCGATGGTCCATTTTATCGTGACTGACCGTTACCACTTTATCATGGCTAACCTCGAGGCGGTAAAAATTATTGTCGTTGAACTATTGACTAGCAGTGATATTCGACAGTTATTAAAAGCGTTGCTGCTGACGGATGATACTGACTTTTTAGCGAAATTGCTTGAATTGTTCCGGCGAATGCCAGCGTTACGAGCGGACATTAATGCAGTTGACCTCTTACGGATTATCGCCGGTCAGTTAATTTGTTATATTGTTCAAGCCCATTATGTGCCAGGACTGTTACAAGGTGAACAGCAGGATCTTTCAAAGCTGGTAGCGCAAATTGTCCGAGAAATCAGTCAAGTCGAGTTGCCCGACAGTGAGCCGGTTTGACCAGCATAATCAGCTGGTTATGGTCAAAATTAAAGTTGATTAGAAGGTCATAAACTGACGGTCCAGTAATCTTTGCCAGCCCATAACTGTGGCGAGCGGTATTGTTGGTTGGCGCGGATGACGCGGATGTTCTATACTATAATGAGCGTTTTTATAAAATTGTGAGGGATTAGCATGCAAGTTAATAATGTCGAGGAGCTTTTTGAAAAGACCCTCCAGGAGTCAGAACTGACTCAAAAACAGCAAGCGGTCTTAAGTGTTAGCCTCAATTTATTTGCAGAGCAAGGCTTTGACCGGACGAGTACGAGTGAAATTGCCAAGGGTGCTGGTGTTTCTGAAGGCACTGTTTTTAAACAGTTCAAAACTAAGGATGGCATTCTAAAGGCACTAATGGACCCGATGTTGGATCAAGTGGTTCCAATGGCCGCGGCGGAATTTTTGACGGAAATCAAGACGTCACAGATTCAAGATTTCGAGGGTTTCATTACTTATGCGATTCAGGATCGGATGACCTTTGCGTTAGCAAATCAAAAATTATTGAAGGTGTTTGCACAAGAGATTGTGCGCAAACCGGAAATTATTCAAAATTTATCGGGGAAGTTACAACTATTAATTGAAGGTAAAGTTGGCGAGTATTTTAGTTATTTTCAACAGACCGGCCAGATTGTGGATTGGCCAGTAGCCCGAATTGCTCGTTACATTATTGGCACACTAGCGAGTTATGTGGTGCCACAAATGTTACTGGGTGTCGATAAAAACTTCGATATTGAACAAGCTAGCCGCGATGCTGCACACTTTTTAGCCCGCGGTTTGGCGCCTGAAAAATAAACTTTAAGACAACTAGCGTTCATAAAAATTGAACGCTAGTTTTTTTGTCGCTAATGTTTTTAATTGACAGTGGCCATATCTAAAGATATTATGTATCCATGGATATTAAATGTCTTTAGAAAGCGAGCTGGCAAAATGAAAACAACAGTTGTGTTATTCGGTGGTAATGGTTATATTGGTCGTGAACTAACGCGGCAGTGGCAACAAGTAGAGGCTCAAGCTGAGTTTTGGATTGTTTCGCGCTCAGGTCATAATGACTTGCAAGCGACCAATGTGCATAATTTGGCTTTAGATTTGACTGATTTAGCAGCCGTGAAAGCAGCGCTGCCAACTAAAATTGATTATATAGTTGATTTAATTGGCCGGCCAGACGCCGATACAAGGCAACAATTGGCGATAAATCAAGCACCGGCACTTGTGATGCAGCAGTTGGCAGAAGATTATCATGTTCGAGCGATGGGATTCGTGGGTGGTAAGCTGGGACCGAAATCATTTGTTGCGTTGAAAGCAAGCATTATTCAACGCTTGAGGACCAGTGAGCTGCCATTGGCTGTCGTTGAACCGACGCTAGTTTATGGCGCAGGTCGGCATGATTCGATGAGTCGGCTAGTACCGTTGTTGAAAATTGGTGGTCTATTTAACGCTAATTTGAAACCGGTCATGGTGGCGACAGTTGCCGCACAATTATTGGCTAAGTTGCAGGAAGTCGGGAGCCAGAAAGACTAAGTCACTGCGAATAATTAGGAGTTAAAACGAAGAATTGGGAAGTGTTTAGCTTGAAGATTAGTAAAAGTGTGGAACAAGGCATCTATGTCGTGCTGATGCTCGCATTACAAAAAGATCATACGCCGTTGAAGAGTCAACTGTTGAGTCAGCAATTAGGTGTCTCAGATTCATATTTGAAAAAGATTTTACGAAAATTAGTAATTGCGGGACTCATTGATTCAAGCGCCAGCAAGGACGGTGGGTTTGTCTTAAAGCGATCCGTTGAAGAAATTAGTTTGTTAGATGTCGGTCAAGCTGTTGAACAATTAGGAACACTCCAAATGCCGACCCGTCATTTGGCAGCAAAACTATTCCCGGGACGTCCCAGTCATATCGAACATAGTGAGGCGACGGCCAAGGCTGCCTTTGAAAAGGCAGCGACGGCCTTCGACCAAACACTGGCAACCGTGCCGCTAAGCCAACTATTGGAACAGAATAGTTATCAAAATGGGGTCGTTGATTGGGCGAGTTTAGCTGTGGCGAAGGATTAAGATAAGCATTACCTGTCATATAAAATGGTCAAATGCCAGTTTGCCACTGGTGTTTGGCTATTTTTTAGTTGTGACGACGCTTTCATGAAAAAGAACAGCTAAAACGGTTGACAGTTGCAAAGATCAATGGTTAAATTAAAGACATTCTCACATAGCTCTAATCTAATTTTTATTAATTAAGTGGAGGCCATACATATGTCACAATCAACTGATGCAACATCAACACATAGCATGACGACGATGGATTACGTCTATAAAGTTTCTGCCGGAGTTTCCAATGCCATTCTGGTTTGTTTGGGAATCGGCTTGTTACTGCAATCATTAGCTAATTTTGTCCATTGGCAGGCATTGTATCAAATTGGTGGGATTGCGCAAGTTTTGCTCGGACCGGCTTTTGGCGTTGCCATCGCCACGATGTTAAATAGTAATACTTTAGTGACGTTTAGCGCGATGATTTCTTCAACGATCGGTGCGAATGCCGTCTTCTTCTCTCAGAGCAGTACGACTGGGGTGACTGCGACCGGTCATACATTAGTCCAGCTTGCCCAAAGTCCGATGTTTTCAACGGGTCAGCCGATTTCGGCGGTTGCAGCGGGTTTAGTTGCCGTTTTGGTTGGCAATTACTTAACTGGTAAGACCCCACTTGACATGATGCTGGTGCCGCTAGCGGCGACGTTTGTTGGGGCGGTCGTTGGTTTAGGTTTAGCAGCAGTGACGACACCCGCCTTGGTTTGGCTAAGTCATTTTATCGCCGCATCCATGAAAGTCAATCCATTGATTGGGTCGATGGCAGTTTCCTTAGCATGGGCGCTGTTTCTAATGACACCAGCGTCGTCGGCCGCTTTAGCGGTGGCGGTCATGTTGGATCCCGTTTCATCAGGTGCCGCGTTGATTGGGACGACCGCGCAATTCGTTGGGTTTACCGTAATGTCATTTCGGCAAAATAATATTGGGGCAAACATTGCCCAAGGGATTATCACGCCAAAAGTCCAATTTCCAAATTTGCTCGTGAATCCGCGGTTAGCGATTCCACCAATGGTCGCCGCAATCGTGTCGGCACCAATTGCGACCATTGTGTTTAATTTCTCGACGTCATACAAGTTGGCGGGGTTGGGGCTGAATTCATTAATTGCACCGATTACACTGGCTTCAACGAACATGACGAGCTTTCTCGTCTACCTGTTGACGGGAGTTCTGATTCCCGCCGTAATTACGGTAGTATTGTATCGCGTCTTAATCGCGGCCAAATGGGTTGAGTCACAACAGCTTCAATTGGAAATTGTTTAGTTTAAAAAGCGTACGCATTGTGGCGTACGTTTTTTTGCGTTCAGGGACAATTAACATTTTTATAATTAGGTTACAATGCTTTTTTTGTTTTGCCGATTAATGAATTAGGTCGTGTACAATTTTTAATACCTTGCCAAGCTTGTTATACTAGAAGATGTAGGAGCGGGGGATTTTATGCAGAATGAAGTTAAAGGAATTGTTTCAGAGTTAACCCAAGATTTTATGGGATCGAAAGTTACCGGTAGCGCTGAAATCAAGGCGGCACTACAACAGGTTGCTGAACGTCTAGCTACGCAAAAAGAGGTTGACTTAGTCTTAGTGGATCGATTGGCAAACTATATTACTTATACGGTATTTATTAATAAAATTCGGTTAACACGAACACAAAATTTATTGTTAAGTCAGTTGATGAGCATTGGCCGAACTAGCAGTATTGAAGGTAGTTTTCGGGAACATCGGTTTGATGCCTCAAAATTTGAGTAGCGTGTCAATCTAATTGAAACGATTAAGGTGGTGGTTAGCGTGCAGCAATTAAAAGCATTTTTTAAAACCGTATTAACGGCTGGGACGTTAATGGTCGCAATGCTTTGTATTTATCGAACTGTTTTAAAAACACTTAAATAAATTTCTGAACCCGTGCTTGTGGCTAACCATGAGCACGGGTTTAGTTTACAACTAACCCTTTCATATGTTAATATCAACATATGAAAGGGATGACATGTGAAATGGGGACACCAATTTTAATTGAGCCTAAAAAGTTGCAGGAGTCGGATCGCATTTTTAAATTATTGAGCAATCCGACACGACTGCAATTACTGTACGTGTTAGAGCAACAGGACTTAAATGTCGGTGAACTGGGGGCACTACTACAGTTGGAGCAATCAGTAATTTCGCACCAATTGGCATTGTTGCGCAAACATCAGTTAGTGAGTGCTCACAAAGTCGGTAAGGCGAGTTATTATCGCTTAGATGATCCACATATTTTGGACGTTATTAACGAAATGCTTGCTCACGCGGATCATGTTGTCCGGGGGGTTAAGCATGGTAACTAAAACAAAATTGGTACAACAAAGTATTCGAACTGAAATCTTTTCGACTGCTTGGATGGCATTTGAATTTATCGTTGGGTTGACTGCGGGGTTGCAGGCGGGCTCTATCTTGTTGATTGCCTTTGGCCTGGATAGCTTTTTAGAGATTATTGCGGGATCAACACTAATCTGGCGATTACGCAAAGAGGCGAATGGTGCGTCTGAGACAGATATTGAACAAGCCGAACGAAGCTCATCACTAGTCGTTGGGACCGTTTTATTAGCCTTAGCAATTTATGTGACGGCTGTCTCTAGTTACAATTTGATCACCCATCAAGTTGCGAGTGAGAGCCCGATGGGAATGGCCATCGCGATTGCCTCGGTTATTCTCATGCCGGTCTTAACTTGGCGCAAACGCAAGTTGGGTCATGCGTTAGCGTCGCCAGCATTGGTTGAAGATGGCATGTGTAATATTACCTGTGCTTATATGGCCGGAACGGTTTTGATTGGCGCGATTGTCACCGCCTGGCTTAATTGGTGGTGGGCCGATTCGGTCGCGGCCTTAATTTTAGTTTACTTTATTGCCAGTGAAGGCTGGGAATCATTTCAAGCTGGACGGGGGAAGACCGACTAGTCGTTAGCTTTGGACACGATTGGCAACAGCTAAATAATTAAATTCATCTTGTTGAGGGACAGTAAATTGTCCCTTTTTTTGTCGTTATGAACCTTTGTTGCTTAGTTATCGAATTTAATCAAGCAATATTTTAATATTCAAATACGGAATAACAGGCCCGCCGATTTCGAATTGATAACGTTTTCCACCGGCCGTATGATTAAGCTGTAAATTTTAAGGGAGATGACAAGTATGGCAGAAGAACCATGGGACTTACGTCGTGTGCTTGACGAGCTCAAGGATGATCCGAAGAACTATCATGAAACCGATGTTCCCGTTGATCCTAACGCTGAACTTTCTGGTGTTTATCGTTATATCGGTGCTGGTGGTACCGTTGAGCGACCAACTAAAGAAGGTCCCGCGATGATGTTTAATAATGTGAAAGGTTTTCCTGATACCCGCGTCTTAATCGGCTTAATGGCCAGTCGACGCCGAGTTGGTAAGATGTTTCATCACGATTATCAAACGCTTGGTCAATTTTTAAACGAGTCCGTTTCTAATCCAATCGCACCGGTGACGATAAAAGAAGCCGACGCACCAACACACGAAGTTGTTCACAAGGCAACTGACGCCGATTTTGATATTCGCAAGTTGGTTGCGGCACCGACCAATACACCGCAAGATGCCGGGCCATATATTACCGTTGGGGTAGTCTTCGGCTCTAATATGGATAAATCGAAGAGCGATGTCACGATTCACCGGATGGTCTTGGAAGACAAGGATAGATTAGGCATTTACATCATGCCTGGTGGTCGTCATATTGGCGCGTTTGCGGAAGAATATGAAAAAGCCAACAAGCCAATGCCTATCACAATTAATATTGGGTTAGACCCGGCCGTCACAATTGGCGCAACCTTTGAGCCACCGACCACGCCATTCGGCTATAACGAATTAGGCGTTGCTGGCGCGATTCGGAAACAAGCCGTGCAATTAGTCGATGGCTTGACGGTTGATGAAAAAGCCATTGCGCGTTCTGAATACACCTTGGAAGGCTACATCATGCCTAACGAGCGAATTCAAGAAGACATCAATACGCATACTGGTAAAGCAATGCCCGAATTTCCTGGTTATGATGGTGATGCTAATCCGGCCTTACAAGTGATTAAAGTAACCGCAGTTACGCATCGTAAAAATGCGATCATGCAATCGGTGATTGGACCGTCTGAAGAACACGTCAGCATGGCCGGAATTCCGACTGAAGCAAGTATCTTACAACTGGTTGACCGCGCCATTCCTGGTAAAGTGAAAAACGTCTACAATCCGCCAGCTGGTGGTGGGAAGTTAATGACCATCATGCAAATTCACAAGGAAAATGAAGCCGATGAAGGGATTCAACGCCAAGCTGCGTTATTAGCTTTCTCAGCATTCAAGGAATTGAAGACCGTTATCTTAGTTGATGAAGATGTTGATATCTTTGATATGAATGATGTAATTTGGACGATGAATACGCGTTTCCAAGCCGATCAAGACTTAATGGTCTTATCCGGCATGCGTAATCATCCGTTAGATCCATCAGAACGGCCAGAGTACGATCCCAAATCAATTCGTTTCCGCGGAATGAGCTCGAAGTTAGTCATTGATGGCACCGTGCCATTTGATATGAAGGACCAATTCGAACGTGCCCAATTTATGAAGGTCGATGATTGGGAGAAGTATTTGAAGTAATCAGAGTGTGAACCAGCGCTGGTGAGCACGTTTCGACAATTAAGCTTAATCAGCCCCAATCCGTCAAACGGGACACTGATTCAGCCAAAGTTGTGAAAATAAAAATAAAAACGATTCATAGGATCCGCTAGTCCGACAAGGTCAAAAACTGCGCTGGGATAGCGGATTTTCTATGACTTAATTGAAAGGGGCAGTTTTTGCTCATGAATAAAAAGACGATTGGTTTTTTTAGCGGGATTGTCGTATTTGCACTCATCTATCTCATTCCAATTCCAGGTCTGTCTGCCAAAGGAAAGATGGATTTAGCCTTAAGTCTCATGACCGTCGTTTGGTGGGCCATGCAAATTGCCCAACCAGCTTTCGTCGGTGGGATTTATTTAATGTTACTAATAATTATGAACGTGGCAACACCCGTCCAAGTCTTTTCTTCCGCTTGGACAGGATCAATTATGTGGCTCGTGATTGGGGCCTATTTGATTGCCGGTGCCGTCAACGAATCTGGTTTGGGCCAGCGGATTGCATATGCCTTTATTATTAAATTTGTCCGAAGTTGGAAAGGGATCGTTATTTCGATCTTCGCGTTGACTTTTATCTTGGCGTTACTCATTCCACATCCATGGCCGCGAGCTTTCATGATTATGTCGGTGATTACCGTGGTCGCGGAAACGGCGCATATGCCTAAGCGCGATTTAGCTAAATTAGGTTTAGCGGTCTTTGCCGCATCATGTCCATTATCTGGGGTATTCTATACTGGCGATACGTCGCTAAATCCTTTAGCAGTCGCAGCTTCAGGGCAAACGGTCAACTTCGTGTCATATTTTGTCTATATGGGTGTGCCGATGATTATTGCGGCACTGTTGACGATGTTCTTGTTCTTATTTTTGTTCAAACCAACGCAAGAAGTGCATATTGACGTCGATGCTTTGAAAAAGCAACAAGCACAACTAGGTGGCATTACCGCTAAAGAAATTCGGACCATTATTTGGTTGATCATTGCGATCGGCTTGTGGTTAACGAGTGGGATTACTGGTTTGGATGTTGGTTGGTTGACTTTGATTGTGGCCTTGATGATGAGTTTACCAGTCGTGGGTGGCATTTTAACCGCCAAGTCCTGGGAAGGTGTGCCCGTTAATGTGCTCGTCTTCTTAACTTCCGCTATCGCCATCGGGAATGTTGGTAAAGTGACCGGCATGAACAGTTGGATTGCAAAAACGCTTATTCCAAATAATCTCCCAACAAATATCTACTTGTTGGCGATTGTCATTACGTTGTTTGCCATGATTATTCACATGTTTATGGGTTCAGTGATTGCAGTCATGGGAATTACGATTCCAGCATTTGTGGCCGCAACCGCGCACATGGGAATTAGCCCATTAGCCGTTTCGTTATTAGTTTTCTCAGTGACGAACTTACACTATATTTTGCCGTTCCATAACTTGGCAATTTTAGTTGGGAGTGACCCAGATACCGGTGGTGGCTACACGCAAAAAGATGTCATGCGTTTAGGGATTCCATTGACCGCTGTCGTATTTGTCGTCGCCATTGTTGAAATGTTCTGGTTCCATTTAGTTGGTTTAGCTTAACATGTTGGGGATTTTTTAAATCGCATTCACTAGTGTTTCTACTTGCCAAGCTGTCATGTTGACAACGGACATTTCTAAATCAGTGATTGTGGTGAGCGCTACGTCAGCCAGAATCGTTGTGCTATGTGGGACAGTCCCAGCCAAAGTACGGTCTGTGACTTCGATTCCAAGCCGATAACCCACGTCTTAGAATCGCCCAGTAAGATTAGGCGGCCAAGAACGCCGACCAATCATACTGTCACAGCACAATGATTCTAGCTGTCTTCGCTAAGCCCGATTAGCTGAAGGCTGGGACTGATAGCATCGGTCGTGATGGTGGCGTTAATCGGCTGTTCTTGCCGATTTTACGCCACGGACGGTCCGGGACACTTGTGTATTTTGCAAGGGTTTCGGGCGAAGTCCAAGACGACCTTGGCTTGGACTGGTCCCGCGACCGCATGTTATCAGTCCCAACCGGAAGCGGCAATCTTCAACTAATTTGTATAGCCGATTAGTGATACGGTGGGGTGTTTGCGAATTTTATGTTTTCAAACACTAATCATTAAGTCAAAGTAATTAAAAACAGCAACGCTGTCAGAAATTGGCAGGCATTGCTGTTTTGGCATTGGTCATTAAGTAATCAATTAAATTTGTCATGAGCTGGTTGCCGTCGCGTTGTGGATAAACAAAGTTCAGTTGACTCATAAATGGAATTGCAAACGAACGCATGACAAATTCATCGGTCATAAATGGCGCAACTGATTGTTTAAATAGGAAGGTCACATGATTAGTCCCAGGCAACATGCCCAAGAGGGTTTCGATGTGAGTACTTTCAAAGAAAACATGCGGTTTCAAACTTTGGCGGGCAAATAGGGCCATGATTGGTTCATAAACGCCAGAACCGGGTGGCAACGTCGCAATCTGGACATTCACGAGGTCTTGGACACGAATCACTGTTTGGCGCGTCAGTGGGTGATCGGCCGGTAAAATGATTTTTAGTTCATCTGAAAGTAAGGGCTGCTTTTGAAACTCAGTTGGCTGTAAGCCTTGGGTTTGCGTATCACGAATAATTGCGGCTTGAAATTCGCCAGCCAACAGGCGCTGTAAGACGCGGTTACCTTCGTCTTCAATTAATTGCAACCCAACATCTGATTGATTAGCGTCATAACTGGCGATTTTCTGGGCGATGTTATACTGACCAGAAATCGGAACTGAGCCAATTTTAAATTGATGTCGCGTGGTCGGCCGTTCAGGGGCAAGATCATGCATCATCGCCTCGTAATCACGAATCATCTTTAAAGCGTGATGGTAAAAGGTTTCGCCAGCGGGTGTAATTTGCAAATGCCGTTTATTATAAGTATCAATTAGTTTGATATTTAACTCGTTTTCAACCACCCGAATCCGTTTGGATAGTTCAGATTGTGACATATGGAGTTCGACTGCCGCGTTGGAAATGTGTCGCAATTCATAGACCATGATATAAGCTTGAATATCGTTAATCGTCAATTTTGTCACCGCTTTCTGTTGTTCGAAAGGCTTATCTTAAGTTTAACACGGCCGCTCAGATAAAGCGGTTAATCGTTGTCTTATTAACGAATTACTTAATAAAAAAATACTAAGAACTCGCTGCTTTCAGCCAAAATCACTTGCAAGTCTAAGACCTGAGAACGACAATATAACTGGCCTTTGAGGGAACGCTCACAAGTGCCAAATCAAGCTAATAAGGGGTTGAGTTCAATGATGATGACCGGGATTGTTTTCCTAGTTTTGTTGCTGGTAGGGATTTTATTAAGTGGGATTTTCTTCCGATATATGGATGCGAGTGCGGGCGTCTCGTTTGGCTCAATCAAGTTATCCGACTATCGGCTTGAATTCATTAATATTTTGCTGATGCTAGCAATTTTAGCATGGGCTTTAGTACTAATTCATTAATCTGATTATGAGTGAGCTGTCGTCAATTAACGGACGATGGCTTTTTTTTGCGCCTTTTCACGCGAAATACTTGCGTTAAGCCGGTGATAATCGCTATAGTGTTATTAACTTTGTAAAATAGGCGAATGGAGATGATCGGGGTGACCCAGTCAGCATATTGGAACCGGATTGCCGCGCAGGCCCAGGCGGAAGACCGGCCGTTTTTTAGTTTAGCACCGATGGAAGCTGTGACGGGTTCCGTTTTTCGACGCGTTGTGATGCGTGCAGCTGCACCAGATAATTTTTATACCGAATTCACGAATGCGTTAAGCATCACGCATCCTAAAGCAAAAGTCACAACGCGTGGACGGCTCTATATTGATCCGAGTGAAACGCCCAAGCCAATCGTGCAACTTTGGGGTAATTCTGGCGAAGATTTCGCGAAAGCGGCTAAAGAAGTTCAGCGACAAGGCTATGAAGCAATTGATATTAATATGGGCTGTCCGGACATGGCAGTCATCAAGAATCATAGTGGGAGTGACTTGATCCGCCATTTTGATACGGCAAAAGCGGTCATTGATGGTGCCCGTCAAGCGGACTTACCAGTTAGTGTGAAGACGCGGTTAGGTTTCGATCACTTGGAAGAGTATGAGACGTGGATCCCATTTTTGCTGAAACAACAAGTTCCCGTTTTGACCGTGCATGTGCGAACGCGCGCTGAAATGAGTAAGGTACCGGCGCACTATGACTTGATTGACCAGTTAGTCCAAATGCGTGACACGCTTGCACCTGACACGTTACTGCAAATAAACGGAGATATTCCAGACTATCAGGCTGGCATTAAGTTGGCGACTGAACATCCCGGTGTGGACGGCATCATGATTGGGCGTGGTATTTTTACGAATCCCTATGCGTTCGAAAAAGTGCCACAAGCGCACACGAGCCATGATTTATTGGAATTACTTCGTTATCAACTTGATCTATATGACCAATTTGTGGCAATGGGAATTCAAGGACACTTTGCACCATTACAACGTTTCTTTAAAATTTATGTTCGTGGCATGCGTGGCGCCGCGGAGATTCGCAATGCCTTGATGCAAACACAAACGACGGCCGAAGTGCGCACAATTATCGATCAGTTAGAAGCTGAAAATTAACGACAAAACGATCAGACTAGCAATAGGATGGTCGTTTTTATTTGCAAAAAAATACTGGAACAATAAGAAAAAGCGTTATTTTCGATTTGACTTGTTTTTAAAATTATGAAAGCGAAGCCAAAGGTACAAGCTTTATATATGATTTAGTTATAATCTGGATTGAAGATGCTGGTGCAGTGCGCTTTTTGGGTGCAAAAACGAGTGATAAATAACGTAATTCTTTCTGTTTTAGTTCTTTATTAAGATAAAAAAATATATTTTTTTAGTTCTGCGAAAATCCTGTAACCGCTTAACATCCGTTAGTCAGAAACTTAATGGTGCACAAATAAGACTTGAACAATTTAATTTGCCTAATGTATACTATAGCAGTTGAGTAATAACGATAAGCGAAAACAGGGGGAGTAAAGCGATGCAATTATCAGAAACTAAGCGTCATTATAAAATGTACAAGAGTGGTAAATCTTGGATAATAACGGGGATTACGGCGACGGCGTTACTCATGGGAACGCAGATTGAAGTGTTGGCAGCTAATGGGGATAGCCAAGATCAGATCATTGCGAGTGAAAATGTAACCGCTATTTTACCGATCGGGACGGCCGTGACGGAATCGGCTACTGATAGCTCAGTAGCTAATATTAAAAATGACAGCGCTAACAAGAGTGAGGACGATGAGCCGCAACTTGAGTCGAATGCAACTGAGAATAGTACGGCGCTGACTGTGGCTGAGGACCCGGAAAGCGGTAGCGATGCACCATTAAATGCGGGAAGTGCTGCACAATCAGTGGCAGAGACAAAGGATTCGACGGCGGCTATCGTTGAGAAACCAGCAGATGAGCAGTCCAGCGGTGATCAAGCAACGAACGAAGGTGAGTTACAAGCAAGTTCAACCTCAGCCAGCGAAACTGAGCTTACTGCGGTATCAGCGTCAAGTGAGGCCGATGCTGAAATTGCAGACCAAGTTACGACTAACCTCGCCCCGGCAACGGTGGCAGCGCGATCTTATCCGCAGGCAGATGTCGATATCAACACTTGGATGCCGGATAAGAATTTTCAATTAGTGACATTGTGGGTCATTAATGATGAATTAGGGCTAGGCTTAACGGATGTTAATCAGATTACACAGGCTATGATGGGTCAGCTAAAGAAGTACTTCATTACGACGAAGCATCAAGAAGAAGACCGGGAATTTTATTTTGCCGTCATGAATACGGTGAGTTTAAAAGGCTTTGAATATGCGACTAATGTTGAAAGGCTCTGGTTTACGCCGAACTTGGAAGCAAATGAGAAATGGCAAGATAAGTTCGTGGTTTATGGCAAGCTGAAAGATATTAGTGCGTTGAAGGGGCTCAATAACTTAACTGAACTTAATCTACAATTGAATGATATTGATGATATTACGGCGTTGGCGGGGCTGCATTTAACGATTTTCAGTTTGTCATATAATCATATTTCTGATTTTACGCCGTTGGAAAGTTCATTGACGACACTCGCAAAGTCGGGTACGATGGCCAATCAGAAGATTGTGTTGAAAGATACTGTGACTTTAAATATTGATCCTAACACTGGGAAATTAGTGACGTCCTCCTTTGCATTTGGTAAAGACAAGACGCACAATCTGGCCATTACACCGGTTGACGGTTCAGATGCGGCTGGCAGCAATTTGACTGAAACGACGATTGAATGGACTAATTTTAAACAAAGTGGCTATTTAAAATATCAATGGCATGATGAGTGGCTGGCCGCACACGGCTTTGATTGTAATGGCTTTGTCTGGATACCATTCTGCATCCAAAATGACGATAGTGGCACAATTCAAATTGAATTTGTGGATGAGCAAGGGAATCATCTGAGTTCAGACATTTATCTTAATCATGGGTTAGATACCACGTACGATGTTGGTACGGATGCTAAAGTGATTGAGCGGTTACAAGCGTTGAAGGGGAAACAACTTGGGATTAAAGAAATCAAAGGGTCCCCAAATTGGACGGCCAGTAAGGAGCTGGGGCATTTGACCTACGTCTTAGCACCAATTCGTCCCACGGTTGATTTTCAAGTCGTCGATGAGAATGGTCAGGCGATTCCTAATGTGACGCTGCCAAATCAGCAAGGTGACTTTGATGAGGAATGGCAGGCAACCTTACCGACGATTCCAGGATACGAGTTTGTTCGGGCGACTGAAAACGGGCAAGGTCTAACGGTGACGGACAATCAATTAAGCGGCAAGTTTGTCGGTGATCAAACGATTCAACTGACTTATCGTGTCAAATCACAAAACGCGACGATTCATTTCGAATATGAAGATGGGACTTCGGTCGGTGATGACGTGCAGTTGACCGGTAAGCACGGCGACCCAATCAAATTTCCAACGAAACCTGAGATTCCAGGTTATTTCGCGGATGACTTGCCAACCGCTTACTTTCAAGATGGGGATAACGACTACACGGTCGTTTACCGAAAAGCCGGCAAAGTCACGGTGCAATATGTCGATGAGACTGGCAACCAAGTTAGCCCGATAGAAGATCTCAGTGGCAAAGTGGGCACGGATTATCAGACCCAGCCCAAAGAAATTGCCGGGTATCACTTGGTGAAACAACCACAAAATCAGCATGGTCAGTTTTCTAAACAACCGACGACCGTTGTCTATCAGTATGTGAAGACAGTTGTTGTCGCTGAAGATGGGCGGCCCATCACGGTACAATATGTTGATGAAACTGGTCAGCCAGTCGCGTCCGCAGACCAGTTGACTGGTAAAATCGGCGACAAGTATTTGGTGACGGCCAAGGTCATTTCAGGTTATGACTTTGTTGAAGTTAGCGGTAATCAAGCTGGGACTTTTAGTGATCAGGCCAAGACAATCAAGTTTGTTTATCGGCAAGTTGCCGTCAAGCAAGGAACGGTGACCGTCCACTACGTTGATACGCATGGCCGCGAAATCGTGAAGGAAACTGTGTTGACTGGTGAAGTTGGTCATGGCTATCAAATTGAGGCGCTGTTGATTGACGGGTATCGGCTCAAACGGACTGTCGGACAGGCAAGTGGTCAATTTAATGAAGATGCGGTGGACTTGCACTTTATTTATGAGCCAATCGACTTGGGCACTGATTCAGGTCAAGGCCCGGACGTGGGTCAACAAGGCACTAGCAAGCCCGTCCTTACTATGCCCGGTTTGGACCAACCAGCAACCGATAAAACAGATGATGAAAATGAGGCCCAAGCTAAAGTGACCGGAGATCATGCTGGACAGTCTGTGAAACCGGTGACTCATCCAACGGTTGCGCCGGTTAGCACCGCCGAAACCACTAAGCTAGCATCGCTTAGTCACAAAAGCGATGCTACCGAATTACCACAAACTGGTGAGCAACGGTTGAGTTGGCCAGCCGTTCTTGGGACTTGTTTGTTGGGATTAGTGGCCTATGTTGCTGGTCGAAAACGCGTTTAATGCGCACAACTAAAAGCAGATCAATGCCATTTTGCACGGCATTGATCTGTTTTTAGGTTCAGAATTGGGTTATAAGCACTGTTAAAAGTTTTTAGTCAATCGTATAGTCGTTATCTAACAAAGTCACTGACTCGCGAGGCAGCCCAACAATCTGAAGGTGTTTTTCTTTGGTCACAAAGATGGCGCCATAGAGGTCAGCACGATCAATGCCCCAGCCCGCTTCTGGTTCACCGGCAAAAAATAATCGTGTCGTTTCAATCTCCCCATCAATGGAAGCTTTTGAAAAAATCGTGACACTCAATAGGTCATTTTGTCGCGGGTAGCCAGTCTTGGCATCCAAAATATGATGGTATGATTTGCCGTTAACTTCTAAGTGTCGTTCGTAAATACCACTAGTGACCGCAGAACAAGGGCCAATTTTGACACTGGCGATGGCATTGCCACGTGGTGAAAGTGGGTTTTGCACGCCAACGCGCCATTGATGGTCGTCATGTAACGGCGAGTCCCCGACCATCAGCAGATTACCACCAAGATTAATCATCCCGGCGCGCTGTCCGAACGCTTCCCAGTAATCTTGAATGCGATCAGCGATGTAGCCCTTCGCAATGCCACCAAGATCCAGTTCCATGCCAGGACGCTTCAAATAAACGCTCAAATTTTGGTCATCGCAAGCCACTTGTTCAGGGTCGACTAATAATAGGCGCTCATCAATTTCCGCTTGGGTTGGGACTTGGGCATCGCTAAAGCCAATGCGCCATAGTTTTACTAATGGGCCAATTAGCGCGTTGAAGCCGAAGTGTTGCTGGCTCAGGACGATGGCCTGTTTAACGAGGGTATAAGTTGCGGCACTGACTTGAATGGGAGCGATTCCCGCAGCATGGTTGATAGCCATGACCTCAGAATTGGTTCGATTGACCGTCAGCCGGTCTTCATACTGGTCAATTAAGTCGCAAGCTTGGTTTAAATAAGCGTCACTGTCACTGCCAAATAAGGTCAGATCAATGTCGGTCCCTAAGCCATAATGTGACGCATGTCGCCGTTGGGTTGCCAAGTCAGCCGTCGCTGCTTGACCGTTGAAATTTAGTGTTGTCATTAATATCAGTCCTAAGTTAAATTAAAATGCCGGCGAGATGGTCGACTTCGTGCTGGATAATTTGGGCAATAAAGCCGTCAAACGATTGTCGTTGTGGTTTGAAGTTGCGATCTAAATAGGTCACGGTAATCCGCTGATAACGTTGGGTTGGTCGTTCACCAGTTAAAGAGAGACAACCTTCATTAGTTTGGTAGGGATTTTGATGAGCGACAATTTTAGGATTAAGCATCGGGACGGCAATCGGGCCCATTTGAACGACGATAATTTGTTGGTTAACCCCAATCATATTGGCGGCTATGCCAACACAATTGTCGGCATTGGCTTGTAACGTGTCGAGCAAGTCGGTCACCGTGCCGGCGTCTCGATTAGTTGCGGGAAGCGCCACTTGACTCAGAATTGCAGGATCGTGGACCACAGGTTTAATCATGAAAATTCCTCCAGTAGGATTGCTTGATAGGCTTATTATAGCGACCGTTAGTTGCTAGACGCAAGTGTCTTGGTGGTCAGTTTTGGGTTCCGACGATTTAAATGTTAGTTAACCGTCCATTCAAGAATGTCCCTGTTGGTCGCGAATCTGCGGTCATTCGATAAAATAGGGTCAGGTAGCGGTTTAACCATGGTTAATTTAGGTTTATCATAAGTGTGAATTTTTATTTTAATAAAATAAATTTGTTTTTGCTTTCTTTTCGTCGCGTGGGCAGTTAAAATATGGTTGTAGAAATAAGTTCGAATAAATTTTGATTGTTTGTTCGTTCTAATAATTGTAAGCGCCAACATAAGCAATGGGGAGGGTGTAAAAAAATGGCAGCAAAGTTAGTTCAAACAACTGTGACCGCGCCGGTTGCTGGGGAGTTATTGCCGCTTAGTGCAATTCATGATCCAGTTTTTTCAAAAGGATTAATGGGTAAAGGCTTCGGCATTGAACCAAGCGACGGTAAAATCGTTGCCCCGGTGAGTGGTGAAGTGACGATGATTGCGACGACTAAGCACGCAATTGGCTTGAAGACCATCAACGGGATGGAAGTCCTCTTACATTTGGGGATTGATACTGTCGAGTTGGGTGGCAAGCCGTATCAATTACGCGTTAAGATGGGAACCAAGGTCATCGCAGGTCAGGATTTGGCCAGCATGGATTTGGCCGAAATCAAAAAGGCCGGTAAACCGGCCACCGTCATGACGGTGATTACGAATAGTGCCGCTAACAACTATCAACTTTTTTTAAATGAGCTTGATCAATTGGTTGCGGCAGGCGACTCGGTTGCGATGGTGACCGGGGATGGTGTCGCCGCTACCGTGTCTTCGGCTAAGCCAAGTGTAAAAGTTGGTGACGGCAAGTATGATCAACTTGCCAATGACATCATTGAAAATGTGGGTGGGCCAGAAAACGTCAATAGTTTAATTCATTGTATTACCCGTTTACGTTTTTATTTGAAGGACGAAAGTATTGCGAAGACGTCAGTCATCAGTGACTTAGATGGCGTGATTGATGTCACCAAAGGGAGCGGCCAGTATCAAGTCGTGATTGGTCCCGCCGTTAACGATGTCTATGATGCGGTGATTGCGCAACTTGGCCCCCAGTTCAGTGATGATGCGGCGACTAAAAAAGCGGTTGCTGAAACTAGTGCCGCAGCTAATAAGCAACATTACGGCGTTTGGGGCACGATTCAACATGGGTTTAGCGGGATTATCGGCGTCATGACCGCTTCCATGATCCCAGTCATCGGAATTTTAGCTGGTTCTGGGATTCTAAAAGGGATTCTGGCGGCTTTAACTGGTTTTAAGGTATTAAGTGCGACTAGCGGCACTTATATGGTACTCAATGCCATCGGAGATGCCACGTTCTACTTCTTACCAGTGATACTAGGGTTCACCGCCGCCAAAAAACTTGGTTCTGATCCGATTGTAATGGCGATTGTCGGTGGGATACTCATTTATCCGCAAATTATTACGGCGGCTGGCAAAGCGGCAACAGCGCAAATTTCCTTCTTTGGCATTCCAACCCATCTCGTCTCATACTCGGCCTCTGTTTTTCCAATTATCGTCGCAGCCTGGCTCGGGGCTTATGTTGAAAAATTCTTGAAAAAAGTGGTGCCGCTGTATCTACGAAGCGTCTTTATTCCAATCTTAGAAGCATTGATTTTGAGTGTGATCGTCTTAGTTGGTGTTGGTCCCGTTATCACAATGATCAGTAAAGGCTTGGCCGATGGAATCGTTGCGATTTACAACTTTAGTCCCGCATTGTCTGGTTTTGTTATCGGCGGGCTGTATCAAACGATGGTCATCTTCGGGTTGCATTGGGGACTCATTCCAATCGTTATCAACGACATTGCCACCAATGGTCATAGTTATTTAAATGCCATCTTATCGATCACGATGGTTGCACAAGGTGGGGCGGTCTTAGCGGTCTTCCTCAAATCTAAAGATAAGAAACTTAAAGAAATTTCGTTAGCAGCTGCGGTTTCGGCCTTTTGTGGGGTCACGGAACCCGCACTATACGGGGTCAACTTGAAGTATAAACGGGTCTTCATCTGGGCCAGTATTGGGAGTGCCTTTGGTGGGTTAATCACTGGGTTATTGCGAGTTAACAACTACGCGTTATCCGGGTCATTAATTGGGTTCCCAGCGTTCATTACACCAGGTGTCGGAATTGGCAGCAACTTTTATGGTTATCTGATTTCACACTATGGGACCTTGCTCATTTCCACTGTCTTAGTCTTCTTATTTGGTTTCTCGGATAAAATGTTAGGTCAAAAGAAAGCCAAAGCGAAGGCAAACAAGCTTGAAACTGTGACAGAATAAGTCAAGATTGCCACTTTCGGTTGGGACTGATAACATGCGGTCGTGGGACTGGACCAAGCCAAGCACGTCTTGGTCCTCGCCCGGAACCCTTGCCAAAACCACAAGTGTCCCGGACCGTCCGTGGTGTAAAATCGGCAAAAACGGCCGATTAACGCCACCAGCACGACCGATGAGATCAGTCCCAACCTACAGCTAACGGAGTTGCTCACCATGAGTCAAGTTTAGGAGCGACTGTTTGCTGATATGGTTCTGTTCACGTTTCTTTTGAGACTTGCAACCTTGAGTTAGAACTTTCTTAATATGAAGAATCAGCGTTTAAATCTGACGCTGATTCTTTTTGTTGGAACCTGATTGACCCTGTCACTAGTTATTCTGCGTTAAGATAAACTTATGTTGAAAGGATGATGGTTGAATGTCAGTATTTAGTGAAGCCGAAAAAATTCAAATTTTTGCCGATTTAGTTAAAATCAAATCGGTTAATGATCATGAAATTGAAGTCGCTCAATATTTGCAGCGATTGTTCGCGGATCACGGGATTAAGGCAACGTTGATGCCACTAAGCGCGACACGGAGTAATCTGGTGGCCGAAATTGGAACAAACGGGCCAGTTTTAGGGATTTCTGGACACATGGATGTTGTGACGCCGGGGGATCTTGAGCAGTGGGACACTGACCCATTTGTCCTGACAGAGAAAGCGGGCAAGTTGTATGGTCGTGGTGCAACCGATATGAAGTCTGGCTTAGCGGCAATGGCAATTGCGATGATTGAAATCAAGGCTGCCAAGACGCTGACCCATGGCCGGATTCGATTGATGGCAACCGTGGCTGAAGAAATTGGCGAGACTGGGTCGCAACAGTTTCATACCGCTGGGACCATGAAAGACGTCGACGCTTTGCTGATCGGTGAGCCGTCGGGGTATAACATTGCGTTTGCACATAAGGGGTCGATTGATGTTCGCATTAAGTCGACTGGGAAGGCCGCGCACAGTTCAATGCCAGAACAGGGCTATAATGCGCTTGATCCACTGATTGAATTACTCAATCAAGCTAACCATGATTTTCGTGAAAGTGACCGGCACAATGCCTTACTTGGTGATTTAGTGTTTAACGCCACAATTTTACAAGGTGGCAATCAGGTCAATTCGATTCCCGCTCAGGCGAAAACTGAAATGAATATTCGGTCAATTCCTGAATATGATAATGTGGCTGCGATTGAAACGCTACAAAAGCTCGTTGATGAACAGAATGCGAAAGGCGCTAAGCTAGACATGTCAGTCTTCATGTCACAAAATCCAGTGCAGTCGCCCAAGGACACTAAGTTAAGTAATCTGGCAGCTAAGATTGGCGAAAGCTTTGCCGGACAACCAATTCCGAAGGTAGCTATTCCAGCGGTGACGGATGCCTCGAATTTGTTGAAAGGGAAGCCGAGTGATTTTCCATTTATCATGTTTGGTCCCGGTAATGACACCCCGCATCAGGTCAATGAAAGTATTGATAAGCAGATGTATCTTGACTTCATTAACTTATATGAAGAATTGTTTGTTGATTATTTGAAATAAACGAAACACATGATTGATAGTTTAGCCAAATTAAAAGGACAACGTTTAGTGCAACTTGCACTAAGTGTTGTCCTTTAATGGTCTTCTGTAGATTAATAATCTGGTTTTAATGGCGTCCCTGAAGTGAGGGAAGCGCCCTTTAAGGCAGCTGCGGTAGTCGTTGGCATATCACTGTGTTTAGGACTCCAGCCGGTGTCTTTGTTGAGTTGAGTCGTTTGTTGACTTGTTTTCAACGTCATGTCATTGGCATCATTCAAAGTTAAGGTCGCCGTACCCAAGTCTAGTTGGGTAATTGTGGCGCGACTATTGTTGACTAATTTTAAGTTGAAGTTGCCTTTAATTGTTGCGTGTCCCGATTGAAATAAGGCTAACTGTTGATTAGCATTTAAATATAAAACTAATTGTTCAGACTGACTGACCCAACGGCCCAAATAGTCGGTCGAATGGACCTTACTAACAGCGGTCACGGTCGGGGCTGCCGAACTAATTTGCTGGTTGGCACTGTCATCCCCGGTGGCCGTTGACTGGCACCCGGCTAATCCAATACTCAGGATTAGTACCAAGCCCAAGACGCCCCGTATTTTTTTCATCTAATCTCTCCTCCGACGAGTCTGGGACAAAACCCCAGACTCGTTTGTAACTCCGAATATTTATCCTCGAAACGTGGAACAAGAGGCACGGATGCAACAGAGCTACGGAAACCGAACGATTGCAAGCCCCAATCATCCGGTTTCCTAGGCTATGCTCGGTAGCAACCCGCCTTTTGTCCCACGCTTGCTCTCTCAGAGTTCTATTATAGATGACCATTATCATAATCGAAACCAAAACGCGTCTCTTTAGCAATAAATTTAATTTTAGGATTGATAATTTAAGACCAAATTAATTATTAACGTTTACGAGTGTATTGTTTGAAAATCAATTTTGAACGATTGGTTACGACTAAAGTCATCGTGAAAATTTTAATGAAACCGCGGGTAGTTGGCCCGTATCAGGGTCGTTCAAGACCTATATTAATTATTCCAAATCTATCAATCAAATGATATAAAACAAATTTTTTGATGAGTTATATTGATGGCAAACCGCGCGAATTATGCTTTTTGCTTGAGAAGCAGTCAATAACACCATATAGGCAGTTCCTCAAAAATGAGCTACTATATATAGTATCGAAAACGGATGAGTAGCACAATTGGTTGTGCCGCTGTACCTTTTGTGCCAAAGTGACGGAAAAGTGAGGATGCACATGTTAACAACAAACACAACGGAAATTTTAGATCAATTGCGACCATTGCCAGTCATCAAGCGTGGTGGGACACAGACGAAATTTCATCCATATAAACTTAATTTTGTTTTAGATCAACTTGGGTTAGATGAGGCGGCTCAAACGGCAGTCAAGCGGGCGCTAGTTGAACATTATCAACAAACGACCGTGATTGAAACACGTGAATTGCGGCCAGCATTGCGCCAAATTTTAATTGATTTGGCTGAAACTGACGCCGCGGATCGGTATCAAGCTTATTTTGTCGCGGAACAAGGCCGATTTTCAGCCGCAACCAATGTTCGTGAACGAATTGAAAAGTTATTCAATAAGGACGCGAGTGTGGTTCACGAAAATGCTAATAAGGATAGTAACGTTTTTAATACCCAGCGGGATCTTGAAGCTGGGGCGGCGAGTCGGGCCATTGGCTTAAAAATGTTGCCTGATTTAGTGGCGAAAGCGCATTTGCGCGGTGATATTCATTGGCATGACTTGGACTATTCACCGGTCACCCCAGAAACCAATTGTTGCCTCATTGATTTTGATGGCATGTTTAAGAACGGTTATAAAATTGGGAACGCCGAAGTGGCTTCACCACGGTCAATTCAGACCGCCACGGCACAAATGGCGCAAATTATCGCGAATGTCGCTTCATTGCAGTATGGCGGTTGCTCCGCTAATCGGGTGGACCAATTATTGGCACCATATGCTGAGATTAATTATCAAAAACATTTGGCAGATGCTGAAAAGTGGGTCGCAGCCGATAAACGTAAGGCTTACGCCAAGACTAAGACAAAAAAAGATATTTATGATGCCATGCAAGCGTTGGAATATGAAATCAATACCTTGTATTCATCTCAAGGTCAAACACCATTTACGACGGTTAACTTTGGCTTAGGAACGAGTTGGATTGAACGTGAAATCCAGCGGGCAATTTTACAGATTCGCATAAAAGGCTTAGGTAAAGAACGACGGACAGCGATTTTTCCAAAGTTAATTTTCACGATCAAACGTGGTCTAAACTTAGCGCCAGATGATCCCAATTATGATATTAAAGAATTAGCCATCGACTGCTCAACCAAGCGGATGTACCCGGATCTTTTAATGTACGATAAAATCAAGGCACTCACGGGTAGTTTTAAAACGCCGATGGGTTGTCGTTCCTTCTTACAAGGCTGGCGTGACGATAATGGCGTTGAAGTCAATTCTGGCCGCATGAATTTGGGGGTTGTGACTGTCAATTTACCGCGGATCGCTTTGTCGGCCCACGGCGATCGCAAGCTATTCTGGGAAATTTTCGAGGAACGGATGGCGACTTGTCACCAAGCACTTGCTTACCGCATTGAACGAACTAAGGAAGCACAACCAGAAAATGCGCCCTTGCTTTATATGTATGGCGCCTTTGGCAAACGACTACCAGCTGGTGGCAATGTTGACGAGTTGTTCAAAAATCAGCGGGCGACGATTTCACTTGGCTATATTGGGATTTACGAAGTCTGCACGACGTTCTTTGGTCCAAACTGGGAACATGATGCTGAAGCACTTGATTTCGCTGAAACGGTTGTTAAGACGTTGCGGGATAAGTGTGCGGCGTGGGCAGCCGAGAGTGGCTACCATTATAGCCTCTATTCCACACCAGCTGAATCGTTGACTGATACGTTCTGTCGCGACGATATTGAAAAATTTGGTCGGATTCCAGATATTACTGACAAAGAATATTATACGAACAGTTTCCACTTTGATGTCCGGAAACATCCAACACCATTTGAAAAATTAACGATGGAAGAACGTTTTCCACAGTATGCATCGGGTGGGTTTATCCACTACTGTGAATATCCAAACTTAACCCAGAATCCCAAGGCCTTGGAAGCAGTTTGGGACTGGGCCTACGATCATGTCGGTTATTTAGGGACAAATACGGCCATCGACCAATGTTTCAAGTGTGGCTTCAAAGGTGAATTTAAGGCAACCGCGCGTGGCTTTGTTTGTCCACAATGTGGCAACCACGATCCGAAATATTGCGATGTTGTTAAACGGACCTGTGGTTATTTAGGAAATCCACAACAACGGCCGATGGTCCATGGCCGCCATGTGGAAATTGCGTCACGTCAAAAAAATATGTCTCCGGAGATGATTAAAAATGCCGCGCGCTATGAAAGGACCAAACAATCCGATGCCCAAAGAATGGCTGGCAGAGGACTTAAGTGAACAATACGTCGCTGACTACAAGGCGTTTAACTTTGTTGATGGGGAAGGCGTCCGCTGCAGTCTATATCTCAGTGGCTGCCCGTTTCATTGCCCTGGCTGCTACAATGTCGCCGCTCAGAATTTCCATTATGGGCAGCCCTATACGCAAGATTTAGAAGATCAGATTATGACCGATTTGAGTCAGGATTACGTGCAAGGCCTGACGTTGCTTGGTGGTGAACCATTTTTGAATACCCAAGTTGCGATTCGGATTTGTGAACGAATCAGAGCAGAATTTGGTCATACTAAGGATATCTGGTCTTGGTCAGGGTATAGCTGGGATGAATTACAACAGGATTCTGATGACAAGTTGAAATTATTATCACTAATTGATATTTTAGTGGATGGCCGCTTTTTGGAAGAACAGAAAGATTTGACGCTGCAATTTCGTGGGAGCGCCAATCAACGGATTATTGATGTGCCTAAATCACTCGCAACTGGTGAAGTCGTGATTTGGGATAAATTGAAACGTTAAGTCAGCTTAGACCAACCGCAGCGCGTGGCAATTAACGCCATGTGCTGTTTTTTTCGCCGAAAATTAGGTCATAAGGGAGTTTTGGAACATGTTAAACACAATTAAAATTTGGCAGAATCGTTACTTTCATTTTTGGGATTGCTTGAACATCCTACGTGCCGGTATTCTGGGCGCAAATGATGGGATTATCTCGGTTTCTGGGATCGTTCTAGGCGCTGTCGGCGCTGATTTGAGTAATACGACACTATTTATCAGTGGGATTTCTGGAATGATCGCGGGGGCCTGTTCGATGGCTGGTGGCGAATACGTCTCTGTCAGCGCTCAAAAAGAGGTGCAATTGAGTAAGCTAAACCAAGTAGCCACGGTCGATGCGACCCGACTTCGTGAAATTGATTTGTTGAACCCCATTCATGCGGCTGGAACGTCATTTGTGTCATTCATGCTGGGGGCGTTGATCCCGTTATTGGCGATTAGTTTGTCCACCCCAGCTTGGCGGCTCATCAATACAATTTTGGCGATGGTCGTTGCCTTGAGTTTGAATGCCACCGTCAGCGCCAAAAGGGCGACGGCTTCGTTACCAAAAGTTATTTTTAGAAATGTCATGGTCGGGATTGCAACGGCCCTGATCACCTATTTGGTAGGCTTGTTATTGGGCGGTCAAGTGGCGGCTTAAACGCGCAATTGCCGAGACAAATTGAAAGGACGCCAGCTTGAGCTGGGGCTGCTGAAAAAGTAGTTCGGTTTTAGGAAGTGCACCTAAATGTTCTGTAAACATTTAGATAGCGCTTTCTTTTTGATATAATTAGGCATCGAGGTGATTGAGATGCTTCAAAAACAAACAACATTGGGTCTCAGCAAGTATGCGGAGCTTTATGATATTTTAATTCCGGCAGACAATGAACTACGGAAACTAACCGAGCTCGTTGACTTTTCGTTTATCTATGATGAATTATCTGACAAATATTCAATTGATATGGGGAGAACCGCTGTCGACCCGATTCAAATGTTTAAGTATCTCTATCTGAAAGTACGATATAACCTTTCTGATCGTGATTTGGTTGTCCGAGCGAAGACGGATTTAGCAATGAAATTCTTCCTAGGACTTAACCCTGAAGACGACGTTATTCATCCCAGCTTATTAGCCAAGTTTCGCCGGCAACGGCTTAAAGACGTCAATTTGCTTAAAAAGTTGATCGGCAAAACGGTCGAAATCGCGATCAAAAATGATGTCTTAGCACCTGATACAATTATTGTCGACGCGACTCATACAGTGGCTAGATACAATCAAAAATCACCAGTCGAAACACTTCGGCAAGCAAGTAAAATATTGAGAAAACATCTTTATGGTGTTAATCCTAAAATCAAGGAACAATTGCCGGTAAAGAATACTTCCAACGATCTATTAAATGAACAACAATACGTTACAAAATTGATTGACGAGGTCAAAGCCAAGCCTCAATTATTCCCTCAAAACGGTATTTTCGAGGCTTTGAATAATCTTGAAGAAATTCAAGGTGACGTAAAGTCATATGAACGTTATTCCGCAGATCACGATGCCAAAACTGGTCACAAAAGCAAAGATACCTCATTTTTTGGTTACAAGACTCACTTAAGCATGACAGAAAATCAGATTATCACCGCCGCCGTGGTCACTAGTGGTGAAAAAGGTGATGGTCAATATTTACCAAGATTGATTGAAGATTCAGTTGAAAACGGCATGACGGTCACCGAAGTCATCGGTGATCACGCGTATTCCGGCAAGAAAAATTTAAAATATACCGCCAAAAATAAGATAAAACTAGTTTCACGCCTAACACCAGTAATCACCAATGGTCAACGTAAGGCCGAGGATAAATGGGATTATAATAAAGATGCCGGTATGTTTGTCTGTCCAGCAGGTCATATGGCGATTCGCAAAGCCAGGACTGGTAAAAAAGACCAAGGAACGAATCAATGTATGACGTACTTCTTTGATGTGGAACAGTGTCAGCATTGCCCACTACGAGAAGGATGTTATAAAGCGGGAGCGAAATCTAAAAGTTACAATGTATCAATCAAATCAAATGAACATAAGGCACAAATGGCCTTCGAAGCGACTGACTATTTCAATGAACGAGTCAAAACTCGTTACAAGATAGAGGCTAAGAACGCCGAATTAAAACACGAACATGGGTATGATCGATCGTAGCTATTCGAACGATATTCAGGCCATGACGCTCCAAGGGGCAATTACGCTCTTTTGTGTGAATATGAAACGGATACGGAAATTGATCGATGAAAAAGATAAAAAATAATGAAGAAGACAAGTAAATAGCTAAAAAATAGTGTCCCAACCGGAATAAATCGCCGGTTGGGACACTATTTATTTTTCGAGATTTGGAAGATTAGCTAAAAGGCCACTTTGTCAGCAGCCTCGCTTGAGCCAGCGTCCTTTTTGCGTTCTCGTTTAAAATGTAGGCTTTCCGTTAAAGGCATTATGCCAATTGTCGGGCCTTCTGTTTTTGTTGTGATCGTTGAAAATAGTGAACGGTTGCCATCACAATGCCACCAATTAAAATTCCGAGGGCATTAGCTAAAACGTCGTTAATATCACTGCTACGGTTGATCAAAAATTGATGTGACAAGATGTATTGTCCGGTTTCAATGCTACTCCCCACAATCAAGCCGACAAAACCAACTCCGAGGATGGGAAGCTTGGGTAATACGGCTTTCATGAGCAAACCGAGGGGTACGGTTAAAATGACATTCTCTAAAAAGCCTAAATTGAAGAAGGCCAAACGCGTGAGGTTAACGCGTCCAATTCCAGCCGGCATGAGATAGGGAGCCGTGCCATCAATGGAAATGGGGGTGAAAAGAATGGTTGCTAGGCCCGCACAGTAAACGAGAATAAGACTAGCGAACCAGCGGTGTTTGCCACCGAATAGGACAATGGCTAGGGCGCTAAAACCAGCCACTAGCATAATAAATAGTAAAGGTTCCCAACGCATATAACCACCTCCGTGAAAAGTTGAGTCATTAATAATTAAGTAACTGGTTATTAGATTACAACATAAAGCGGGATTGTGGTTGGTTTGAGCAAGAGCTTTAACCTTTCTTGGTCACCTTAGTAAAAGGATAAGAATTAAACCATCTTAAACGGCAGACCAAACAGCGCCGACACGTAAAATTGTGTCGGCGTTGTTTGGGTTGTGATTTAGAAAAATAGGTGTGTCATTTCAGTCATAACGATGAAGTGTTTAGTCTTTGGCAGCCTGTTGGGCAATGTAGCGTTGGTTGCCGCGGCGTAGTTCGATCACGGTCCAAGTTAAGAGGGCGAGAATTGCACCAATCAAAATCCAGGCGATGGTATCGGCGATGCCGAGTTGGCCCTTGCTAGGATTATTGCCAAAGAAGCCTTCTACTTGTGATGGCAGTCCAATCAAGTTTAAACCGGTAAGACCAATCACAGATAACCAACCGAGTCCCTTGATCCAGAGGGTGTTTTTGAAGCGTTTGCCCATTTCAGCGGCACTGTCGGTCATCATCAATAGCGGGAGCATCGAGAATGGCAGCGCAAAGGCTAAGAAGACTTGGGAGTTATTCATCAAATCATTCAAGGCCTCATGTTCCGCAATGGCGGATTTACTGCTCGTTAACATGACGCAGATTAGCACGGGAATCACGGATAAGAGTCGGGTGACTAACCGCCGCAGCCACAGTGGCATACGCATATGAACGAACCCTTCCATAATGACTTGGCCGGTTAACGTTCCAGTAATCGTTGAATTTTGTCCAGAAGCGAGCAGGGCGACTGCGAATAATGCCGACAGCACGCCGGAGCGGGCAACATCAATTAATAAGCCATTGCTCAGTGTTGATGTATTTGAGAGTGCTTGGTATAGTCCGAAGAATGACGGATCTTTGACGGCACCGGTCTTGAAAACCGCCACGCCCATAATGAGCAGGAGGGCGTTAACGAAGAAAGCCGCGGTCAGTTGGATGTTGGAATCTAAGCTAGCGAATTTAACGGTGCGTGCCACGTCATCGGAATCACTATGGTCAATTTTCCGTGTTTGCGAAATCGCAGAGTGTAGATACAAATTGTGTGGCATGACGGTGGCACCGATAATACCTAACGCACCGCTCATTGGGGTCATGCCGGCAACGGTCTTGCTATTTGAAAAGGTTTCGCCAGTTGGCACCAACCCCGCGAAGACTTGTCCCCAGTTCGGATTTGAGAGTGCCACTTGATAAACGAAAACTAGCAAGATGACTAAAATTAAGCAGACGACGATGGCTTCGATTTTACGGAAGCCAATTTTGGTTAACAATAACAGTAATAGCACGTCAAAGACGGTAATGAAGACCGCGATGACTAATGGGATATGAAATAATAAATATAACGCAATTGCGGCGCCGATGACTTCTGCAATATCGGTCGCCATGATGGCAAATTCAGTCAAAATCCATAGCACGATGCCCAGCGATTTGCCGGTGCGTGCACGAATGGCTTGCGCCAAATCCATCTGTGTCACGATGCCAAGTTTGGCCGCCATGTATTGTAATAGCATCGCGATCAAACTTGACATCAAGATGACAGACATTAACAAATATTGAAAATTTTGGCCACCAGTAATTGACGTTGACCAATTCCCGGGATCCATGTAACCCACGGCAACCAAGGCACCCGGCCCTGAATAGGCGAATAAAGTGCGCCAGAAGCCGATATTCTTTGGCACATCAATTTTGCCGTTGATTTCCTCAAGTGACGGCCCATTGGCATATTCAATCAATTTGTGTTGCCGTTTCAATTTTCCCACGATGTCGACCACCTTTCTAGCTCTAAAAACAGCTTCATTGTACGCTGTGATTAGGAGAAATAATATAATTTTTTAGGGATACCTTAAAAACAGATCGTTTTTTGAGGTCAGTTGTGTTCAGGGGGATAACTTACACCATTACGCGCTTTGTTTGAGCATCGTTTGTTAATTTTTTTTATGAACCAATGATAATGAGTGCAAATCTTATCGAATCAGTAAAATAATCAGGATATTTTGTGTAAAATATGATAAAGTCGATGTTGTAAAAGGCAACAGTCAACGTGTTTAACTAATGGGTGCGGGAAAGTCATGTCAAACGATTTGTGAAGAAGTTCTCAAGGCGCTTGCAAGCACCCTGAGAACGGACCTGGGTTCAAGGAACTAAGGGAGTGTGCACCATGACAAATACGACGAGTAAGTTAATTCCAGTCGTGGCAACTGTCGCCGGTCAAAAGACTGGTTTGACAGCATTTGGCGACACGGCTTTTTTGTGTAGGAAACACCAAGTTGTTGCTAAAAGGACGGTACTCACCTTAAACTTGGTAGCCAATCATCGGATTGCGGCGATGGGGCCACCACCAGTTGATCTCAACTGAGTTGACCCACGTATTTGGGTGACCAATATGATGTCATGAGATCAATGAAGCGCTTGGAAGATAGCGATATCAACCAGTTAAGCTAATCAGCCAACTGGGAATCGAACGGGGTGTCTCGATTGACCCAGTTAGTGGTCGATGCAGTTGATGATTGGATAAGGTGGCTGAGGGTTTTGCGTTAGTAATAGCGCAGGTTTGGGGCAAGAGTGGGACAAAAGGCGGGTTGCTACCGAGCATAGCCTAGGAAACCGGATGATTGGGGCTTGCAATCGTTTGGTTCCCTAGACTAAGCGGAGGTCGCAGCCTCTTGTTCCACGTTTCGAGGATAACTATTTGGAGCGACAAAAGAGTCTGGAGGGCTGTCCCAGACTCGGTCATGTTTTGTGAGCAAAACGAGTGGCTAAACCATCATTCGGCTTTAACCGAATCTCAAGTTAGAGGGCTTAATGTGGCAGCATTAAGCGGATGTCATTAGTCAGGTCGTTCAGTGATTGCGGTCAAAAGGTTAGGTCACCAACCAAATGGTCTCGAAAACCGGGGTTAACGAGATCAGCCGAGAGGCACTAGTTACATTAGACGAGCCGACTTGGGGACGGGGAGTCTTGGTCACAACTGGTGATTTTTCGGTTAACCATGGCTGCGGAGAGCGAAAATTGAAAGCGGATTACTTGCTTTTATTTGGCAGTTCAGTTTACTATTAGCATAAATTGAAGAGGAGTGATTCGTGATGAGTGAAGCAACTTTTAACCAAGCCGAATTGGCAAAATTTGATGGTCAGAATGGTCAACCAGCTTATGTCGCTGTTGATGGGGTCGTTTACGATGTGACTGGGGTTGACGCATGGGCTGGCGGTAAGCACCATGGCAATTTAGCTGGCCAAGAATTAACGACAATTATTGACACGCGTTCGCCACACGGACGCAGCGTTTTGAAGAAGTTGCCAGTTGTTGGGAAATACGTGGAATAACCTCACTGTGGGTCTCCCGCCAAAACTAACACAATAATTCACTGATGGATCAGGGCGCAAACAGGTTCTGATCTTTTATTTTGGTCTGAAATGTAAGCGCTCAATAATTTGTCATGCAATTGTTACTTACGACGTGAGGATTTGGCGTGCTATAGTGAACACTCGAAACTAAAACTAGGAGTGTGTTTAGATCATGCCACGTAATTTAAAAGAAGAAGTTGTGTTCACGGCGATTATGGCCGGTCTGATGGTATTTGTCATGACTGCGTACAATGTCGCGATGGCGCAAGGCTTCAGCAATGGCTTAGTCCTTGCAATTTTAAGCGGGTATCCTCTTGGTTTAGTTGTAGCAATCATTTTAGATCTGTTGGTCGTTGGGCCAATTGCAAAAGGATTAGCTTTCAAATATATCATTAATGATTACATGCGGAAAAACATGGTTTTAATTGGGATTACCATCTCAGTTTTAATGGTGCTTGGCATGGTAACTTGCATGTCCCTATTTGGGATTGCGGTGGAAGGTAAGTTGGCCGGGGCACACGTTTTAGCCACCTATGGTCATACTTGGATTTTTAACTTGATTGTTGCGCTACCATTACAGCTCATCATCGTAGGCCCAATCGCTCGCGGGGTGTTAGGTAAGATGCAACAAGCTACTGCTAAACAAGATGAACCTTCAGCAGTTGAAGACAAAGAATAAGATAAACTGGTTAGTCATGACTTGCAATGCTGAAAGTCGGTGCTAGCCAGTTTTTTTATTTGGCTACTCGCAAATTATTTTCACCTTGTGATTGATCGTTTTCATATCGTTAATACCGTCATTGTTGGCTTTAATCGAACCCGAATCCGCTAGAAGAAACGACTAACAAACTCAAAGTGCTCAAACGCGTCACTTATAATTTTGGTTGCTTTGTAAACTTCAGATCCAAATTAGTGGTAATTCCGCTTCAGCAGGCAGAAATTGCTGTGCTATGGTGGGACAGTCGCAGCCATAGTGCGGTCTGCGACTTCGATTCAAAGCCGATAACCCACGTCTTTAAATCGACCTGTAAGATTAGGCGGCCAAGACCCGCCGGCCAATCTTACCGACACAGCACAACGATTTCTGCCTGCTTCCACTAAACCTAACCTAAAAACAGTTAAATTAGCTGGAAGCGGTCATGGCAACTAGTCTTCATGACCTAATCATTGACATGGCGGCAATGATTAGGAATTTTGATCTTTCAACCTTTAGTTCATTTGATAGTTAGTGTACAGAAAGCGCCCAGCCATCGGGCGGCTGGACGCTAATGAGAGTTGATTGCAATTTTACCGAATTACCAGTAGTCGCGGAGAAACCTGGCTTGTTCAAACTCGAAAAGCTAATAACTACGGCGTCTAAAGGTCGTTCAAATCAACAACGGTATAGGAACGGGCGTCATAAAGATTACGACTAGTTGAGTATTCGATATTCTTACCATTCGTCAACCAGACAATTTGTTCAACTTCCAAAATTGGCGTGTTTTCGCCAGCCTGCAAGTATTTCACATCATCGGCATCCGGTAAATTAGCATGAATTTTACGATACGCGCCACCGAATTGGAGCTTTAAGATGCGATGAATATAATCATAAATTGATTTTTCGAGAATTTCAGTCGATAAATCAGGTACGAGTTTAATCGGCATATAGGTGTGTTCTAAAATGAAAGGCTGATCATCCAATAGTCGTAATCGTAAGATATCATAGACTGGTTCATTGGCTTCAATGCCTAGTTTGGCTTGAATAGCCTCAGTCGGAAATTCGATCTTGAACTTAATCACTTTACTGGTGACGTGGTTGGCGCCCTGTTGATTATATAGACCGTCAAAGGCGTTGGCAGGAGCATCTTGTCGACTATTGATTAGTGTGTTACCTAAGACATAAGTTCCTAGTCCCGATTTTTTGTAAATTAAGCCTTCGCGGGCAATCCCGTCGAGGGCTTTTTTGATGGTAATTTTGCTGACACCAAACTCTTCAGCAAATTCACTTTGTTTCGGTAATAACATTTTCGGCGGATAAGCGTGCGTGAAAATGCGTTGCTTAATCGTATCAGCCACTTGTTGATATTTTTTTTTCGTCATAGGCTTCTTCACATTCATTCGTTAAATTCAGTTAGGTCAGCGTTAGGCTAACGGTTGTGCTGTCACTTCTCTAAAAGTATAACATATGCGAAAGTAATCACCAGATTTACACAAAAGATATGTTTTTTAACAAAAAGACTTGTTTTTAAAAATAAAAAGCTTAAACTTACTAATTGAGAAAACGTTTTCTAAAACTTGTTGATGGAGGTCACAATGGCAGCAACACGAAAAATGCCCCAAACATTCTTTTGGGGAAATTCAGTTTCTAGCATGCAAACTGAAGGTGCGTGGAATATTGATGGTAAAGGGCCATCCGTTTATGATGTCCGCCCGGCAACGGCGACCAGTTCGGATTGGCATGACGCAATTGATGAGTATCACCGCTATGACGAGGATTTAGATCTGATGCAGGCCATGCACATGAATATGTATCGCATTCAGGTTTCATGGTCGCGGGTCATTCCGGACGGTGATGGCGCAGTCAATGCGCAAGGGTTAGCATTTTACGATCGACTGGTTGATGCGATGCTCAAACGGGGCATTACACCGATGATTTGTTTGTATCACTTTGATATGCCGTTGGCGCTTGCTCAAAATGAAAACGGCTTCATGTCGCGTCACACCGTTGAGGCATTTGTTCGGTTTGGCAAATTAGTCATTGATCATTTTGCGGATCGGGTGCCTTATTGGATTACGTTTAACGAACATAATTTATATTTTACGGATGAAGTTTTTAATATTTCAGGTTATGAGACCGGCGAAAAGTCGTTGAATGATCTGTACACGATTTTTCATCACACAATGCTGGCGCATGCGCAATTAGACGCTTATGTTCATGCTAATTATGCACAGCTGAAAATTGGTGGCATGGTGGCGGCGACGCCCGTTTATCCGGCGACGTCCAAACCGAATGATGTGTTAGCAGCGCAACAGCTTGATCAATTTTTATATCAAAATTTGAATGAAGCTTTTGTGCAAGGTCATTACGATCATCAAGTCTTAACTTATGTCGCGCAACACGGCATTGACTATGATCACCAAGCTGGCGATGATGAAATTTTGGCCCAGATGCATGCGGATTTCTTAGCATTTAGCTATTATCAAACGCTGACGATCAATGCCGACAAGTTGCCAGCCAACGCCGCCCCGAATGACTATTTAAATTATGGTGGTGAAGCCAACCGCTACTTAGCAACGAGTGAATGGGGTTGGGGCATTGATTCGATTGGTTTTCGGCGGTTGATTACTGATTTATATAATCGGTATCAAGTTCCAGTTTTCCCCATTGAAAATGGGATTGGTTGTCGTGAACAGTGGGATGGTGAGCATCCGATTCAAGATGATTTACGAATTAAGTATCATGCGGATCACATTAAAGCGATGAAGGATGCGATGTTTATTGATGGCGCCAAGGTGTTAGGGTACCTTGGCTGGGGATTGATCGATATTCCAAGTTCGCATGCGGATGTCGAAAAGCGTTATGGGGTGGTTTACGTTAATCGGAGTAATCATGACTTGAAGGATTTGCGACGCGTCCCTAAGCAATCGTTTTACTGGCTTAAGGCCGTTTTAGCTAAAAATGGAGATGAATTGTAATGGAAAATACGAAGCAACATGGTTTTAGCGAGTTCGTTAATAACAAGCTGATGCCACCAATTATGAAGTTCGTGAACACAAAAGCAATTAAAGCCTTACAAGATGGGATGATTTATTCACTGCCATTTATCATTATTGGGTCGGTTTTCTTAATTTTATCAAATATTCCAATTCCAGCAGTCGCGGCTTGGTTAACGGCTACCGGTTGGTCAGCGTTCTTTACGCAAGCCTATACGGCAACTTTCGGAGTCTTATCAATTTGGGCGGTCATTGGGATGGCCTATGTGTATGTTCGCAATGAAGGCTATGAAGCTTTACCAGCCGGATTGACGTCATTAGCAACCTTCTTACTAATTCAAATGATGCAAATTGATAACCCCTTAAAAGGGATTATGAGTTCCGGACTAACGAATAGTGCTGGTAATATTGCGATGACGGGTAAAGCGGTCACTGCTAATATCGACAAATTACCATCAGCGCTACAAGCATTTGTCACGTCACCAGTCACTGGGGTCTTCAACATCACTTGGCTTGGTGGTCAAGGGATGGTTGGCGCCATCATTGTTGGGCTCTTAGTTGGTTGGTCATATTCTGCCATGATTCGTAAAGGCTGGAAGATCACCTTGCCTGAACAAGTGCCAGCCAGTGTGGCTAAGCAATTTACTGCGATGATTCCTGCTGGGATTATTATTACCGTCGCAATGTTTGTCTTCGCAATTTTCAAACACTTTAATACTGATTTATTGCAATATGTTTATAACTTATTGGAATTACCAATGCAAGGCTTATCAGATTCATTAGGTGGCGCAATCGTTATTGGGTTCGCCGTTTCCTTCTTCTGGTTCTTTGGGGTCCATGGTGGCTTAATCGTCGGGACCATTGCCGGGGTCTTCTTAATGCCAAACACGGCGGCCAACGCTGCGTTATACCATGCTGGTAGATTATCGTTAGCAAATGGCGCGCACATTGTAACCAACGAATTTTATAACAACTTTATCAACTTGACTGGTTCTGGGATTACGATTGGCCTGGTGGTGTTTGCTCTCTTTGCGGCAAAATCAGCGCAAGTTAAGACGTTAGGAAAAATTGAATTAGTTCCTGCGATCTTCAATATTAATGAACCATTCTTGTTTGGATTGCCATTAGTTATGAACCCATTGTTGGCCATTCCATTCTTCTTGACACCAGTAGTTATCGCGATTTCAACCTACTTGGTTATTTACTTTGGCATTGTGCCACCGTTAAATGGGGTTGCCGCACCATGGACGACACCCGCGATTATCTCAGGATTCTTAATCGGTGGCTGGAAGATGGCGATTTGGCAAGCTTGCACATTGCTGATTTCAACTGGGATCTATTTCCCATTTGCCAAGAAGTATGATGCTTACTTATTAAAACAAGAAAATGCTAAAGAAGCCGCCGAAGCTGCTGGTGAAACGGCCGACGCGCAATAAACTGAATTGAGAAAGGAATTTTAATCATGGAAACCAAAACAATTATGTTGGCATGTTCTGCCGGAATGTCAACGTCACTATTAGTGTCAAAAATGCAGGCCGCCGCAAAAAAGACGGGGGTCGATTACAAAATCTTTGCTACGGCGGCTTCCGATGTGCCGAACCAACTGACCTCAGCGGCAAAGCCCGATGTCTTGATGCTCGGCCCACAAATTGCCTACATGAAAGCTGATATGCAAAAACAAGCGGATCAGGCGGGCATTCCAATGGCGATTATCAACATGCAAGACTACGGCATGATGAATGGTGCTGGTGTCTTGAGTGCCGCCGAAAAGTTAATGAAATCTAAGTAAGAAGGGAATACGATGGCATTAAAACCAGTAGCAACTTATGATCAAGATGGACATCATTTTGATGTTCAAATTGATGAGGAAAGTAAAGTGCATGTCGCCGTGGATGGTGCTCAGCCATCAAAGGGCTATTATCTGGGAGGCGAAGTGCGCTTTCCCAAGGGCATCACGATTGATGGGCAGTTCAAGATGAGTTTAGCGTTAGCTTGTGACACGGAATTACAAGCGGCCTTGGCTGCCAATTAGGGTTGCTGACCTAATTTGTATGATTATTCGCGAAAGGGCATCCGTTGGGGTGTCCTTTTGGTTATGAGTGAAGGTTTAAAGGTCAAAATCGCTAGTAACTACTGCCATGTCAATGATTAAGGCATGAAGATTAGTTGACATGACCGCTTCCAGTCGCCACTGATAGCATTCGGCCGTGGGACCGGGTCAAGCCTGAGGAACGTCTAACGTCTCGACCCTCGCACAAATCGCAAGTGTCCCGGACAGTCCGCGGTGTAACGTCGGCAAGAAACATGCCGACCCAACACCACCCTCACGACCGATACTATCAGCGGTGACTTCCAGCTAATTTAATTATTTTAGGCTAGTTTTAGCGGAAGCAGGCAGAATTGTTGTGCTGTGTCGGTAAGATTGGTCAGTGGGTTTTGACCGCCTAATCTTACAGGGCGATCCAAAGACGTGGATTATCGGCTTTAAATCGAAGTCGCAGACCGTACTATGGCTGCGGCTATCCCATATAACACAGCGATTTTGCATGTCGGAGCAGGATCACCACTAATTTGGCAGTGCCTGTTGTCTATATGACAATATTTACGAGTCCTTTTGTTCTTTCAACCTTCAGTGAAAGCGTCAAAAGTACGATAGCTATCACAACTTGAGAAAGTTTGAGCGATTTTTTATTTGGCTACTCGCAAATTATTTTCACCTTGGAAACTGACTGAAACTAATCACAGTCGCGTGATGAATTTGGTTAGGTAATTTCTTTTAGGTTGAAAGGGGTAAATTACGTCTGAATTAATGATACAATTTCAATTAAGAAAGCGGTGTCAGTGAGTGGTACTGCTTAAAGAGAACAGCATGGAGGAATGAGCAATGCAACCTTTAGGATTAGTGGATATTGGTGGGACAACGATTAAGTTTGCGATTTGGGACGGCCAAAATTTGCAAGCACATCACGCAGTTGCCACACCGAAAACGTTGGCGGAATTTTTTGACTTGTTAACAACAGAAGTTGAAACGATGAAGACGAAAGCACCCATTGTCGGCGTCGGCATCAGTTCACCGGGGGCGGTCGATAAGCGGACCGGGATTGTTGGTGGCGCGAGTGCCGTGCCATACATTCATCATTTTGAAATTCAACAGGCGTTAGCGGAAAAGTTTGGGCTACCAGTCAGCATGGAAAATGATGCAAATTGTGCCGCATTAGCGGAATTAGACAGTGGGGCGGGGATTGGCACGGATAGTTTGGCCTTTCTCGTCGTCGGGACTGGTGTTGGTGGCGCGTTGATCGTTAATCATCGCATCTGGCATGGCGCCCACTTATTTGGTGGTGAGTTCGGCTACATCATGGCAACAGCTACTAACACCGTGAGTGAGTTAGGAACTGTGCCGAATGCCTTGCGTCGTTATCAGGCAGCTAATCCAGAGGCGGCACCAATCGACGGTAAACGGTTATTCGAATTGGCGGCAGCTGGTGAAGTTACCGCAGCTCGAGAGGTGCAGACAATTTATCGGACCTTAGCGACCGCGATTTATAATATTCAATACAGTTTTGATCCTGAAAAGATCGTCATTGGTGGTGGGGTTTCTAATAATCCGGCGCTCATTCCAGGAATCGAGGCAGAAATTGACAAGATTCGGCAACAAGTCAAGATTGCGTCAATCAAGCCGGTAATTGTCTCTTGTGTTTATACGGATGAAGCTAATTTACGTGGCGCAGCAGTTGATTTTTCGCAAACTTATCCTGAGCTAGTTTAGGTCAGTTCAACCAAATGGAGGGTGCTATGACAACTTTTTCCAAAGATTTTATCTGGGGAGCCGCGACATCCGGTCCTCAAACAGAAGGTAATTTCCATAAGCAACATCAAAATGTGTTCGATTATTGGTTTGAAACCGAACCGACTGCATTTGACAATGGCGTGGGTCCAGATACCGCTTCGGATTTTTATCATGATTATGACGCCGATTTGGCGCTGATGTCGCAAGCTGGGATCAAAGCCTTGCGGACCTCGATTCAATGGACACGCCTGATCGATGACTTTGAGACGGCGAGTTTGAATGCGGATGGCGTGGCTTATTATAATCATGTGATTGATGCGATGCTCGCACACCATATAACGCCGTATATCAACTTGCATCACTTTGATTTGCCAGTTGAGCTGTATGATCGTTACGGCGGTTGGACCTCGAAGCACGTGGTTGACCTCTTTGTAAAATTTGCGGGCCAATGTTTCAAGTTGTTCGGCGATCGCGTTGATAATTGGTTCACCTTTAATGAACCTAAAGTTGTCGTTGACGGCCAATATTTGTATGGCTGGCATTATCCACAGATTGTGGATGGTCCCAAGGCAGTACAAGTCGCCTACAATATGAATCTGGCATCAGCGAAAGTGATTGCCAAGTTTAGAGACGTTTGTCCACAACCAGAAAAAAAGATTGGGATTATTTTAAATCTTACCCCAGCCTATCCAGCGACCGATGATCCTGCCGATGTGGCGGCTGCGGATTTTGCCGAGGCCTGGTCGAATGAAATGTATTTACAGCCAGCCGTTCTGGGGCATTTTCCAGCAAAACTGGTGGCAAGGTTAACGGCAGATGGCGTGTTATGGGATGCGACCTCAGAAGAGCTTGCATTGATTGCTGAAAATACCGTTGATTATCTCGGCGTGAACTATTATCAGCCATTGCGCGTGCAACGACCGGATATTTCGCCAAAAAGCTTGCAGCCGTGGATGCCGGATATTTATTTCAAGGAATATCAGATGCCTGGTCGGATTATGAATGTCGATCGTGGTTGGGAAATTTACCCTGAAGCAATGACCGATATTGCCAATAACATGCGTGAAAACTATGGCAACATTCCGTGGTTTATTTCCGAGAACGGGATGGGCGTAGCCGGTGAAGAACGTTTCATGGATGCAGATGGGATCGTGCAAGATGACTACCGGATTGATTTCATGAAGGCTCACTTGCAAGCGTTGAAGCAAGGAATTGACGCTGGTTCGAACTGTATCGGGTATTTTGTCTGGACGGCGATTGACTGCTGGTCCTGGAATCATGCTTACCACAATCGGTATGGGTTGATTCGTGATGATATTCATACGCAGGAGAAGACACTGAAGAAGTCGGCGGCGTGGTTTAAACAGTTGAGTGAAAGTAGTTTGTTTGAAGATTAGTTAGTTGGTGTCAGTCGCTGTTGCGGCTGGCACTTTTTTGGCGTTTTAGTCAAAACCTTAACAGTTGACAGCCCCGCACACACATGTTAGTTTGAAGTTATTAAATCTTAGAGGAGTCGCCTATGTCGGCCGTTCAATAATCATCATATTTTAGACCTAAAAATAACTGGAATCATTCAGTTTTATTTAGTGTACTCAAATGCTGGTTGAACGCACGACTAGGGCAATCGTCCCAGTTTGTTTCGCGTGCAGCCGTGGTGCTGGACGCTTTTTTGTTCACCAGCTGACGGATCGACTCACGAAGGGATTTAATTAAATTGACAATTAATTTAGCAGATTACGGGTTAACGCCCAATTTTAAACAAGCAGCAAGCACTTTTAACAATCAACAACTTGCGCGAATCACTGCGCAACATCGCAACTTATATCAAATTATGACAACTAACGGCGAACAAGCGGCAACGTTGTCCGGTAAATTCATGTATGAAAATATTGAGTCAACGCGTTTCCCAGCGGTTGGTGACTGGGTCATGGTGACGATGACGACTGATAATGCGGTGATTAACCAAGTTTTACCACGGCAGAGTGTTTTAGCCCGTGAAACAGTCGGTAATCGTAGTGATGGCCAGCTGATTGCTGCCAACATTGATACCATTTTCATTTGTATGTCACTGAACGCTGACTTCAATGTGCGGCGTATTGAGCGCTATTTGACCATGGCTTGGGATAGCAACGCCATGCCAGTGATTGTGTTAACCAAGGCTGATTTATGTGAAGACTTGCCGGCCAAACTTGCGGCATTGGCAACTGTTAGTTTAGGCGTCACTATCATCACCTGCTCGGCTAAAACCGGTGCTGGGTATGATGACGTGGCGCAATACGTGACAACCGGCAAGACTGTGGCCTTTGTTGGCTCATCGGGTGTTGGTAAATCAACTTTGATCAATCGGCTGATGGGGAGCGACGTCCTCGCGACGAAAACAATTCGCGCAGACGATGATAAAGGTCGCCACGCCACCACCTCACGACAATTATTATTGTTACCACAAGGTGGGCTAGTCATTGATACACCGGGCATGCGGGAACTACAACTCTATACCGGTGATGTCGACCGCACCTTTGCAGATATTGCCGAATTAGCGACGCAATGCAAGTTTAGCAATTGCACACACCAGGGCGAACCCGGTTGTGCAGTTCAGGCGGCGTTGCAATCTGGAAAATTGGCTGCCGACCGCTTGGAGAGTTATCGCAAGCTTCAGCGGGAATTGGCTTATGATGGGTTAAACGCCCGTGAGCGGGAGCACGAAAAAATTAATCGGATGTTTGGCAGTAAAAATAGCATGAAGCAAGTGGTCCGTCAGGCGAAAGCTAAGAATCGACGGCGTTAAAAAAATATTGCAAACAAGCCCCACGGAAGCGTAACTTTCCGTGGGGCTTGTTTTAGTATGGTCGAGAATTATAGGGATTCGATTGGCAAATGCATGCCTTTCCAACCTTCGAGGGCACAAGATAATTCATAAGCTTTAAAACCGGCGCCTAATAAGGCTAACAGAGCGACTTTACCGAGGGTAGTTCCGGCAGTCCAATCGTAGACGACATAAGTTTTAGTTGCATCGAGTTCACCTAAACGTTGGGGTAAGTCTTTGGCTGGCATGGCGATGGCACCTTTAATTTGATCCTTTTTAATTGCCGCCGGGGCGTTGCGGACGTCCAAGATGACATAGTCAGAATCTGGTTGTTGTTGTCCAGCCAAGACAGTGTTGTGATCAATATAAAAGCTTAGATAAGTTTTTAAAAAGTCGATTTTAGTATTTTCCATGATTAGTTGCTCTTTTCTGAGTTAAGTTTTTTAGTACCAATATTGATTTTGTGCAATAAGTTAGAAAGAGTCACGATTTCAGTTGCGGATAGCGGCGCCATAATCGTTTTAACCGCCGAAAAGTTATGCGGTAAGAAAGCGGTCAGGACTTGTTCCCCAGCGGGGGCTAACTGGATCAGCACGGAGCGTTTGTCTTGAACGGAATTGGTTTTAATTACCCAGTCATTAGCCGTCAGGCGCTTCAAAATTTTGCTGACAGTCGCACGCGTGGCACCAAGTTTATCCGCAATGACTGCCGGCGTTAGGCTGTGATCATCAGCACGCAGCAGGAACATCAAAATAATAAAACGCGTTTCGGTAAGCCCGTATTCAGCCAAGGTTGCATCGTAAGCTTTTTGCATCTCTCGATAGGTCCATTGGAGATCTAAAAATAATTTAACGGCATCCAGATCAACATCTGCATACTCGCTGATGGTCTGATTGAGTCGACCGTCATTGGGACGATCGTTAAACTTAAATTCAACCATGGCGTCAATCCTTTCTAAAAATGATTAGCTAGCTAACTACTTTTAAAACAATAGCGCGTTTCGTGATAAAAATCAACTAAAGCTGCTTAATTAGTGAGAATTAGGATGAATGCTTATTTTGTTGCCTAATGAAATACAGTTGAAACTTGAATTATGGTCAATATTAGTAATTGATCATAATCAAGTTATTTGCGGTCAAGTAGTCTAATTAGTAAAAGGCTTGAATTATTGAAACAGCAACGTTTTTAGCCCCTTTCAAATTTATTATTTAATACAAATAAATTCATTAATGAGTGTTGATTATTAACATCAAAAGCGTGAAAATAGAAGTGAATTAAAGCAATTTTAAGAAATAACTAAATTTTTAGGGGGATATTATGGAAAGTAAACAAACGAATTTTAAGATGTACAAGATTGGCCGTCGCTGGGCCTTTGCTTGTGCCGTATTGTTAACTTTGGGGAGTTCCGCAGTTGTCGCTCGGGCGGATGACGCTGCCCCCGCACCGGCTACGGGAACTAGTGCCAGTGAGCAGACGGCCACCGGTGATGATTTAACTAGTCAGACACCGGTTTTGCCTGCTGGATCACAAGCGAAGTCGTCAACTCAAGGAACACAAGCACAGACGGGGGACACTCAAGGCTCAGGGGAGAACGTCAAGGCGCCGACTACCACGCCAGCGCCAACTAGTGATCAGAATAACGGGTCGGGGACTACTGAACAGCCTAATAATCAACCAGCTAGCGGTGAAGCACAATTGACCGCTGACTCGGCAGCTAAAGCTGATACGCCTGCCAATGATAAGACAACGCCACAACCTGCAGCCACGACTAATGAATCGACCGATGCCGGTGCTGCTAGTCAAAAAGTTGTGCCCGAAGCGCTATCATTAGATTCAGCCAATACTGCGGTGACGGCCACGGCCAATGAAGCGGTTAAAGATGGTGGTTACGTTGAAGATGATTACCCTGACTTACATAATTTGCTCGGCATTTCATCCCAATTCCATATTTTTGCACGTGAAGCCGATCTTGGCACGCATACGAATGGGAACGTCGCTGTGGGTAACCTAATTGGTAACGTTAACTTTGGGACCAATATTATTGAAGAATTGTTAGATAAAGATATTTCGTATATTCAAAATGTGACCAATATCGCTAGCAGTTCATTTGTTTCGGCCGGTGATACGCGGATTAACAAAGTAATTTTTGGTGAGAACGTTGAAATTGATGTTAGCAATCCTAATCGGCCTAAAGTTAATGGTATCGATATTGACCATTTATTAGCAGAGGAAGTTTATCAAGATAAGAATGGTAATGTCTACATTGACTTTGATAAAGAATTTGCCAAGCTAGAACAACTCAGTGCTAGTTTAAGTGAGCAAAAACCAGTTGCGAGCTATACGGCTAGTGATTTTCCAGATATGAACAATCGGGTCATTGATGTTAGCGACATGCAGCCGGACGAAAATGGCCGAATTGTGATTAACTTGTCTGCCGATGTTTTGGCCGGCAATACGCCATTGACGATTAAAGGATTGTCATCAGATAAAGATGGGAATACGATTATCATCAATGTTGATACTGAAGGCGCAACCGATTACGATGTTAATTCAGCGATTAAGATTATTTATGATGATGGTTCTGAACGGAATAGTCATGAAACTGAATACTTCGGTGATAATCATCTGCTCTGGAATTTCTATGATTCGACTGCAGCTGACAAATTAGTCACTGGTAATGTTGACTTTAATGCCGTTTTCCAAGGCAGTGTCCTAGCACCCGCAGCTGAAGTCACCGCTAACCACAATTTAGATGGCAATATTATTGCTGATAAGGTGAACGTTAAAGGTGAAACCCATCGTTGGGATTTACAAGATAACGTTGATAATGAAAAAGATCCCGAAACGCCTGAACCAGATGAGGAAGATTTGGATAAGCCGGTGGCACCAATCATTGATGTCGAATTACCAGCTGTCGAAACGCCCGGAAAACCTGGTATTGACGCTGAATTGCCGTCAATTGACGAGGAAGACGACGAGGATGGCGTTGAAGAACCTAATGTTGGCGAACCCGATGTTGATGAAACTAGTGAGGAAGAACTAGAAGCTGACTTCGAGGAAACCTTGGATGAACCAGCGAGTGAACAAATTGAGGACGATCAAACCTTGTTGGCTGAGATTGATCGTGCAATCGAAAAAGCACAAGCTGAAGGCAATACAGCCTTAGTTAAGCAATTAGAAGCATTGAAAGCACGCGTTGAGGCCGCCTTAAAAGTAGCTGAAGGTCAAAGCTTGCCACAAACGGGTGAGCAATCCCAGTCAGTTGCTAGTCTACTAGGCTTGGTCTTGGCCGGTAACTTAGCACTCTTCGGCTTGGGGAGTCGTCGACGGAAACACCAAAATTAAATTAAACCGTAAAAAGCGATTGGTCTTAATCATTGACCAATCGCTTTTTTAGCCCCCATGTAAAGTGACTCCTTGACCCCCATGATACTTAAACGAGACTCGTTCTTAATAGATAGTCGTTACAATGTACCACCTTTACGATTATTAGTATAGTGACGATTAGAACGATCGGCAAGTATTATTAGGCTGATTTTTTGATTTATCTGATGAAAAGCGAAATAAGTTCGATCGTCAAACTTATTAAATCAGTTTAGCGTGAGCCGGTTAAGTAAAGTATCCGAATAATCTAAACCAATCGTCGGTTTATTTGATTGAAAATACTGGCAAAAAGTGAGAGCAGTGCTGGGTTTTTTTATTAGCTAAATTATCAAAAATCCCTAAATAAGACCGATTTTATGCCAGCGATATTGCTGGGCATCATAAAAAGATTGATGGAAACGAGCAAATACTAAGTAAAATTTACTAACGGAATTTGGGACAGTTAGCCGGAAAAATCGGCGATGTGCTGAGAATGTGAATTGTGGTTAAAAAAGTCAGGTGTTAAACCTAAGGTGCAATTTCAAATTGCAGGATTAAGAAAGGGGCACCTTGCATATGCGATTGAAACAGCTTCAAAAATCTCAGAACAGTCACAGTCATTATAAACTGTATAAAAGTGGTAAGAGATGGCTTGTATCACTAGTATTAGCTTTCGGTGGTCTTTTAATTGGCAGTCAATCCTTGGCAAATCCGGCTAATGCGGCGAGCGCTGCCGGGACAACTGATCCTTTGGTGGCACCTGTCAGCACGTCGTCGGCACATGCTGATTCAGTAATTCTTGGCACGGCGACGACTAGTGCAGCACCAGCAGCAACCGTTACAAGTGATGCTGGAACCGTGATTTCGGCAGTGACGACTTCTGCGCCAGCCAGCACAGCGACTGGGTCAAGTACGCCTGCAACTGGCTTAACAGCACCTGCATCTACAGCGACAAGTGTCGCGGCAATCACATCAACGGCACCAAAGTCAACGACAACTAGTGCTATTGCATCAACGACACCAACTTCAACGACAACTAGTGTAGCAAAAAGTACTGCAGCCTCAACGGCAACCAGTGCTGCGACATCATTAGCTTCGGCTGCATCGACCGCGCCAGCTTCAACTGCACCGACGTCAACAGCAAGCTCAACGGCAACTAGTGCCGCAAAAAATACTGCAACCTTGAGTGCAACAAGTGCTACGACGTCATCATCATCGGCTGCATCGACCGCACCAGCTTCAACTGCACCGACGTCAACAGCAAGCTCAACGGTAACTAGTGCCGCAAAAAGTACTGCAACCTCAAGCGCAACCAGTGCTGCGACATCGTCGGCTTCGGCCGCCTCAACCGCGTCAACCAGTATGGTGACGAGTGCTACAGCATCGACTGCGCCAGTCTCAACGGCAACTAGTGCCGCAAAAACGGGAACTTCTGCGGCAACAAGTGTTGCGACATCATCGGCTTCGACCGCCTCAACCGCGCCAACCAGCACGGCGACAAGCGTCACAGCTTCGACTGCCTCAACCGCGCCAACATCGACGGCAACTAGTGCGCCAAAAAGTACAGCAACGTCAGCGGTAACAAGCACTGCAGCTTCAGCCGCCTCAACCGCACCAACGTCTACAGCAACGAGTACAACTGCAGCGACCTCAACCGTAGCAAAAAGTACTGCAACTTCTACGGCAACAAGTGCTGCGACATCATCTGCCTCAACCGCGCCAACCAGCACAGTGACGAGCGCCACAGCATCGACTGCGCCAGTCTCAACGGCAACTTCTGCGACAACAAGTACCGTGACATCATCGGCTGCATCGTCATCGTCAACTAGTGTCGCAAAAAGTACTGCAACTTCAGCCGCAACAAGCACGGCGACATCGGCAGCTTCGACTGCTGCCTCAACGGCAACTAGTGCAGCCAAAAGCACGGCAACCAGTGCTGCGACATCATCGGCTTCAGCCGCGCCAACAAGCACTGCAACGAGCACTACAGCTTCGACGGCCCCAACATCAACGGCAACTAGTGCGGCAACGAGCACAGTAACCTCAGCATCAACGAGTGCTGCGACCTCATCTGCGTCAACCGCAACTTCAACGGCTGGCAGTGCGGCGACTAACCCAGTAACGGTGCATCGAGTTGTGATTAAAATTGTAAAATTCGTTCGACGCGTGTTGTCATTCTTCCAGCAGATTATCAATTGGTTCTTCCGACCAATTGTACAGTTCTTTACACCAAAACAGGCGACACATCACGTGATTGCTAAGACGACTAGTCGGCCACATTATACGTTTCAAAGGCGTAGTTTTTGGCGGCCATTCTGGTGGTTTTAATGAGTTTTAGTTGAGTAAAGTCGCCGACAAGTAACTACCGAAAGCTGCTTGGCGGCGTTTTTCAGGTTAGAAAAAAGGACGGGTTTTAAGATGCGATTAAAACAATTACAACAAATGCATCCAGTACAGACCCATTATCGGTTATATAAATCCGGTAAAAACTGGTGTGCAGCCTTAGTTACTTTAGTTGGTGGGAGTTGCTTAGGAGCGGCACTATTAGTTCAGCCGATAACTGCGAACGCCGCCACAACGCCAGCACTAACAACGACTGCAAGTACCACAACCACCGCAACCACGAGTATTGGGGCGGCATCGGCTGAGTCAGCTAGTATGCCCGCTTCGGCCGTAGCAACGAGCGTAGCTGTGTCCAGTGCAGTTAGCGCGACCTCAACGGCGGCCAGTGCGGCGACGACATCCGCGAGTTCTGTACCGGATTTGACTAACAGTACCATGCCAGCCTCAACTGCAGCAACTAGTCTGGCGATGAGTTCAACACCAGTGTCAACTGCGAGTTCGGCTGTTAGCTTGACTAGCAACAATACAAGCCAGCAGACTAGTGCTAGCGCTGTTTCAAGTGGCGGTACGCTGGTCAGCAGTGCGGCAACGACTTCGACTGACTCAACTAGTTCAAACGTGGTACCAGATACGACGATTGTGACGTTTGGCGATGCGGGGATTGCCAGCGCAGTACAAACGGCACTGGGGACTACTGGACCAATTACCGTGGGCGAGTTACGAAATTATCAGCAACCGGTACTCAGTATTGGGACTGATAATAACATTTTGACCGTTACCGGTAGTTTAAGCGGGATGCAGTATTTGCAATATTTGCCAGCTAAAACCACCGTTCAGTTAGTCACCAAGTATTTGAGCCCAGACATTGATTTGACTCCCTTAATTCCAGTTCACTTTTCGGAAATTGGCATAATGATACAAAATATGGCAGCGGTTAATCTGGCGCCATTGTTAAAGACCGATCCAAGTCAGATTAATGAGATCCAATTGATTAGTTCCATTATTGCCGATAATTCTGATTATCAGAAGAATGCTGAGGGCTTAACCAATGCACAATTGGCGGAATTGGGGCCATGGTTGACGGCGATTGATGAGAACGACATGAATAAGTCCTTTAATTTTAACGAAGGGTCGCTCACCGACTTTTCACCGTTAAGTGGATTTACCAAAATGGCCTACATTGTGGCGGTTGGTCAACGCGTCAATGTCGCACAACCTGTCAATTTGGTTACTGGTCAACCAGCAGTATTTGCGCCAATGCCAATCATTGGGCTTCAGGGAGAGTCACTGACGAGTAAATATGAAGTGACTTGGAATGGTACCAATCCAGCACCGGCTGGACCGAGTCAGACACCATTAACCAAATTGGCGGATGGCCGTTTTGAAATTCCAACCGCCTACCAAGCGGTGCCTAATGCTGACTGGTTCACTTATGGGTTTCATGGATTGGTCAATTTTAACGGCAATCGTGCGGACTTTATTCAGGCCAAATATCCGAATAATATTACGTTAAGATATGACAGCATGATTTATCAGCTGGCAAATTGGCAAGCGGCACCTCAAGTTTATATTCGTTATATTAATCCGACAACGAAGCAAGTCATTCAGCCCTATACCATTAATCCTGGTACAACGATTGGATCCACTTACGATTTTACAAAGTTGACGCAATTAGCAAATTACCGCTTTTTGCCAGCAACCAGTAGTTCACCCACGGGAACCTACACCCAAGATCCGCAATATCTCACATTTAATTTTGCGAAAGTTCCTGTTTCAGCAGGCGGGCTGACGGTGAACTATGTTGATCCAGCTGGTCAAGAAATTGCGCCAAGTACGACGTTAACAGGGCAAGTGGGGGATATTTATTCAAGCACACCAATTGCAGTGAAAAATTATGTCTATCGACAATTGGCGTCAACTAGTTTGGCAGCTAGTGGCACATTGCCGTTGAAAGCCGGTGAAATTATTTATCAATATGCACCAATCAGCTTGCAACGAACCATTACTTATTTAGATACCACGACACAACGGGTTTTGGCGAGTGCAACGATAACCGGAAATTACCAGAGTACGGTGAGTGACCCGACGTTGGTCGCAATTAAACATTATCAGACAGCTGGCTATGACTTGGTAAGTAACGATTTTCCGGCTACAACGTCACCATTTGCCACACCGGCGTTGACTAGGACTTACACAGTGAAATTAGCCCATCGACTGGTGACACTACAGCCAACTGCAAAATTGCCGGCTAACGTCTCATTGACGCGGGTAATTGCACAGACAATTAGCTTCAAAACGGCGACTGGCCAAGTTTTAGCGCCAAGCATTAAACAGCAAGTTAGTTTTGAACGTACAGCAGTTATCGATCAGGTGACTGGCGTGATTCAATATTCGCCTTGGCGTGCGACCGTGGCGCCCGAGTTAGCGGCAGTGACTGTTCCGCAGTTGGCTAATTATCGCGCTAATTTGGCCCGAATTGCGCCGATTGAAGTTAACGCCGCTAGTCCAGATGTTAACGAAACGGTCATTTATCAGCCTAAGTCTGGTACAGTCGCCGTGCATTATCAATTGGCTGGCACGAACCAGTCTTTAGCAACAACTAAGTTATTGACTGGCAATGCTGATCACCCATTTACGGCGACAGCGCCAATCATTGCTGGTTATCAGTTAGCCGCTAATCAATCAGCAATGATTACTGGCGATTATCCAGCTGGAACTGAAATGATTCATTTCGATTATGTCCGAGTTCCAGAGCAGTTAATGACGTCAAAAGCTGTTGCCAAACAGGCAGTGGCTCGGCCAACAATCAAGCCACTAGTCACTAGAGCAACATCGGTGACTAGTTTGGTTGCGCAACACGATCAGGCTGGCAAGCACCAATTACCACAAACTAGTGAGCGGCGGTCAGGGTCAATTTGGGGAATTTTAGGATTAACACTAATTGGGTTGATTGGTGGCTTGCGTCACCGTAAAGGTCAATAGCGTGTTTTTATTAGCATCAGTTTTGAAAAAAAAGGAGTGTTTAGGATGCGTTTTAAACAATTACAGCGATCCGAAACTGTTCGGACGCATTACCGGCTGTATAAGTCCGGCAAGAAATGGTGTACGGCAATGGTTGTTTTGATTGGCAGTAGTGCGTTGGGGGCCGCTTTACTTGTTAAACCGGTCACCGCAAGTGCTGCGACGACACCAACAACTGCCGTAGCACCGACAAGTGCTGCCGGCACGACAGCTGGCTCAGCTGCACTTTCTGATAGTTCGACCACAACTAAGTCGACGGCGACAACAGCTTCAGCTGCCACAAGTTCAGAAAGCACAACAAGTACTAGCTCGGCACAAAGCTCAATGCCCGCTAGTGCCGCGACGAGTACGATAGCAAGTTCAACAGTAACGAGTACGGTCTCTGAAGCAACAAGTGCGTCGTCAACTGCCAGCTCGATGGCGACGAATAGTAGTGCGACAAGCTCAGCAAGCACGAGTGCAACTTCGACGGCCATGGGTACTGCCTCAACAGCAACGAGCACGACTTCTGAAGTAAAAAGTGCGGCTTCAACCGCCAGTTCAACAGTAACGAGTACAGCCTCTGAAGCAACAAGTACAGCTTCAACTGCTGGTTCAATGGTGATGAGCAACAGCGCTACTTCAACGAGTACGTTGACAGCAACTTCAACCAGTACTAGTGCAGCTTCGGCAGCAACAAGCACGGCATCAACAGCTGATTCAACTAGCACTAGCGCAACTTCCACTGCCGCTAGTACAGATTCAACCGCCAGTTCAACCAGTACAAGTGCGGCTTCGGTAGCTACAAGCGCGGCATCAACAGCTGGTTCAACTAGCACTAGCGCAACTTCCACTGCCGCTAGTACAGATTCAACTGCTAGCTCAACAAGCACTGGTGCAACTTCCACTGCCACGAGTACGGCGTCAACCGCCAGTTCAACCAGCACTAGTGCAACTTCAGCAGCCACAAGCGTTGCGTCAACTGCCAGCTCAACCAGTACAAGTGCGGCTTCAACGGCCACAAGCGTTGCGTCAACAGCTAGTTCAACCAGCACCAGTGCAGCGTCAACAGCCGATTCGATGGTGATGAGTGATGGCGCGACTTCAACAGGTACATCGGCTGCAACCTCAACAGGTACTAGTGTAGCTTCGGCGGCCACAAGCGCAGCATCAACCACCGGATCAACTAGTACCAGTGCGGCTTCAACAGCTACGAGCACAGCGTCAACTGCCAGCTCGACAAGTACCAGTACTGCATCGACAGCCAAAAGCACAGCGTCAACCGCCGGATCAACTAGTACCAGTGCGGCTTCCACAGCAACGAGTACGGCCACTTCAGCTAGCTCAACGGCCTCAACTGGGCAAACTTCCGCGGTAGTTGCAGGCGGGATTACGGTTGAGTACCTCGATCCTGACGGCGAACCGATTGTGCCAGCTAAGCAAGTTAACGGTGATGTGGGTGATAGTTATACAGAGACGCCACCGACGATCGGCAATTATGTCTTTAAGCAGGTTGGCACTGATAGTTTAGCGACTAGCGGGACGTTGCCACTTGATAAAGGCACGATTACTTATGAGTATTCCCCAGTGACAGTGACTCGGGTGATCAATTATCTTGATGCGATGACTAATAAGAATATTGGGAGTACCACTGTAACAATTCCGTATGAGGGTACGATTCCTGACCCAACCGCATTGGCGATTAGTGGTTATGAAGCGAAAGGGTATCAATTAGTCAGCAATGGTTATCCAACTGATGGCTCGACTTATCGTTCGGCGGCACCAATTTTATCTTATCGGGTACTATTTACCCATCAGTTAGTCACGCTCAAACCTGGTGACACTTTGCCAACTGGGGTGACGTTGACACACAATGTCACGCAAACCATTGCCTTTAAGTATGCGGATGGCCAGCAAGCTGCGCCAAGCGTCACGCGCCAAGTGGCCTTTCAACGAAATGCGATTCGGGATGCCGTTACCGGTGAAACGAAATACACGAGTTGGCAACCAGTTAGCGCTAGTGGCTTTGACGCGCTGGATGCGCCAACTATTGCCGATTACGAACCTGACACCGCACAAGTGCCGGCAACAAGCGTTACGGCCGACAGTCCTGATTTGACGCAAACGGTGACTTATCAGCCTCAGACGGGGACTGTTGACGTTGACTATTATTTGGCACAGACGACGAAAGCCTTGCAGCCGGCAACTGAGTTAACCGGCGCGGTTGATAGCCCATATGATGTGACTGCCCCAACGATTGCTGGCTATCATTTGGTCTCCAATGACTCGGCAACGGGGGCGTACGCGAATGCGGCAACGACGGTGGCCTTCTATTATGCACCCGATGCAGCCACGTCAACGGCAACACCGACGATGTCTACTAGTCGGCCAAGCAGCACGGTTAGCGCGTCAGCCAAACCAGTGACGATGACTTATCGGTCACATCCGGTTCACTCACAAGTTCATTTAGCAGCGGTCAATCAGCCACGGTTATCGCCACGCGGCTCACAGACGAACGTGGCGTTATCGCCGTCAACTACTGCGGCAAAGTTACCGCAGACCAGTGAACAACGGCCAACAGATATTTGGGGCTTATTAGCCTTAACGATGATCGGATTAGTTGGTGCCGTCCGGTTACGGCGTGAACACTGAGGGGTGTTTAGTCTAAAAAAACGCCTAATTAATCGGCGCGGCAAATTCAGTCAGCTTTAAGTTTTAATGACAAAAATAGTCGCTGAACACCTAGCTGTTCAACGACTATTTTTAGTTTACTCCTAGTGACCACATCTAATTCTTTGGCACCGAGCGATAGAACCGTCAGCATTTTATTCCGGCGGTACAAAGGCTAACCCCCATTAGCTTTTATAAGTATCATTATAAACTAAACTATTAAATAGTCAATATTTATTCGAATATATAATTGATAGTGATGTGAAACAATATCACGTATTTATCACAAAATATTTCAAAAACGCCCAAAATTAGGCCAGAACACCAAAAAAGTCCGGCCATCATTTGACGGCCGGACTAATTTCAGTTGGTAAGGTTTAGTTACGAATGAGTTGTGTAAAGACAAGTTCATTCGGAATGAAGTGAGATTCGGTATATTCGAATTGGCGACCAGAATCATTAAACGCAATGCTGATCATATTCCCAACACAGTTGTTGATTCCCAAAGCAAGGTTATCAGTGTCAACGGATTTAACGGAATCAACCCGTAATAACCGTTTAACGACGGCAATCTTAACCTTAAGTTCTTTTTGAATATAATTATAAATCGAGGCCTTGGCAATCGCTGGCGTGATTCCGGGAATCAGTTGGGCATTGAAATAGTTAATATCAATGACCGCCCGCGTCCCGTTGATGGAACGAACCCGTTGAATCGCATAAACTGGAATGCCGACTTCAAATGCAGTTTGTTGGCTGAGCGCCTGATCGACGATAATTTGCTCAAAACTGACTAAATCGGTTTCATAATCAAAGGGGCGATCTGGATTGGTTGTTCGAATGCCAGATAATTCGCCTAAGTTTAAATTAAATTGTTGTGTTTGTGGGGTGTGTTCCAGTAAAACAACGCCACGGCCTTTAACGCTGTAGACGAGGCCTTCCTCTGCTAACTTTTTAATTGCCTTGCGAACGGCATAACGACTACTGTCAAATTCAGTAATTAAATCATCTTCAATGGGGAGGCGCATTTTGATACTGTACGTCCCTTTTAGAATGCGTTCTTTTAAAGCTTGGTAAATCGTTTCAAAACTACTATTCGTCATAGTTGTCACCTTCATACGCTTAATTGTTAGCCTCATTATAACAAAATTTAGATAATTTGTGAAAAATATCCGAACAAATTAAATTATTTATTCGAACAAAATTGACAGATGGGAGTGCTCATCCGTATAATGAAAGCGTAAACAACAATCGTGCAGGTCAGTTCGGGGGATATACAAACTTAAGTTAAGATGGGGGATTATGAAGATGCAAGTAGAACAACAAACATTAGTCACGCAAGAACATCCATTTAAAGTGACGGCTTATTGGCTAGATCAAGTTTCAGATTTTGGGGAAACGGTCGATTATCCGGTCATTATTATTTGTCCCGGTGGTGGGTTTACTTATCATTCTGGTCGTGAGGAAGCACCCATTGCGATGCGATTTGTCGCGGAGGGGATGCATGCGGTCGTTTTAAACTATCAGTTGGAAACAGCGACAAGTAAAGTTTATCCGTGGGCATTGCAACAGCTTGGTCAAACGATTGACTGGGTCACAAAGCAAGCCAGCGCACATCATATTGATCCAGATCGAATCATTTTGGCCGGCTTTTCTGCTGGTGGGCATGTGGTCGCGGACTATAACGGGATTGCGACTGATCCGGCATTGCGTGCCAAGTACCAGCTTAATCAATTTGTGGGGCAACATGCCGCAGTCATTTTAGGCTATCCAGTGATTGATTTGGATGCTGGTTTTCCAACTACGGTGGCTGAGCGTGATAAGATTACGACTGATCCAACGCTATTTGCTGCCCAAAAATTGTTGAACGCGCAAAGCAAGCCAGCATTTGTCTGGCAGACGGTGACCGATGAGTTAGTGCCACCGATCAATACGATGATGTACGTCCAGACGCTAATGCAATTAGGTCTTGAGACAGAGTACCATTTATTTGGCTCCGGCATTCACGGGTTGGCATTAGCCAATCACGTGACGAAGAAGCCACATAAAACGAAGTATCTCAATGACCAAGCCGCGCATTGGCTCCCACTGGCAGTTCGTTGGTTACAGTTGCAAGGTTACTTGCACGATGAAAATTAGTCTAACCCCCAAGCCCGCGCATGTTGCGGGCTTTTTTTGATTGTCTTCTAAAGGTTGAAAAATCAAAATCGCTAATAATTACTGTCATGTCAATGATTAAGGTATGAAGATTAGTTGATAGTGCCGCTTCCAGTCGCCACTGATAACATGCGGCCGTGGGACCGGGCCAAGCCAGGGACGTCTTGGCCCTCGCCTGGAATCCTTGCAAAAATCGCAAGTATCCCAGACCGTCCGTGGCGTAACGCCGGCAAGAAACATGCCGACCCAACGCCACGGTCACGACCGATGCTATCAGCGGCGACTTCCAGCTATCTTAACTGTTCTTAGGTTGGGTTTAGCGGAGTTAGGCAGAATCGCGACTAATTTGGAAGTGCCAGTTGCCTATATGACAGTGTTTACGAGCTCTTTTGTCCTTTCAACCTCCAGATTGTCATTGGGATAACCGGATTAACTGGCATTTTCAACTTTTAGGTTGAGTCTTAAAACGGGCAACGTAAGACTGATAAAATTAGTGACCGTCTTTGATTTCGACTAAATTAACCAACTCTCAGTTTCAGACGTCGCTGACATTCAGTAAATATCTGCGGTATAATTTTAAGTACAAAAGTCTGAAACTAGTGGCGGGTTTTCAACGACTGAAATAAGGCGTTTTTTTAGCAATTTTCAGGTCGAAATCACGTCCTATCATAAAAAAAGAGGCGGTAACCATGGCAACAAATCAGCATTTAGTGATCATTTCGTTAGATGCACTGGGGTTTCGCGATTTGCGCGAACATCAAAGCGAGTTACCTGTATTGAACAACTTGATGACGGGTGGCAGTTGGGTCAAAGCGGTCACCGGTATTTATCCGACATTGACTTACCCATCGCATACGACTATCATCACCGGCCAATATCCAAATGTCCATGGCATTATTAATAACACGAAGTTACAACCAAAGCGGCGCTCACCAGATTGGTATTGGTATCAAAAAGATATCAAAGTGCCGACCTTGTATGATTTGGCGCATCAGCAAAAAATGACCACGGCGGCCTTTTTATGGCCAGTCACTGCGGGAAGCAAGATTACATCTAATTTGGCTGAAATTTTTCCGAATCGCATTTGGACGAATCAGGTGCTGGTCTCGATTAAGGCCAGTTCGCCCTTATTCTTATTAAAAATGAATCATAAGTATGGTCATTTGCGCAACGGAATTAAGCAACCGCAATTAGATGAGTTTATCACGGCCTGTGCGGTTGATACCTTAACCCACAAGAAGCCTAATTTAACGATGATTCACTTGGTTGACATGGATAGTATGCGCCATCGCTATGGGGTGCGTTCGAAGGAAGCCATGGCGGCATTACATCGTTTGGATCAACATGTTGGTCAGCTGATTGCCGCAACGAAGCGCGCTGGTACGTTTGCTGACACAAACTTTGTCGTTCTCGGGGATCACTATCAAATTAATGTGACCAAGATGATTCACTTGAATACCTTGTTTGCCCAAAAAGGCTGGCTGACGGCTCGTCCTGACCAAACGTTTGAAGATGATTGGTCAGTAATGGCGAAAACTGCGGATGGCTCAACTTATATTTACACCCGCAATTTCAATGAGATGGCGGAATTGAAAGACTTGATTGCCGGTGTTGAAGGCGTTGAAACGATCATTACTGGTGAACAGGCCGGAAAACGGGGCGCAGATGCCAATTGCGCGTTGATGGTTGAAGCACAGGCTGGCTATTACTTTACAGATGAAAGTCGCCGGCCGGTAGTGGTTGAACCTGTTCACCCCGCAACCTTGGGTCAGCCAGATCGGTATCATGGGGTGCACGGTTACGATCCAACCAAGCCTGATTATCAAACAACCTTGTTATTTAATGGTCCCGCGGTCAAAGCCGGTGTCCAGATTGATGCGGCTAATTTAGTTGATGAAGCGCCAACTTTTGCGCGGTTATTAGGGTTACACTTCGACGGCCCAATGCCTGGAAAATGTTTAGATGGCATTTTTAAGGAGGACCGCGAATGAAGTTCAACAAATCACAGTGGGGTTGGATCTTCTATGACTGGGCGAACTCTGGCTATGGCATTATCGTCACGACCGCGGTTTTGCCCGTTTATTTCAAGGCGATTGCGCAAAGCAACGGGGTCGCTGCGGCGAATGCGACGGCTTACTGGGGGTATGCGAACAGTCTGGGAACCTTGCTCGTTTCGATTTTAGCACCAGTGCTTGGCGCCTTGGCAGATTATCCTAAGGCTAAAAAACGATTACTGAATATTTTTTCGGTCGTTGGGATGTTGATGACGTTAGGGTTAAGCCTGGCGCCAACGAACGCTTGGAAATTATTGCTCGGTATTTATATTTTGTCGATTATCGGGTATTCGGGTGGTAATCTCTTTTATGATAGCTTTTTGACGGATGTGGCGCCGAATGACCAGATGGATCGCATTTCGTCTTATGGTTATGGGTTCGGCTATCTGGGAGGCGTGCTCGCCTTTATTTTATTCCTAGTGTTGCAACTGACGAGTGGTTTTGGTCAGTTATCGAGTTATGGCGTTGCGCGTTGGAGTTTTGTGTTAGCGGCTGCTTGGTGGATTATCTTTTATATTCCGTTACTGAAAAATGTTCATCAAGTCTATGCGCTAAAGCCGAATGCGCATCCAGTGACCGATAGCTTCAAACGGGTTTGGTCCACATTGAAACATCTTAAAAACTATCGAGCGGCCGCTTGGTTTTTAGTGGCATACTTTTTCTATATTGATGGTGTCGACACCATCTTTACGATGGCGACTTCGATTGGGATGGATATGGGAATTACAACTACGACGCTGATGATTGTCTTATTAGTTGTGCAACTGGTGGCCTTTCCGTTTTCCATTTTGTACGGCTGGATTGCCCGAAAAACGTCAACGCGGACGGGGATTCTAATTGGGATTGTGATCTATTTAGGGATTTGCTTATACGCTTTGAAATTAGAATCAGTGACTGATTTCTGGGTTCTGGCGGTCTTGGTCGGAACGAGTCAGGGTGGCATTCAAGCGCTGAGCCGGTCGTACTTTGGGCGTTTGATTCCAAAGCAATCAGGAAGCGAATTCTTTGGCTTTTATAATATTTTAGGCAAATTCTCCGCGGTCATGGGCCCCGTTTTAGTCGGCATTGTGACGCAGATGACTGGTAAATCAACGATTGGTGCGGCATCATTGAGTGTCCTATTCCTGATAGGATTAGTGATTTTTCTAGCGTTACCACATTTGAGTAAAGCTTAGATATGAGTGCAGTTGTCGCAGATTTAGCGATAGTAGAATATTGTTACTACCAGTTTTAACAGAGTGCTGTTATTGAAATTAACCGGGTCTAATACCCAGAATTATGACGCAAATTACGTCTGATTCTGGGTATTTTTGTGTTGTGACTGCTGATTAGCTCGGTGGGCAGGTAACTGGTCGAGACTTTTTAGCTGACTGATTATTCAAAATAATGCCCATTTTTAGCCGTGAGGGGGGGTCGTTTGAGGCTCAGCCGTGGCATTTGACTTAGTGTGGTGGTTTGTCCGCGGTTAGTCAAAAACCAGCTTTTGAGACCGATTTTTGGCTCAAAAATGGTTCATGGCGTTCCAGCCTCAAACGAGGCCCCCGGTAAGGCGGAAACCAACCCACTTGATGATGAACTTAGAGAAAGCCGTGAAAGGTAGGACACATCCCGACGATTTTCGTCCCTTGTTTTTAACGCTGGAACCGGATACAATGATAATTATAAAAACGTTTTTATTTAGGATGAGTTATTTGAAAAAAGCAACAATAAAAGATGTTGCGCAATTGGCGAAGGTCTCGATTTCAACGGTCTCGAATGCGTTAAATGGGGTCAATGTTGTTAAACCACAAACCAAGGCGCGGATATTAAGCGCGGCCCATCAATTGAATTATTCGCCCAACTTGATGGGGAAACAGTTACGTTCAGGGCAAACGAATATGATTGGGGTTTTCACGGACAGTGTTGCCGGACCCTATTTTTACCAATTAATTGAAACCATTTCGCAGGCAGCGGCAGCTAAAAATTATGGGCTTAGTGTGACTTTAGCTAATAACCACACGGCGTTGATGAATAGTTTGCTGGGAAATACTTGTGATGGGGCGATTATTTTTGACCATCGGGTGGACGATCGTGACTTGGAACATTTAGCTGGTCAAGAAATTCCAGCTGTCATGTTGGATCGGCCGGTCTCTGGTGACCATCTCAGTAGTATTGTGTTTGATTCATTTAATGAGAGTTATTTGGCTACCCAGTACTTGTTGCAATTGGGACATCAGCGCATCGGTTATCTGGCCGGGTACGATAACAATCGGGATAACCACGAGCGTTTTACTGGGTTTCAACGGGCGATTCTGTCGGCTGGTTTAAGTTTGGAAGATATGGTTGTCCTGAAGGGCTTATTTGAAGAGCAGGCCGCCTATGACGCGGTGAAAACTTATTTGGCAACCGAAACGGCGCAACCCGTGACTGCCTTTCTAGCCGGCAATGACTTGAGTGCGATCGGTGCCATTAAGGCCATTCAAGCCGCTGGTCATCAGGTTCCCAAGGATTACAGTGTGATTGGGTTTGATGATATTGAAATTGCCAGTTATTTTGACCCAACGCTGACGACGATTCGTAACCCGATTGCGAAACAGGGCCAACTGGCGGTGACGGAACTGATTCGGTTGTTAACGACGAAACAGTGGGGACAGCAACAAGTCTTGCCGGGTGACTTAAAGATTAGAGCGTCAACTGGGAAGCGCTAGTCGGGTGTCATGACTAGTAAGAAGTGTAGCAATAAATAAAAACGATTTTAAGATGGAGGAAATCAGTGAAATGACAACTTATATGAGCTTTGATGTTGGTGGGACGACCATCAAATATGCGTACGTTGATGAACAGGGGAAAGTCACTGAAAAGCAGGCGTTTCCCACGGTGGATAATGCCGAAAAACTAATTAGTCAGATGGTTGCAGTCGTCAAAAACTACGCCGCTAAAAAAACAATCGCCGGGATTGGCATTTCGGCGCCCGGCATTGTGCGGCATGATGGCTTCATGGTGACTGGTGGGGCGATTCAGGCGTTTAACGGCTATCCATTAGCGGCAACAATTGCGACACAAACTGGCCTGCCAGTTGCCGTTGAAAATGATGCGAATGCCGCGGCGATTGCGGAACAGTGGCAAGGTAACGCGGTCGGGTGTCAGAACTATTTGACGGTTGTTTTAGGAACAGGTGTCGGCGGTGGCATCGTCATTAACGGCGACGTCTATCGTGGCAGTCATGGGATGGCTGGCGAATTCGGCTGGAACGTGACGCACGATGTTGATCCGACCCATGAACTAGAAAGCTTTTCGTTAAATCAACACGCCGCAGTTGTAAGCGGTTTAGTTAATCGGTACAATCAAAGCAAACAACAGGTCTCGGCAGATGCAACGCCGGTAACCGATGCGCGGGAGATCTTTGCGGCGGCTAAAGCTGGCGAGTCGATTGCACAAGTAGAAGTGGCCGGGTTTGTCCAAGATGTGGCGATTATGTTGTTGAATTTGTTTGCGAATTTTGATCCAGAACTCATTTTAGTGGGTGGCGGCATTAGTGCTAATGATGATTTTATCAACTTGTTACAAGCCAAGTTGGCTGAAATGATTGCGCGTCACGAAAGTTTAAATCGAATTAAGAACATTGCGTTAGGACGAGTCAAACCAGCCAAGTTGCGTAATGATGCCGGCTTGATTGGGGCGACCTATCAAATTAAGAAGCGTTTAGAAAGTGAGGCTAAGCATGAGTAAATTACCAAAAGGCTTTTTATGGGGTGGGGCAGTTGCCGCCCATCAATTAGAAGGTGGCAGCGATGCGGCTGGCAAGGGAGTCTCAATCGCCGATGTCATGACTGCCGGTGCCAATGGCGTTGATCGTGAAATTACTGACGGGGTGATTCTGGGAAAAAACTATCCGAATCATGACGCCATTGATTTTTACCATCGCTATCATGAGGATGTTGCGCTGTTTGCAGAGATGGGGTTGAAATGTTTCCGAACATCGATTGCATGGACGAGAATTTTCCCAAATGGTGATGAAACCACGCCCAATGAAGCGGGACTCGCTTTTTATGATGACCTGTTTGATGATTTATTAGCTCATGGCATTGAACCGGTGGTAACACTTTCACATTTCGAAATGCCGTATCACCTTGTCAAGGCTTATGGCGGTTGGCGTGATCGGCGCGTGATTGATTTCTTTGTTCACTTTGCCACGACGGTGTTTGAACGCTATCAACATAAAGTTAAGTACTGGATGACATTTAATGAAATCAATAATCAAAACGGGCTGAATAAGTGGGCCTTGTTTACAAACTCTGGCGTCTTGTTGAAAGCTGACGAAGATCCAGAAAAAGTGCTCTATCAAGTCGGTCATTACGAGCTGGTGGCGAGTGCGAAAGCCGTCCAGATTGGGCATGCGATTAATCCCGACATGCAGATTGGTTGTATGATGGCAGTTTGGCCAACTTATGCTGCATCGTCAGATCCACGTGATGTGCTGAAAGCTGAACGTTTTGCCCAAGCCAATTACTGGTTCTCAGATGTTCACGTTTGGGGTCACTATCCAAATTGGCTCAAGCGTTATCAGGCTAAGCAAGGGTTTAATTTAGATATTACCGCCGAAGACTTGCAGACGTTGGCGGCGGGGACGGTTGATTATATCGGGCTGTCTTATTATGCGTCCGGCGTCATCAAGGCCGCGGAAAATGAACCAGCCAACTTTATGACGCGGAATGAGGCGCTCAACGTCGAGAATCCGAATCTGCAGGCGACTGAATGGGGTTGGCCCATCGATCCAGTGGGTCTCCGCTATAGCTTGAATTGGCTGACCGACCGCTATCATTTGCCACTATTTATTGTGGAAAACGGGATGGGCGCGCCGGATAAAGTCGAGGCGGATGGCAGTATTCACGATCCGTATCGGGTTGATTATTTGAAACGGCACATTGAACAACTGGAACTCGCAGTTGATGAAGATGGTGTCGATTTGATGGGCTACACGCCTTGGGGTGTCATTGATCTAGTTTCGGCCGGTACCGGTCAAATGGAAAAACGGTATGGTTTCATTTATGTTGATAAGGATGATCAAGGTCAAGGAACACTGGACCGTTCGAAGAAGGATTCCTTCTATTGGTATCAACAAGTGATTGCCACGAATGGAGAAAAATTATAATCAAGTTAACAGCTGTCGCTTCCGGTTGGTTCCAACGGCCAATAAATTAAATAGAAGCGCCAATCAATTGCCAGTTTTCGCTGACAGATTGATTGGCGCTTTTGTGTTCAGTCTAAGTTCTAATTAGTGAAACTCATCGTCTGCAATTTGGGTGAGTAAATCGCGTGACGGGATGAAGAAGAGTTGACCGGACAAGATAGTTGAAAAAGTGAGTAGAAAGTCGTTTTGGTCCAGCATGTTTTGTAGCATGCCCTTAGTAACGGTCCAATGTCGGGCGTAGCCGATAAAGTAAGTCCCGGTATTGCCGGCGGCGGGATTAGAAAATGGGACGTTCATGCGTACGATCTTTTGTTCAACGCCATCAATTTCAAATTTGGACGCAACGTTGTGCGCATTTTTGAACTTATCTTCGTCCGCAAGTTCAAAATCACTGAATTTTTCGCGGCCAACGGCTTTTTCTTGGTCTTGTGTGTGCAGGTGATTCCAAACCGGCATGTCATGTTGCCATTTCTGTGCAAATGCATAAGAACCATTTTCAAATTTCGGGTCCTCATCGCCAACTAAGGCGTAATCAGCGGCATCTTCAACGGCTGGTGCTTCGGTACCGTCAATAAAGCCGATGATTGCCCGGCCTTCAAAATAGCGAAAGCCTTTAGTTTCATCCAACACAGTGGTAATGCGATCCAAGACGCGCCGAAATTGGGTTTGGCATTCATAGACGACCGCTTCATTACTGGCACGGATGTGGAAGAATAGGTCACCGGCCGAGGCCGGCATCGTATATTTTGGCCCGGCAAGTGTCGTGTAAGTGGTCAGTTCTTTCGGCTTGGGGGCATCGGGAAAAAGGTAGTTCCAGGCAGAATTGCTGAGACCGATGCTTACTTTGAGTTGTGACCCAGTTTCTGGTTTGGCATCGCGGATACGCAATGATCGAATAATGGCTTGCGAACGATCCGCAAATTCTTGAAAGACAGCTTGGGCTTGTTGTTGATCATCGCGATTCAATTTGAGTACGGTGAATTGAACGTGTTCGCCGACATCTTTCCAGACGTCTTGAGCATGGCTTGCTGTGATTGGCATGATATTTCCTCCATTACGATTAATACTGTTAGCGTAACGGCTAGGTGAAGCAGCGTCAAACAAAGTGATGAGTTATTAAAAAGATCGTTGCTGTTAAGTTAACAACCGAACGTTCGTCAGTCATTATAGGCAATAAAAATTTTGCCTAGTGCCGATTTGGGGTCTGATGACTAAATGCCATGTTTTAAAGGAAGTATGGCATCGTGACTCACGTGAACAACAAATTAGTCTAGTTGTTTGGATGCTGAATTTTGCGGGTTGAAAGCCCGAAAATAATGATCTTTGAATTAATTAATTGATAATTAGTCTATAACAAAAATGATTGATTTTGTTTGTTTAATTGTGTTATCCTATGAATAGGAAAGGTGTTTATCTGTTAACCGCAATTATTAATATTACTTATGGATGGACTTGCCAGATGCTTGTTATATAAGCATGAATAGCCAATTTTAGTTAGAACATATAAACGAATCACATAAGAATAAATTTATTTATATCAGAATTAGCTGTTTTTTATGTTTATTTAAATTTGCAAAACAGATTTGAAATGGGGAGTAGAATCATGAAGCAAAAACAAACGAACAAATTAACTTATAAAATGTACAAAAAAGGGCGTTTCTGGATTTTCGCCGGTATGGCCGTTGTCACGATTAATTTGAATGCGCTGACAAGCCGCGCCGATACAACTGAACAGGCGAGTTCAGCAACCACGACCAGTGAGTCAACTAAAGCGAGTGCCATCAGTCAGTCACAAGTGACGTTAACGAGCAGTACTAGCACCAGCTCAACTGATACGACCACGGCTAAGGCAGTTTCACAAGCGTCTGAAACGGAATCGACTAAAGCCGCAACGACTAGCTCATCGCAAGCTGCCGCAGCATCCACATCAACGACACCAACGACTAGTTCTTCAGAGAAGGCAGCTAGTGAGCTAACGACTGCGACGTCTAATGCTAAACCAATAGTTAACGGCACCAACAAAACGATTAAGACAACCAATCAAGCAACGAGTTCCGACACGTCGACCGCCGCCGCTATTAAACCGGTCACAACAACTGATCCTGCGACAGCAACAGCGGCTAGTGATGCGACGACAACTGATTCAATAACGGCCAGTGAGGCTGACACAGCTGCAACTAATCTGACTACTGAGCAAACTGATCAGCTTGCGCATTCAGCAACTGTAAGCGAGCTTAATCAACTAACGACGACCAATTTAGCCGCCGCAGCGGTGCAAGAAAATAAGCTTTCACGTGCAAGTTTAGCCAAAGCAGCCGTCGTTGAATCAGGGACGAAACTTGGCGTTGATTACACGATTACGGCTGACGGTGTTTTGACGATTCAGGGTGGCAACTTACAAAACACGTCAAGTGGTGCCGGCAGTCCTTGGGTAGCTGATGCGAACATCATCACTAAAGTGGTCATTGCTGGACCAATTATTGCCAGCCCAACGATGTCATCGCTATTTGATCAGCTGAGCAACGTGACTGAGTTTGTTGGCTTGGACCTGATCGATGTTTCTGCAGTGACAGATATGTCTTATTTGTTTCGAAATGATAACGCTGTCCAAAACTTGGATTTAAGTAGCTGGGGGTCTAAGACGGGTAACGTCAAGGACTTATCCTTAGCTTTTTATCACATGCCAAGCTTGAAAACCTTAAATTTGAATAATTTGAATGTTAGTAAAGTGACTAACATGATGCAAACATTTTCAATGGGTGACTGGCTGACACCGTCGACAATTGAAGAAATTGATGTTGCCAATTGGGACACACGCAGTGTCACCAATATGACGAATCTTTTTGCTAGCAATGCGCAGTTGAGCAAATTAGATCTGTCAACTTGGCAACATACCGAAAGTGTGACGAGCATGCAGTCAATGTTTAGTGGGGACACGTCATTGACTCAGCTGGATACGAGTGGTTTTAATACGAGCAAAGTGACCCAAATGGGTAGTATGTTTAGTGGCGTTGCTGTTTCAAAATTAGACGTGTCAAATTTTGATGTCAGCAGTGTGACTAGCGCTGATGACATGTTTGCTAATATGGCTAATTTAACTAGTCTGACCTTGGGACCAAATTTCCAACTCGCTAATGCCAGTATCTCAGGCCTGTTCCAATCTGATCCACTACTGGAAACGTTGGATTTAGGCAGTTTTAAAAATCCGCTCAATCAACAAAATTGGGGTATGTTTTCTGGTGATACTAATTTAAAGAAATTAATATTAGGCGCTGGCGTTAATTTAAATCAAATCGAATTAAATCCTGGTCATCCACAGCCAGTCGTAGGGCTGCCCGACATTAAGGCCACCGCTGTCTATACGGGTAAATGGGTTGATGAAACTAATCCAAGCGGTCCGGCCTACACGAGTACCGAATTAACTCAGCTTTATAACGGCACGACTGGTCCAGACGGCGTAACGTATATTTGGCAAGTGACGTCACAATCTAAGCTCGTTGCTAAAGATAACGTTTCAGTCGTGGCTGGGCCAAAGTCGACTTGGTCACCGCAAGATAGTGTGACAGAAATTTTGGATGCTAATGGCAATGCAGTTGATTTAGCAACAACGAATAGTGTGGTGAAGATTGACAGTGTCAACGGTGATCCGACCGGGACTGTCGATACGAGTCAGCCAGGAACTTATACCGTTCAGTTGAGCTATACAGATGCAACTGGCACCACGCAAACGGCGACAACGCTAGTGACCGTTGTGGCAACGCAAGCCACGATTGATGCTAAGGCGACGACTGTGATTGCTGGTAAGGGAAGCTGGACAGCGGCGGATAATTTTGTGAGTGCAACGGACGCCGACGGTAATGCGTTAACCGTTGATCAAGTTGAGTCTGATGGCTCAGTTGACCTACAAACGCCGGGACAATATTCAGTCACTTATCACTATGTGGATCGTGCTGGTAATGTGGCGACTAAGACGATTCAAGTCACGGTTACTAAGCCACAATCTGGCTTGAACGTTCACGACACTGAGCTGATTGCCGGGCCAAAAACAAGCTGGCAAGCGGCAGATAACTTTATCAGTGCGACAGACGTTGATGGCCAAGCAATAAGTCTGCAAAACATCACCGTCGAAGGTACTGTCCAGACTGAAACGCCAGGCGATTATCCGGTGACGTATCACTTTACGGATAGCCGTGGCAACGAGTATGTTAAAACGATCACCGTGCATGTTGCCGCATCGCAAGCAGCCCTGAAGACTAACGATAGTACCGTCCAAGTGGGTGATAACTGGCAAGCCAGCGATAATGTGGCGATTGCAAAAGATATTAATGGTCAGCCAATAACCGTTGATCAATTAACCGTTACCGGTAAGGTTGATATGACCGTAGCGGGTACTTACCCAGTGACGTACCACTATACGGATGCACTATACGGATGCCGCCGGAAACGTCTTCACCGCGACGGCCCAAGTGACGGTAGTTGACGCAGCAACGACACCGGATACTGACGACACTACTGGGTCTGGTGATCTGATTGATCCTAATCAACCGACAACGCCGACTGACCCAGCCAAGCCAACCACTAAGCCGGTGGTGACTGCACCAACAACCGATCAATCGGCTGCTGACCGGATTCAGACGAGCGAGACGTTCGTGAAGGCAACAACCCAGATAACACCACAAGCTAGTGTGTCAGCTAAAACGCAATTGACATCAGCTGCTAAATTAGCGCCGTCGACAAAGCTTCCACAAACAGACGAAACTGAATCGGAAACTATGCCAGTACTAGGCAGTGTCTTATTAGCTTTAACTAGCCTTGTTGGGCTCATTGGTTTAGGACGCAAACGTCGACACAATTAAACAGGCACAAAAAAGAGCGAAAAATCGCTCTTTTTTTGTGCCTGTTTTAGAGAATTCTAAGGCTGACTGAACTCATAAGTTCATTTCGGTATTTCGTTGCGTCAGTCTTAAGATCGCGTAATAAATGAGGCCAATCACTAACCAAATACCACCAATTTCTTTGGCGAGCAAGTTTAAGTTAATCATGACAAAGGCGATGACCGCGAAACCGATAATCGGCACGATCAAATGATGCCAGTAATCATGTGAGTGGCCCTTGATGAGAAAGTGATTGACGACGGCCACATGAATAATGAGAAAGGCGGTCAAAGCGCCACAGTTGACGATTTCTGAGAGGACGCCACTGTTGTTCATGAAAACTAAGCCGACGATTAAGGAAATAATCGAAACTAAAATTGTGCTGACATAAGGCGTTTTATATTTGGGATGGACTTTGGCTAGGACCTTTGGCAAATTATGATCACGGGACATCCCGAAAAGGATTCTGGAGATGGCGGCTTGGGCCGCCAAGGCGTTGGCGAAACCCCAAGATAAGATTGTCGCAATCGTGGTCATGTACATTAGGAATGGCCCACCAACTTTACCGGCAACCACGTAGAAGGCTGTGTCTAAGTCACTAAAGGAATGCCAGTTTGGCACAATTAATGCGGCCAAATAAGTTTGGGCAATAAAAAGCACGCCGACAATCATCAAGGACCACATAATACCTTGACCAACCGTTTTATTGCCACCCGTTGTTTCTTCGGCCAAGGTACTGATGCCGTCAAAGCCTAAGAAACTCAAGACGGCAACAGAGGTCGCGGTCATGACAAAGTTTAAGTTAAATTGCTTGGCATCGTAGAAAGGTTTTAAAGTAAAGCCATTCCCAACGCCGTGCATGACCCCATAGATGCCCATAATGACGAAGAACGCGAGGACAATCAGTTCACCAATTAAGAAAATGCGGTTGGCGATGGCGGTAAATTCGATCCCGCGAACGTTAATCAAAGTATTAATGCTAATAAAGATGACCAGCCAAATCCAAGTGGGAACGGCCGGTAACAATGATTTGAGTGAATTGGCAGAAATAATATACAACAGGGCGGGAACAAAAATATAGTCTAAAATAATCATCCAGCCAGAGAGAAAGCCAGTCGTTTTATTGATGCCGAGTTTGGCATAGGCATAGACTGAGCCGGCGATTGGAAAGGCTTGTGATAATTGACCGTAACTTAAGGCCGTGAAAAACATTGCGACCATCCCAATGGCGTAGGTCAAGGCAATCATCCCCCGTGAAGCGGAGATGACGGAGCCATAAATACCCATTGGCGCGATTGGCACCATAAAGATTAAGCCGTAGATCACTAAATCTTTCACTGATAACGTGCGGTCAAGTTCTTGCTTATAACCGAAGTCGCTGAGCTTGGCAGCGTGGGTACTCGGAACGTGATTAACAGCCATTGGCTAAGCCCCCTTAATTTGATTGAACGTGCCGTGTCGGAGATCTAAGAAATAATTTTTTAAATTAGTGAAGAAGACTTCGGGATTATCGACCATGTGGTTATGACCACTATTCGGCGTCACGACGAGTTGTGCATTGGGCATATCACGTTGCATGCGCTGTGCCGTTGCGAGTGGCATGGTTTCATGATCCGCAAAGGACAGTAACGTTGGGAGCTGAATGGTTTTTAATTGCTTGGAGAAGTCCCAACTGCCGAGGTCGCCTTCGACAACAAACTCATTGTCACCTTGAAAATGATTGTAAACAGGCTTGGCCTGAATATCGACGTTGTGTGACATCATTTCCGGTTGGCGGCGATTCACATAACCGTGATATAAGTGGGTGATGAGTTGGCGATAATGGAGATTCGACCACTGACCGCGCCGCTCGATATCGGCCATGAACGCATTTTCCGCGGGTGAGAATTCCGCGGCCCGGATTTCCTTGATATGCGCAACGTAATCAGGAATATTGTCGATCATACTAATAATGATTAGACCTGCCAGCTGTTCCTGATGTTGGGCGGCGTAAGTCATTGCGAGCATGCCACCCCAAGAATGTCCCGCCAAAAAGTAGTGATCATAGCCAAGGAGTTGTCGGACCTCATCGACCTCACTCAAATAATAAGCTTCAGTCAGATAGTCGGCCTTGACCGCAGGATCGTCCCAATCCGGCGTATCCGAATACCAAGAGCCCAGCTGATCGTACATCGTGACTTCGATGTCGAGGGCGGCGAGTTCTGGTCCAAACCGTTCAAAGACTTCATGGGTATCACCAGGACCGCCATGCAAGCAAAGCAGCTTGGTTTTACCGCCGAGGTTATTCGTATGTGTCCAAATATGGTAGCCGTTTTTAAGTGTTAAAATTCGTGTTACGTTACGCATGATTACTGTCACCCCATCTATTAGTGTCTACAAATAAAAATACACTTAGTTCTCATTAAATTCAAATTTGTTTCTAATTTTAGGCGATTTTAAGGGGGCTAAGCAGGTTGAACATCTGTCGGTGGTGAGTGATAACAGGGCAATGACACGGTGTCGAGCTTGTTTTTGAGGGGGAGAAACTTGGATTAGAAACTCACTATTCAAATCGGCAGTGTCACTATTCCAGTAATGGGCCATAAACGTGGTATGCTGAATGGAACAAGCAGAAAGTAGGTCTTTTAGATGGAAATTAAAGCATTACAACAACGGTCTGTTAAATTACGCGACAGCTATCATCAATTAGAACAGCAACAGGATGGTCATCCATGGACTTTGGAACAAGATGCGTTGGCATTTTTAACGGATGCAGGGCTGGTTGGCCGTCAGGTGATGGCGCACGAGCAGAGTTGGCCAGAAGCCGTTTCGAGTGCTGATCTAGCTAGTAAGTTGGCGGAAAATATTTGGTGGCTAGTTGAAATGGCTGATCGGGCAGATATTGATGTTGAGGCTGCATTAACCGCTTTTCTTGATGAACGCGAACAACATCTAGGCTAGCGATTTTGGTCAGCGAGACAGCTAGTTACTTATCGTTAGATTAGGTCGCCCGTGACCGATATGGTAAAATTAAGCTAAATCGGGGAAATGAGGGGTGGCTTATGAAACGACGACTTTGGTGGCCAATCATGGCGAGTGTTTTCTTAGCAATCATCACACTCAACTGGCGACCAGTAACTGCTTTCGCAGATTATAAGATTAGTAATTATGATGTCCACGTTGATGTCCAAAAAGATGGCAGCGCAGAAGTCAGTCAGGGGATGACCTATCTTTTTGATGACGACTATCATGGGGTCTTTAATAAGCAAGACTTACATGGGATTCAAGGGGCACAATTTCAAGGTGTCGCCACGCGACTGAATGGTGGCATGTCAAAAACCGCCAGCGCGGCAGAGACTGATGCAGACAATACTTATCAATTAACGCAAACTAAAAAACAATTTCAGGTTAAACTTTACCGTGGCGTGCATGCGGGTGATAAATTACGTGTGACCTATCGCTATCGGCTGTTAGGCGTCGTGACCAATTATCAAGACACGGCGGAATTGAATTGGAAAATTATTGGAACTGGCTGGGATGAGCCGTTGAAAAATGTGCGCTTGACCATTCAGTTACCAGCTAAGTCTGTAACGGGATTACAAGCCTGGACACATGGCCCACAAGACGGTCGAACAACTGTCGACAAGAAAAATGGTCGCGTGACGATGATTCTTGCGCAGAATCCGGCGAACTCATTTGTTGAGAGTCACTTGTTGTTCCCAACAGCTGTCGTGCCATTAAATCAACGAACAAGTTCCCAGAAGCGTAAAGCGACGGTCCAAAAGCAAGAAGCTAAGCTAGCTGTGGCTGCAAATCGCAAACGGCAGCGGCAAGCATTATTGCAGTGGCTGTTTTATGGCGTGGCCGTAGCGGTCTTCATTTTGACCATTGGCGGTTACGCTTGGTGGCTTCGGCGGCACCCCGCGCAGTCACATACGAAGCCAATCCCAATCAACCATTCGTTTGACGTGCCAACTGTTGGTCCGGCAGTGGCGCAGTCATTATGGCGAACGGCTTCGCCAGATACTAAAGCGTTAGCAGCGGAAATTCTAGCGGCAGCCGCTGCCAAAGAAATTACGTTGGAACCTATTCAAGGAAAACGGAAGCCAACCGTCAAAATGAAAAAGTTGGCCCCAATTTCGAATTCATTTTTGGCGCACTGCTTTGACAAAGTGGCGGTTCGAAACGAATTACGGTTGGACCAGTTACAGGCGTTTGGTAAAAAAGATGAAAAAGGGCGCTTAAATACTTGGTTTAAAGCGTGGCAACAAACAATTGACCAAGGGGTTGCAGTCTATCAAGACCAAGTGAACGACAAAATCCGCAACGTTTGGTTGAAAATGGGCGTTGCCGTGACACTTTTAGGCATCGTCGTGGTAGTTGCAGGAATGTTCATTAGTCCAAAAATCGGGGCCATCACTGTAACCGTCGTTCCGATTGTTACAATCGTGACCTGGATACTCGGGATTATCAACTATCGGCGGATCACGATTAATACCGATGAAGGTCTGGCATTGAAAAACCAAATTAATGGCTTTCGGCAAATGTTGAAAGATATTGGCCATTTTAATACCGCTGAAATTGGTGATTTAATTCTTTGGGAACAGATTTTGCCCTATGCGGCCGCCTTTGGTTTAGCTGAGCGAGTCGCAAATAAGCTGGCGGTTGATTTCGGAACCACGGCATTGGCAGCGGGAATCGGGATTTACTATCCAATCTTCTTCGCCAACAATGGCTTTGATTTTGATTTGTCAGGGGCATTGAGCAGTAGTTTTTCAAATGCATTAGACGCTTCAAGCAACGCAAGTTCGTCATCAGGTGGTTCCGGCGGCTTCTCGGGTGGTAGTTCGGGTGGCTTTGGCGGTGGCTCCGGTGGGGGCGCATTTTAACAGCATCAACTTAGAGACTGTAACTTTCGAGTTATTGTCTCTTTTTTTTACGCAAACACTTGCGGTCCAGTCCAATTAACGGTACGCTGTGAAAGTAAAGGCTTACATAAATGGAAACGAATGGATGAGGACTAATGACAGTCAAATTAATAGCAACAGATATGGATGGCACTTTTCTCAATAATCAGGGGGAATATAATCGGACTTGGTTTAAAAAAATATACGCTGAACTGCAACGGCGTGGAATTCAGTTCGTCATTGCGAGCGGTCACCAAGCAGTTGAGTTAGTGGATTTCTTTAACGATTTTCCGGAAATGTGGATGATTGGTGGTAACGGGGCGGAATTGATGAATACGCAAGCTGGGTTGACGGCCGAAACGTTTTCTGCCACAGCAACTCAACAAATTTTGGCGACCTTGGCAGACTACCCAGAGATTCAAATTGCGCTCTGTGGGACCAAGACCGTTCATGTGTTGGAACACGCTGATCCGGGATTTATTGCGGCGATGCGAAATTATTACTATCAATTAGAAACTGTGGCCGACTTAACGACCGTCACAGACCCAGTCGTCAAGTTCGATATTATTTGTGCGCCAGCGATGACGGACCAATTAGTTTATGAATTAACGCCCAAGCTAGCTGGAATTGCCGTGCCAGCTTCTGGCGGTCAAGGCAGTATGGATTTGATTCAACCAGGGATGCATAAAGGACGTGCGCTCAAGTTACTAGGCAACCGGTTGGGCATTCGGTCGACGGAAATGGTCGCGTTTGGTGATGGCACGAATGATTTGGAAATGTTGCGGTATGTCGATACAGGTGTCGTCATGGGTAACGCGCCGGCTAACATGCAAACGCAAGGCGATACTGTTACCGAATCGAACGAGCAAGATGGCGTCTTAAGTTACATTGAAAATGAGATTTTACGAAAATAACCGGTGAATTTCTGAAAATAGTCCGGGCTTTTGATTGCCAAACGGGCTTGCGCCATGCTACACTTCAACTAGATGGAAACGAACGGAGGCTGGGATTCGATATCCTGACCTCTTTTAGTTTGTGCTTGAGCGTTTTTTATTTTGATGGTCGAAACGTGTTAGCCACACCAGCGGGTTCCGCTTGGCAAAGCTACGGTCAGGATGCCTAACCCGCATCATAACCGTAGCTCAGCCAATGCTCACCAGCTGACCGGTGTGGCTAACACTCTTGAAAAGTGAGGGATATGAATGTTAACCGTAAGTAATGTCAGTATGCAGTTCTCAACTCGCAAACTTTATGATGAAGTTAATTTGAAATTTACGCCAGGGAACTGTTATGGCGTGATTGGGGCCAATGGTGCCGGTAAGTCAACGTTCTTGAAGATTTTGGAAGGCAAGCTCCAACCAACTTCTGGGAATGTGTCAATGGGTCCAAATGAACGGATGTCGAGTTTGAACCAAAACCATTTCGCCTTTGAAGATGAAGAAGTCTTATCAACCGTTATCCGTGGCTACCAAAAGCTCTATGACATCATGGTTGAAAAGGATGCCCTTTATGCGAAGCCTGATTTTAGTGACGCTGATGGGATTCGTGCGGCGGAATTAGAAGGCGAATTCGCTGAAATGGACGGCTGGAACGCAGAATCTGAAGCGGACCAATTGTTACAGAGTTTAGGTATTGATGAATCCATGCAACATCAAAAAATGAGTGAATTGACGGAGCCGCAAAAGGTTAAAGTCTTATTGGGACAAGCCTTATTCGGTAGTCCTGATGTGCTGCTTTTGGATGAACCGACCAACGGGTTAGACGTTCAGTCAATCAGTTGGCTGGAAAATTTCTTGGCAGACTACAACAAGACCGTTATCGTGGTTTCCCATGACCGTCACTTCTTGAACCAAGTTTGTACGCATATGTGTGATGTTGATTTTGGTAAGATTACGTTATTTGTTGGGAATTATGATTTTTGGATGGAATCAAGCCAATTAGCCGCTAAGTTAAAAACGGATGCGAACGCTAAAAAGGCTGACCAAATTAAAGAATTACAAGAATTCGTGGCGCGATTTAGTGCCAACGCCTCGAAGTCGAAACAAGCGACTTCACGGAAAAAACAATTGGAAAAAATTACGCTTGATGATATCAAACCATCATCCCGTAAATATCCATTTATTAAATTCACGCCTGATCGGGAAATCGGGAATGATTTAGTTCGGGTTGAGAATGTTTCGAAGACGATTGATGGCGTCAAGATTTTAGACAATATCAGTTTCACGTTACGGCCTAATGAAAAAACCGCGTTGATTAGTCGCAGTGATTTAGCAACGACTACTTTAATGCAAATTATTGCGGGCGCAGTTGAACCGGATTCTGGGACGGTAACTTGGGGACAAACTACCTCACGCACTTATTTGCCACGGGATATTAATGACCAATTTACCAACGATAGTTTAACGATTATCGACTGGTTGCGTCAGTATGCGCCTAAGGAAGAGAGTGACAACACTTTCTTACGTGGGTTCTTAGGGAAAATGTTGTTCTCTGGTGAAGACGTTACCCGGAAAGTTAACGTGTTATCTGGGGGCGAAAAAGTCCGTGGGATGTTGTCCAAGATGATGTTGAGTCGGGCTAATGTCTTATTATTGGATGACCCAACCAACCATTTAGATTTGGAATCCATTACCGCTTTGAACGACAGTTTGATTGATTTCAAGGGTGCGATTATTTTCACCTCCCATGACCACGAGTTTATTCAAACGATTGCGGACCATATTGTTGAAGTCAGTGCCAAAGGGGTCGTTTACCGCGGCGATACGACTTATGACGAGTATTTGGCCCACGAAGCCACCCAAGGCCGCGTTCAAGATTTATATTAGTAAGGGATCGGCTTAAATTAAACAAATCCTGACCAACTGAATCCGCCAATCTGTTATGATTACAACATAACTAGATTGGGGGATTTTTTTATGACCACAGAGGTGGATCGACTACTACGACGTTGGTATTTGGGTCAATTAGTCGTATTGCTGGGGGCGATGTTACTGGAATTGTTGATTGTTAAAAATGGGGCGTATTTTGCATTTGGTGGGCTGGTGACGATTCTGTTATTGCTTGGCGGCTTAGTACCGGCTTTTGAAACAACGACAACTGCTCAGGATTGGCCACGATTTCGGCGATTTAATCACTATTTTCAAGCCATCTTTCAATTTATTTTTATGCCATTTTTCTTAATGGGGTTAGTTGATCTACTACGCAGAGTGCCGTTTTTGAATGAGCAAGGCCTGGTCGCCGTGGCGTTTTTCTACATGATTTTTATGTTCGTGCCGATTGCAATCGTCACCATGACACCGGTTCGTTCTGTCATTGGTCGGATCTTTTTATTAGCGATGGCTGTATTCAGTGGCTTGATTGGTGCGCAATCAACCTTTTTAGCGTTGCCCGTTTTAACGGCGCCAGCAGTTTTCAAAATGGTCAGTGATACTGGTATTTTGGGGGCCTTTGGCTTTGTCTTAACAGTTGGTGTGCTGATGACGACTTGGGGCTTTCGTTGGCCAACTTGGCGCTTGAATCGTCAAGCCAATTGGGGGTTGATTGTTGCGATTGGGGTTGTCGGCGCGGCATTTGTTATTTGGAATGCGTTTGGCGTTGGGAGTTCTTGGCGAACGACTTTTACGCAGTTTGATTTTAAGATGCAGGCCGTTTCTTGGAAAATGTTTCTGAGCGGTTTAGAGCCAGGGATTGCGGAAGAATGGTTATATCGTTTTGCTATTTTGGCGCTACTTTTGAAGGCCTTCGACCAGCATTGCCACCAGTTGGACTGGGCCGTGGGTTTGAGCAGCGCGATTTTTGGGCTATGGCATTTGACTAATACGTTAGCGGGGCAATCTTGGTCGGCCACGGTCGAGCAGATGATCTTTGCTGCCTCATTAGGCGGATTCTTAGCGGTCAGCTACTTGTACTCGGGAAGTATACTCGTTCCAATGCTGATTCATGCGGGCGTAGATATTTTCAGTATGATGGCCTCTGGGTCGCAAAGTATGAGTAAACCAGATATCTTTGAATGGCAAACAATCGGCTTTACGGTGATTGTGTTTGGTCTCCTCACCATTTTCTTCCTAACGGGGAAACGCCGACAAGTCATGCAAGCACAGGTTGACCGTCAATTGCAACAATCAGTGTAGCAGTTAGTAGGTGACAGGGGTATTAGTTTAGGATGATAACTAACAAACGATCAGTGGTCTCGCCTTGGTGAGGCCTTTTTTCATGGATTAAGCTGTTTGGAAAATAGCCGAACAATCGATTACAAGCCTTTTACCCAATTCTTAAGGGTTTTATACTGAATGTAATCTGTTTGTAACATTTGTGTCACCACATCGCAACATCGGCCGGTTATACTGAGTGAAGTAAGAAAATGGCCTATACATATTTTGCACCAAACATTTTAGCTATCGATGGTTGAATCGGTTACCACGGATGGGACAAGTTAAGTTTGGCGGCAGCTAATACCTCTCGGAATGGGCAGGATTCATGACGGGGCACATATAGCAACTACTAATTAGTAGTCGAATAACCGATCATTAAAAAAGACTTGGGCAGACGCCTGAGTCTTTTTATTTTAGGGGGGGATTCGGATGATAGCTAGTCAAAACGACTTAATGGCAGTCTTACAAGCAACGCTACGGCCAATTGACCATGTGTCGTTTAATCAGATGTACACGGGGCAAAGTCGACGCTGGCCGGAGCCAATTTTTGTGAAAGTCTTTGCGCCCGAACGGCAGGGAAAATTTTTAACCGAACGCGCGATTAATCTCCAACTGACCGATCGCGTGTTGACGAGCTGCCAATTAGCTACTGGGGAATGGGTATTAGTGATGCGCGACCTGCAACTAACGCCACTGCCAAAAGAATTCACAACTGAGCTAGCACAGACGATGGGAACCGTGCTAGCGCGATTTCATCAAACTGTCAGATTACCCCAAGCGATGAGAATTAAAGCGCTTGATTTTGAGGGCGTTGCCGACAAGGTTGGCCAACTGGCAACTCGCCCGGACTATCGACAGTTGGTGAGTTTGATGACTAATTTCCAGCAAGCGGCGGCCACAATTCAAGCGATTTTTAACCGGCAATCAAGGGTAGTTTTGCATGGTGATGTTGGCCGGCGTAATTTTCAGTTCGTCAATGGACAATTAGCGCTGATTGATTTTGAACGTGCGCAAATTGGCTATGCCCAAACTGATTTTCAAAAACTATTTTATCAAGATTTTACCGGTCAGCCTGCCTTGATTGCGGCATTCTTAACCGGATATGGTCCGACTGGGCAACTGCCAGACATCGCGGCAAGTTGGCTAAGTTTTGTTGAGGCAGTCGGTATTTTTACTTACGTCCAGAAGTTACCAGATCCACAGTTTGAAAAGGTTGGTCAGCGGCTGTTGGCCGCGATTGGGCAACCATTTGCATAGAATAGCTGAACCGAGTGTCAATAATCAGAATATGTAGATAACCCCGTACCTGGTTGGAAATGATATTATGCGGTCGCTACTGCCCCGGCTGTACTTTCAACCTTTAATTACTAACTAAATCCCTAATCATTGCCACCATGTCAATGATTAGGGCATGAAGATTAGTTGACATGGGCCGCTTCCAGTCGCCACTGATAACATGCGGCCGTGGGACCGGATCAAGCCTGAGAACCGTCTTGGCCCTCGCCCAGAACCCTTGCACAAATCGCAAGTGTCCCGGACCGTCCGTGGCGTAACGCCGGCAAGAAACATGCCGACCCAACGCCACCTTCACGACCGATGGGATCAGCGGCGACTTCCGGCTAATTTAACTGTTTTTAGGTTAGGTTTAGCGGAAGCAGGCAGAAATCGTTGTGCTGTGTCGGTAAGATTGGCTGGCGGGTCTTAGCCGCCTAATCTTACAGGGCGATTCAAAGACGTGGGTTATCGGCTTTAAATCGAAGTTGCAGACCGCACTATGGCTGCGACTGTCCCACCATAGCACAGCGATTTCTGCCTGCTGAAGCGGAATTACCACTAATTTGGAAGTGTCTGTTGCCTATATGACAGTGTTTACAAGCTCTTTTGTCCTTGCAATCTTTAATTACTAATTTTAACTGGTCAAAAATAATGATGATGGTGCTAATTGCCAATCATCATTTTTTATTTGAAAAATTTTTCAGATAGTTAGCAGACTTGAGGATTGGACTAAGCAACTAGCAGAACTTGTCGTTAAACGCTGTCGCCTCATTGTCGTATTATAAATGTTAACACCTGTAAACTGCGGGTTTGTCTAGACTAACTTGTTTACAATCCTTTCGCCGGAAAGTCAGCAGATAACGTATACTAATATTATTAGCTGTAATACCACTGATAGTGGTTGGCCCTAGAATGATAACTACATAAAGTAGTCTAGTGAGAAATGAGGAAACTTAAATGTCGACATTAGTCATTAAAGATTTAAAGGTAGCTGTGACGGAAAATGAACAGGAACGGTTGATTCTGAAAGGCGTTAATTTAACGTTAAAAACGGGTGAAACCCACGCGATTATGGGACCTAACGGCACTGGTAAATCCACCTTGTCAGAAACAATTATGGGAAATCCAGCTTACCGGGTAGTTAGTGGTAGCGTGCAATTAGATGGCGTGAATTTACTAGATCAAACAATTGATCAACGCGCCCGAGCAGGCTTGTTTTTAGCCATGCAATATCCCGCTGAAATTAAAGGCGTGACGAATATTGAGTTTCTACGGGCGGCAATCAACGCCCGGCGTGCCGATGATGACCAGCAACCGGTGACCGAATTTTTAGCGCAATTGGATCGCAACTTAGCTTTATTAAATATGTCGGATTCAATGGCTGAACGTTATTTGAATGAAGGTTTTTCTGGCGGTGAAAAAAAGCGTAACGAAATTTTACAATTGCTAATGATTCAACCGAAATTTGCGATTTTAGATGAAATTGATTCTGGCTTAGATATTGATGCCTTACAAGTGGTCGCTAAAGGGGTTAACTCGTTAAAAGGTCCTGATTTTGGCACTTTAATGATTACGCATTATCAACGCTTATTGAACTATATTGTGCCCGACTATGTTCATGTCATGATGGACGGTCGGATCGTCAAAACTGGCGGCCCGGAATTGGCTTCGACGCTAGAAGCAGAAGGCTACGCTGGGTTACGTGATGAACTCGGGTTAACGGTTGCGTTGACCGACGATGACGTTAAGTGAGGTGTGTGAACTATTGGATCAAACAAACTTATTAACTGCCGTTCGGCAATATTCTCGCCAGCAGCATGAGCCGGCCTGGCTATTGGCATTACGTGAAAAAGCCGTGGCGGTTTATGCGCGCTTACCGTTACCAAAATTTGAAAAAATTAACTATGCCGACTGGCCATTAGAAGATTTTACGCGACCAACTGAACAAGTGAGTGCTGAACCGAGCGCGGATTTAGGTGCCGGCCAGCAGTTCTATTCGGTTGGCGACACGACCATACAATTGAGTCTGCCAACAGAAGCAATCGAACAAGGTGTCATTTTATCAGATTTGCGGTCGGCCATTCAGACCCATGGCGACTTAGTGCAACGTTATTTAATGCAAAAAGCGCTACAACTCGGTGATGATAAATTAACGGCGCTGAATACTGCTTTGATGACTAATGGCTTTTTTCTGTATGTGCCAGCCAACGTGGTCTTAAAAGCGCCCATTGAAATAACGCAGTATGTGGATAGTCGGCAGGCACAAAACTTTTTTAATCATAGTTTAGTGATTGCGGCTGAAAACAGTCGTGTACAAGTGATTCAACGGTTAAAAACGTTGGGGGCTGGTGCGGCTATCGCGCATTTACTCGTTGAAGTCATCGCTGAAGCCGATGCGACCGTTGATTTCGCCGGAATTGATGCATTGAGTGCCAACACGACGGCCTATTTAAATCGACGCGGGGTTTTAGGACCCGATGCCCGACTGAACTGGGAGCTGGCTGAAATGAATGCTGGCCGGGTTGTGGCGGATTTTGATACAGAATTAAAAGGTCGTGGCTCGGAAGCGCAGGTCAAAACAATTGCGATTGCGACTGGTCAACAGACCCAAGGCATTGATACCCGGGTAACTAATTATGGTCAAAAAACGACAGCAAATATTATCCAGCGTGGCATTATTTTAGATGCGGCTGCGCTGATTTTTAATGGTATTGGACATATTGTCAAAGGGGCGCATGGTGCTAAAGCCGATCAAGAGAATCGGTTATTAATGTTATCTTCCAAGGCACGTGGTGATGCGGACCCAATCCTTTTAATTGATGAAAATGATGTCGAAGCCGGCCACGCTGCTAGTGTGGGTCGGGTCGATGAGCAACAGATGACTTATTTACTGAGCCGTGGTATTCCCAAACCGGTTGCTGAACGGTTAGTGATTCGGGGCTTTTTAGCTGGCGTCATTACGGAATTGCGTTCACAACGCTTGCGAACGGAACTGAACAGCTTGATTGAAAGGCGGTTAACGGATGAACATTAGTGAACGACGAGCCGATTTTCCAATATTGAACACCCAAATGAACGGTGAGCCGTTAACATATCTGGATAATGCGGCCACTACCCAAAAACCACAGGCAGTGATTGACGCGATTAGTCAGTACTATCTACACGATAATGCAAATGTCCACCGAGGCGTCTACAGCTTGGCGGCACGTGCAACCGATCAGTATGAAGCGGTCCGTGATCAAGTGGCAGCGTTCATTCACGCACCACAACGCGAGAGTGTATTCTTTACCCGTTCGACGACGGATAGTCTGAACTGGGTCGCGCAAACTTATGGTGAACAAAACTTGCAAGCGGGGGACGAAATTGTCGTAACGGCTTTGGAGCACCACAGTAATTTAGTGCCGTGGCAACAATTAGCCCAACGAAAGCAAGCTCAGCTCAAAGTGATTCAGTTGACAAGTACTGGTGAACTTGATTGGGCGTCCGCCCAACAGCAAATTACTGATCGAACCAAAATTGTCGCGGTGGCCCATTGTTCCAATGTTTTAGGCGTCACCTGTCCCATTCAAAAACTCGCACGGTTAGCGCATCAGCATGGCGCGATCATTGTCGTGGATGGGGCCCAAGCGGTGGCGCATCAACCGGTCAATGTTCAAACCTTAGATGCTGATTTCTACGCTTTTTCTGGTCATAAGCTCTTGGGACCAACTGGCGTCGGCGTCCTATATGGTAAGTTAGCGTTGTTACAAACGCTGACACCCGCACAATTTGGCGGTGAAATGATCAGCAACGTCACTTGGGAACACACTGAATTTGCGCCGATTCCGCAACGCTTTGAAGCGGGGACGCCAAATATTAGCGGGGTGATTGGATTAGGGGCCGCGCTAACTTATATTCAGCAGCTTGGTTTTGCCGCCATTCAAACGCAAGAACGCCAATTAACGGCGCAACTGCTGAATGGGCTGTTAACTTTTCCTGACGTCACCGTTTATGGTCCGCAGCAAGTTGCCCAGCATGGCCCAGTAGTGGCCTTTAACGTTGACGGCATTCATCCACATGATGTCGCGACTGGGTTGGATTTAGCCGGCGTCGCAGTGCGGGCGGGTCATCATTGCGCGCAGCCATTAATGCAAGTCTTACAAGTCCCCACGACCGTGCGCGCCAGTGTCCAGTTTTATAATTCGGCGGCCGATATTGCACGGTTTTTGGCCGCGCTTCAAGCAGTAAAGGAGTTTTTTCAGCAATGAGTTTGTTAAAACTAAACGATTTATATAAAACGGTGATTTTAGAACACGCGCGTGCGCCGCACCACTATGGTCAATTGGCCGATGTGCCGGCGACAACACTGAACAACCCCACTTGTGGGGATGTGATTACCGTTCAAGTACAGGTCACAGCTGAAAAAATTAGCCGTATTCGGTTTAGCGGCCAGGGCTGTACGATTTCACAAGCTTCGGCCAGTGTGATGACAGATGTGCTTAGTGGCCAATCAGTTGAACAAGCCCAGCGATTAATTCAGGCGTTTTCAAAGTTAGTGATCGGTGAAAAAGTGGCTGAACAGTGGACGAAACAGTTGGGAGAAGCCGCGGTGTTAGGCAGTGTGGCGGAATTTCCAACCCGAATTCGCTGTGCTACTTTAGCTTGGCACGCGGCCGCGCAAGCATTGGGGGAAATTGACGAATGAGTGACAAAGTTAAACAAGTGGTCAGTGGGACTGAACATTATGACTATGGGTTTCACGATGATGTGGTGCCCGTTTATTCGACCGGTGAAGGCTTGAGTGAGGACGTGGTACGGCAAATTTCTGCTGAAAAACATGAACCAGCGTGGATGCTGGCATACCGGTTGAAGGCTTATGCGATTTATCGTAGTCTACCAGCGCCAAAGTTCGGTCCAGATTTATCCGGGTTGGATCTGGCCCATATGAAATATTACCAAAAAGCGACAGATAAAAAATATCGCGACTGGGCTGATGTCCCCGAGAAAATTAAACAAACTTTTGACCGTTTAGGCGTTCCAGAAGCGGAGCGTCAATATTTAGCGGGGTCCAGTGCTCAATATGAATCCGAAGTCGTTTACCATCGCATGCAACAAGCCTTTGAACAAGCTGGCATTATTTTTACCGATACGGATACGGCCCTACAAAAATATCCCAAACTGTTCAAAAAGTGGTTTGGGCAACTTGTTAAACCGGATGCGAACAGTTATGCTGCACTGAACGCGGCGGTCTGGTCTGGTGGGTCATTTATTTATGTGCCTAAAGGCGTCAAAGTAACGACGCCAATTCAAGCCTATTTTCGGATCAATGCTGAAAACACGGGGCAATTTGAACGGACGCTGATTATTGTTGATGAGGGCGCCAGTGTGAACTATGTGGAAGGCTGTACGGCGCCTAATTACGATTCTGACAGTTTACATGCGGCGGTGGTTGAAGTTAACGTACTAGCGAATGCTACTTGTCGTTATACAACCATTCAAAACTGGTCGAATAACGTGTACAGTTTGGAAACAAAACGGGCACAAGCTTTTGAACATGCCACGATGGAATGGGTCGACGGTAACTTAGGCTCAAAAATTACGATGAAGTATCCGTCGGTGTATTTGAATGGCGAAGGCGCCCACGGCACAATGCTGTCAATCGCAGTGGCTGGGCATAACGTCGACCAGGATACGGGTGCGCGAATGATTCATAATGCGAAAAATACCACCTCATCAATTGTGTCAAAATCAATTGCCAAAGATGGCGGGGCGGTCGACTATCGCGGGACGGTGCGGTTTGGTCGCCACTCGGATGGGTCGTTTGCGCATGTCGAATGTGACACGATTATTATGGATGAGCAGTCGTCCAGTGATACGATTCCGTATAATGAAATTTTGAATGGCAATGTTTCGATGGAGCACGAGGCGAAAGTATCCAAGGTATCTGAAGCCCAGTTATATTATTTGATGAGTCGCGGCATCTCGGAACAAAAAGCGACCGAAATGATTATTATGGGCTTTGTAGAACCCTTTACGAAACAGTTACCGATGGAATATGCGGTTGAATTGAATCGCCTGATTAGTTTTGAAATGGAAGGATCGATTGGTTAATGGCAACTTTTAAAGATGACGGCATGGCAGCGCTGACGCAAGTCATTGATCCTGAACTAGGGGTTGATGTCGTCGGTTTAGGCTTGATATACGATGTGACCAATGACGATAACGGTCATTGTGTTGTCACGATGACACTAACGATGATGGGCTGTCCCTTGACCGAGCTGCTAGCTGACCGGATCACGACGGCGCTAACAGCCTTACCAGAAGTAAACACGGTTGAGATTAACTTAGTTTGGTCGCCGGTTTGGTCGATTGCAAAGATGTCACGCGCGGCTCGGTTGACGTTAGGTGTGTAGCAAACAAAATCTTTGAAAAAGTGAGCCAATTGAAATAAGCTGTTTTCATGAAAACTTTTTTGGAGATGAGTTGAGTGACACAATTTGAAACTGAACGTTTAGTCATACGACCAATGCAACCAACGGATCACGATGCCTTGCAAGCAATGATTTTAGACCCGCAAGTGGTGGCCTATTTACGCTACCGTACAATTCAAACACCTGAACAATTTACCGAAATTTTCAAAACACATTTTTTAGCTGATCAGACGACTGTTTTTGGGATTGAACGAAAAAGTGACCGGCAGTTAGTTGGATTTTATGAATTTCATTCTGAAGACAACGGTGGCGTGTTGACTTATGCACTCAGTCCTAGTGCGTGGGGACATGGCTATGTTGCCGAAGCCGGGCGGGCGTTGATGGCTTACGGGTTTGAAACCTTGGCTTACGACCAAATTGAAGCCCATTATGCGAGTGCTAATCCCCGCTCCGGTCGGGTGATGGCCAAAATGGGTATGCATGATTTTGGTGAAATGCACACGTTCACGTTAGATAATGGTGAGCTGATTCATGTGATGCGTTACGCGCTATCGAAAAAAGATTGGTTAGTGGCAAAAAGTGCTTGACTTGAAACGCGTTCCAGAAGGTATGCTTTAATCGTTGAGACCCCCTCAACGTTAAATGTAAAGCTGCATTTAACGTGAATGGCCCTAAATAGTGGAGTTGTCAGTCCTTCAGCCGGATTGAGAACTCTTTTTTTGTGGCGCTTTCTGAAAATAACCCCCGCTAGTCTCAGAAAATAGTGTAATCTAGTAGATAGCGATTATTTTAAAATTAGTTTTTAATTGAAGCCAGTCAGTGGTCATTTGGAGGAATTAGTTTGTCGAAAAAAGTTGTCATGATCGTGACAGTGGCGTTGCTACTGTCAAATGCGATGAATGGCTTAGATAGCACGATTATTAGTACCGCGTTACCAGCAATTATTAGTGATTTACATGGGATTCAACTGATGGGGTGGATCGTGGCTGTGTTCTTACTTGGCGGCGCGGTGACGACCCCATTGTGGAGCAAACTCGGTGAACGTATTGGGAACAAACGAGCCTATCAAATTTCAACGACGATTTTTGTCTTAGGGGCGTTGTTTGAAGGCTTAGCGCCAAATATTTATTTCTTGATTATTGCGCGCACCATTATGGGGATTGGGAGTGGTGGAATGACCGCCATTCCATATATCATCTATGCCGAAATTTATAAAGATCCGGTTAAACGAGGCAAGGTTTTTGGCTACGTGACGGCTAGTTTTAGCACCGCCGCAATTATTGGGCCATTAGTCGGTGGCTTTATTGTGGATAATTTTGGTTGGCACTGGGTCTTTTATATCAATGTGCCGATTGGTTTAGCTTCAATTGCCATTATTCAGTGGCTGTATCAGGCGCCCAAGGTTAAAGCGGCTGCGTCAAAAGTCGATTATCTCGGGGCCGCCTTATTGACGACTGGCCTAGTGAGTTTGTTGGTTGGCATTGAAATGATTGGCAAACTGCCACTGCTTGGCGTTGGGGCAATTATGGCCCTAGCTTTAGCGTTGCTGGCTGGCTTATTAGTGGCGGAATCGCGGGCCGCCGATCCGATTATTCCGAGTCGCTTATTTAAAAATCGTTATTTGGTGGCCTCGTTCGTGATGTTCTTTCTAATTTATGGCTTCTTTGTGGGCTTCAATGTCTACGTGCCGATGTGGGCACAGGGGCTACTTGGGACTACCGCGGTGATTGGCGGGGTGACTCAGATTCCCGGATCAATTACGAACTTTATGGGTGCTCAGTGGAGTTCAAACTTGGAACGTAAATGGTCGACGCGAACCGTGGTGATGATTGGGTTTGTCGGCATGTTGATTGCGGCGGGCTTGTTGGCACTTGCTGGTCGGCAGACGAATTACTGGTTATTGTTGTTAGCCGGTGCTTTTCAAGGCTGTGGGATTGGGATTTGCTTTACGGTGTTGCAAGTCAGTGTCCAGCAACAAGCTGCGCACCGCGACGTGCCCATTGCGACGTCATTTAGTTTGTTAGTGCGGATGCTCGGTCAAACGTTCATGTCATCCATTTATAGTGTCGTTTTGAACCATTCCTTAACGCAAGGAGTGGCACAATCTGACGGTAAAATTTCGATGAACATGATGAATCAACTGAGTGATGCGAACAGTGCTAAGGGACTGCCAAGCAAGTTGTTACCTGTGATGCGGGCTATTTTGCATAACGGCTTGCACCACATCATGGCATTGGCGTTTGTGCTGCTGGTGATCGGGGTCGCAGTGAACATCTTTGTGTTCAGACCGAAACAAGCTAAACGAGTTCATTTTGAGCGTCACACGAAGTTGGCGCATCATCCGAGTTAACCTCAGTGTAAATAGCGGTTGCTTCCGATTGGGACTGAGCACATGCGGTCGTGGGACTGGTCCAAGCCAGGCGCGTCTTGGCCCTCGCCCGGAATCCTTGCAAAAAGCGCAAGTATCCCGGTCCGTCCGTGGCGTAACGTCGGCAAAAAACAGCCGATGTAACGCCACCATCACGACCGATGTGATCAGTCCCAACCTCCAGCTGATTAAACTGGCGGAGCGCTCACTACGAATTTAGTTTAGGAGCAACCGGGTTTTATATCGTTCCGTTTACGTTTCTTTTTGTACTTGTAACCTTTAATTCATGGTCACTTTAGTTGTTACTAGGGTGGCTCTTTTTTATACTTAGCTTAACTTGAGAAATGGGGATGAGTTCATGGTGACGGTTAAAATCAGATCAGCAAAACCAGCTGAGCTAACCGAAATTTGGCAATCCGGGTTTAGCGATCCGCAAGCGGCTTGGACCCGATGGAATGGACCATATTTTCATGATGTTTTGCCGACTCAGCGTGATTTTGAGACGGTGATCGGGCCAAGCGATTGGCTCATCCAGCCGAAAAATTGGGTGATTACCGCGGATGACAAAATTGTTGGGAGCATTAACCAACATTTTGTGGACGGCGACTTGAAACGTTGGCTTGAGGTCGGTATTTTAATTTACAGTGATCATAATTGGGGTCAGCATATTGGGCAACAGGCACTCACATTGTGGTTGACCCACTTATTAATGGCCAACACGACGTTGCCACACATAGGGCTAACGACTTGGTCCGGAAATACACGCATGATGCATTTGGCTACTGCAATTGGCTTGAATTTAGAAGCACAGATTCCGTAAGTGCGGTTTTGGCAAGGTCAGTATTATGATTCAGTGAAATACGGTATTTTGAGGTCAGATTGGTTAAGCCGACACGCTAAATTCTAATCAAAAAAACATTTGTTCCCCTCCAAAAAGTACGTTATCATAGACCATGTAATCTAAAGAAGATGGGGCGGAATTGAAATGATGAAACGAATGCGATTGGCGCGTTTGATGGGGATTGTTGGGTTAGTCGCGTTACTGAGTGGTTGTAGTACGGTCAAACAGCTCACTTCGGACACGGCTTCAAGCTCGAGTACGACGACTAGTTCGGTGGCTAACACCAGTGGTGATGACAAAACGACCTACGCTAATTTGGCCAAACAAACTTACCAGTCGGGCAGTGCGGCTGCGATTAAAGTTAATAGTGGTAAAAGTACGTTACAAGCTAGTCTATGGAAAAACTCGAAAATTGACTACGGCAACTTGGATTCTTTGAATCGAACGACCACCGACACGGCTTATTTGAGTAAGGCTAATTTAGGCCGGTCAGCGGGCCGGGCTGCCCAAACTTGGAGTCCCACTGGTTGGCATAATCAACCAGTGACAGTCAACGGCAAGCGCGTTTTTCCACAAAATCGGGGGCATTTGATTGCCTATACGATTTCGTTTAATTTAACGAATACTGGTCAGTTTCAAAATGGGCAAGACGGCAGTTTAGATAATCCTAAAAATCTGGCAACGCAAACGGCTTATTCTAATCAACGCACGATGCAAATTTATGAAGATCAAGTCCGAACGGCTTTAGAACAAAATAAAAAGGTGATCTATCGGGTCACAACCGTTTTCCGTGGTAACGAACTGATGCCCCGTGGCTATTGGTCACAGGCCGTTTCAACGGATGGTAGCGTTAATTTCAATGTTTACATCTGGAACGTCGAACCCGGGGTCAGCTTTGACTACGCAACTGGTCGTGGTAAGGCCGATAGCAGCATGCAAGTTGCTGGCGCGGACAAGGTGACCAGCACAGCGAATACCCAAGCGAGTCGGTATTCGAGCAGTACGACAACGTCTAAACAAGTGGAACGAGAACTCATCAAATACGGCTATAAAACCGTCAAAAAGGCGCTAAATTAACAAATAAATCCCGACTAACTTTTAAGATGGTTAGCCGGGAGTTGTTTATGATTAGTCGTTTTGATGATCGTAAGCGATGGACCAAGGTGAGGAGTGTAAGCTCCAGTTAACGCCGAACTTGTCGGTGAACTGGCCCATTTTACCACCCCAGAATTGTTCCGCAAAAGGCATGGTAATCTTAACTTCATCGGAATCAACGAGGTGTTGATAAAATTCATCAGCTGCTTTAGCGCTGGCCTCGTCTTCACTGTTGATGTCAATCATCAAAGTAATCTGATCAGTCGGTTTAGCAGTATGGCGAAAATCGTCAGCACATTCAACCTTAACGCCTAGAACTGTAAATCCGGCATGCATTGTCAGATCATCTAAGTTGGCATCATCGGCAAGGCCGAACATTTTAGCTTGTTCAGGTTTAGGGCTGAGACGATAAACTTCGGTGGCACCGAAGACCCGTTGATAATAGTCGATGGCGGTTTTGGCATTATCAAAAGCTAAGTACGGATAAAATTGTGTTTGCATAAAAAATTCATCTCCAGAATAGACTTTAGTTGCAGTCAAATTGTCCCATTAACCGTTTCCATTGGCAAACGATTAGGCCTTTGGTCGTGAAAATTGGGACAATCTTTGAAAATTGTCGTATTCTGCGACAACCATGGCAATTTCGTGCTAGCAAAGTAATTAAAACCAGCTATACTAATGCCATAGCGTTGCTTAACCGCCGTTAATTGCAATTTTTTCTCTCAATAATAATTAGCAAGTAACGTTATGTTATAAATTAGACTCTGATCACTGGTTATTCCTTCCCAGAATCCTGTGATTTTCCATATAAATAACTTGGCTCCCAACCTTGTTATTGCGATTCAATCAGTCTGATTGGAATTAAGACCCTTGTAGCGTCTGACAATTTGTCAGGCGTTTTTTAGCGAACTGGCAGAGAACCTTAAAAAAGGGGGTTAAAATAGCACGTTATGGGCAGTCAACCATGAGTTGATAGGCAAATTTGAGTCATAAGGATAGACTGTGGTTAAAGGAATGGGGTAGATCAAATGCTAATTCAAACGAGTCTTAAAATACAACGGCTAAACCATCATTATACGCAAGCCCAAGTTGCGCAACAGTTGTTTGTGTCGACACAAGCGGTTTCAAAATGTGAACTAGGGCAAACGATGACTTCAATTGATAACTTGTTGGCATTATCTGATCTATATAACTTGTCATTAGACGAATTGATACAAGGTAGTCCATTTTTTAAGAAGCCCTATTTAGTTGGTCATCAATATAACTATCTCAAAGGGATCATTGCGCTGCTAGTCTGGGGATTCATTACAGCGTTTTTTACAGGATTTGGCACGCAACCAATTTGGCTAACAATAGCGGTGTTTCTTTTAGGCGTAATCATTGTCTTACCGGTCGTCTTTCAGGATTACTGGTTGATTGGGCAACGACAACTGGAAGTTAAAAGTTATCAACATCGTGACTTGGAAAAGTTAAAACAGTTGTTAATGAATCGGCCAACGACGACCATCATTGACTATCAGGACATCATCACGGCGACGGTTATTTACAAGCGACGTCAACGTTTTTCACCATTTGACTTCAATCCAGATCTGTTTATTTTACAAGTGAAGACTGCCACACAAACTATTGAATTACCGTTAACGGCACAATTACGTCAGTTTTTCCCGCAATTCATTAATTTCTTGGCTCGTCAAAAGATTACTGTCATCAATGCAGATGAAATTGTGGACTTAATTGTCAATCAAAAATCAATTTATAATCATTTTAATCGACAATCATCAAATCGGTAAGTCACAAAAAAGTCTGCCGGGCTATTTTAAGTTAGCCTGACAGACTTTTTGAGTGGTTGTTACCACAATAAAATTGTGACAAGTAATAATAAGGCTAAATCAGTCGCCGCGTAGCACCAATTCAGTCGTTGTTTCCAAACACGATAACAATCAAACAAGCCAATCATACCGATGATTGCGAGTAAGGTGATGCCGGAAAGTTGTAAGACGGTCGCATTCGCGGTTAACGCGGAAGGCAGTAATAAAAGTTGAACAAGCAGCCAACAACCGGTGACTAGGCCTAAACGTAAAATAATTGCATCTTGATTTAAAGGTTTCATATCAATACGCCCCCTCGTTTGTGTTAGGCCAATTGTAAGCGCTATCCAAATGGCACAGAAGGCCAGTTAGATTAATCTGTTTTAAAATCAGACAGTTTAAACTAAGTGTTGCAAAAAAAGTCCAATCGCTGTAATATTGATATATTCTAATATTTGAATATAAGAATATAAGGAGGAGCGCAATGAATCCAAACGAAGCAGCTTTGCAAGAATTCCGTGATACGATTCCGATTTTCGAAGTCTTAGCGGATGAACGTCGGCAACAGATTATGATCGAACTGACTCAGCATGCTAAAGGATTAACGGTCGGGGAATTGACCGATATCATGCAGATTTCACAGCCAGCGGTATCCCATCAACTGAAAACGTTGAAGGATCACCATTTTGTCAGTGTGGAACATCAAGGCACACGTAATTATTATCGTGTGACGTTTGATGGCCCATTAACCAAGGTTGAACATTTAATTCACACGTTACGGGAAGACTTAAAGTTAAAGCCATATTTACATTAGGGGACTAAAGTCGTTGCCTCGGGAGCAACGTTGTTTTCGGTCTATTATATTCCTATATTCGAATGAACGAATACCATAAAAAGGGGTGGTGGCAATTTCAATTCGGACGGAGCTGGATCTACAGCGTGCGATGTACGAGTTATTGGAACAACAGTCAATCTCACAGATTACGGTTGAACAAATTTGCCAACGAGCATTGATTCATCGCAGTAGTTTTTATCGTTATTACACTGATAAGTTTGATTTGTTAGCGCAAATGGTGATGAAGGCCTTAGAAGAGTTATTGGCTGCCGAACAAGCGGATGCCGCGGGCTCAGTGGTGATGTCACGGTACATTGGCACGCACACACAGGTTTTAAGACATCTGTTGGTGACCAATACTGAAGGTGATAATGCGCGTTCGCAACAGGTAATCAATGACTGTTTCTTGACGATTGCGCACGCTGGTGCCATGGATCGGGTGTTTGTCATGATTCGAAATGCGCGCCAACCAGATTTGACGGCGTATCTCGTCAGTGGGGCCATCACCAGCATCGTACAGTGGTTAAGCAGTGATCGCCGTGACGGTGGTGATCCAAAGATCCAAGCAGCAATTGAGACAACGTTAGCATCGTTGTTCTCACTTGAACAACATATTTAATTTTTTGAAGGAAGGTTTCAGGTTGTGAAAATGATTCGTGGGGAATGGCGCTCGATTTTCCATAGCAAGATTCTATGGATTTCAGTGGCGGTCATGATTTTAATTCCATTTTTGTATAGTGTATTCTTCCTGACTTCGGTCTGGGATCCATACGGGGATACAAAAAATTTACCGGTGGCGGTAGTTAATGAAGATAAACCGGTAACTTATCAGGGTAAACGGTTAGCAGTCGGGGAAGAGATGGTCAAGAACATCAAGAAAAATGATCAGCTCGGTTGGCATTTTGTTTCGGCGGACGAAGCCCAGGCCGGTTTAGCTAATCATAAGTACTATACGGTTGTGACGATTCCAGCTAATTTCTCAAAACACGCAACGACGGTGACGAGCAAACATCCACAAAAGATGAAGCTACATTACTCAACGAACGCGTCGCTGAATTATATTGCTAAAGTGATTAGTGATGCTGGTGCGACCCAGCTGAACCAAAACGTGCGGGCCTCAGTGACCAAAGCTTATGCCTTAGCAATGTTTAAACAAGTGAAAACGGCTGGTAAAGGGTTTAGTAAAGCTGCCGATGGTGCTAAACAGTTGAAAAATGGTGGGGTTGTCTTACAAGATGGCTTGACCACTTATACGACTGGTGTCCATACATTGAAAGATGGTACAACTGAACTGAACACCAAGGTTCAACAATTGCCAGCGGGGATTGCCAAGTTAGCAAACGGTGGTAGTGCCTTGAAAACTGGTTTAGATAGCTTGAACGGCAGTACTGGTGAATTAGCCAGTGGTGTTTCAAAACTAGTAGATGGTTCTGGTCAAGTTACGAGTGGTTTAAATACGATGAATAACAGTACCGGCGCTTTAGCTAGTGGTGTGACTGAATTGAATAACGGTGCTAAGTCCATGAACGTCGGGATTGTTCAATACACTGACGGGGTTTATGAATTACGCAGTGGGTTATCTCAGATGGTTGATTCTAAAGGTGAACTTCGTCAAAAAGTGACCTTATTGGAATCTGGCACGAAACAAGTTTCCGATGGTGTTGGCGCCTATACTGGCGTTGTTAGTCAAGTTAATGAGGGAGCAAACGGTATTAATGGTGGATTAAGTCAATTGAAGACTAGCACCGAAGATTTACCAACTCAGGCAAAACAAATGGCTACTGGTGCGTCAACAATATCTGGAATCATTGATCAGTTGGCTCCGACTAGTATTTTAGTAAATACCGGTGTGACTGGCATGACACAAAAACTGCCAGAAGCGCAATCACAAATCAGTCAATTGCAAACTAGTATGGACCAATTGATTGAATTGCTAAATGCTGAAAAAGCTGCTGGTAATGGTGCAAATACAGAAGTAGCAAAAGTTATGACTGACTTACAAGCACAGATTAAATCGTTACCAACTACCAGCGCAACGACAACGAATGGTGATACTGTCAATCAAAAGATTGATGCAGTTGCTGCCAAGGATGGTTTAACCCAATCACAGGTTGATGATTTAAAGTCAAGTCTTAATGACAATTCAAATCAGAATAATTCTCAGGATAATACCGCCGCAATTACTGCAATTCAATCTGATATGACTAAATTAAGTCAGATTATGGATGCACAGGCAACAGCTAGTTCTAAAGCGCCTGACTCGGTTGCTATTGCAACGGAAATCAATGAAGGTGTCAAAGGTTTAGTAACACAGGTTGATAATCTGAAACCACAACTTACTGAATTAAACACTGCAACTAGTGGGATGGAACAAGGCTTAACTGGCATTCAACAAGGGGCAAAAGATTTAAGCAGTGGACTAGATGTTTTAAATACCAAAGTACCAGGAATGGTTACTGGGATTAATACAATGTCTGATGTATCTGACCAAGTTGTCACTGGTACTAACGGCCTAGTTGGCAAATCTAAAAAGCTTAACGAAGGCGCAAGTGGTGTAGATTCTGGCGTAAACGCATTGGATAAAGTCTTAAGTGGTGCTATCCAAACGCTTTACGGCGGGACGCAGCAACTTACTGATAAAACACCAGAATTAAAGAGTGGTGCTAGCCAATTAGCTGCCGGTACAGCTCAATTGAATCAACAAGTGCCGACACTAGTTTCTGGTGTTTCGCAATTGTTCAATGGGTCTAAGCAAGTTACTGGTGGTCTCCAAACCTTAAATGGCAAAGTACCTGCCTTAGTAACAGGTGTACAGCAACTTGATACTGGTGCTGGTCAATTAAACACTGGTCTTCAAACCTTACAAGGTAGTACTGGTCAATTGACAAGTGGTGTGCAACAACTTGCAGATGGTGCCAGTCAATTAGATGCCAACTCAGCCAAGTTGTTGAGTGGTAACAAGAAGATTAAAGATGGCAATGCAACTTTGGCTAAGTCTTTGAAGAGTGGTGCAGACACAGTTAATGCCACGCCATTAAAGAATTCGAATGCGCAAATGTTCGCAACGCCTTCTAAATTGACACATTCTAACTATAGTTATGTGCCAAACTATGGTCATGCGTTAGCACCATATGTCTTGTCATTAGCCTTATACGTTGGCGCAATTGTCTTCAACTTCGCTTATCCAATTCGGCGGATGTCTGATGATGATGGCACGCCAACCCAATGGTTCTTGAGCAAGGTTGCGGTGGGTGCACCGGTGGCCGTCTTGATGGCACTTATCGAATGTGTTGCCTTACTCATCGTTGGTTTGAAGCCGATCAGCATGGCTGGTTACTTCACCACGGCGATTATGATTGCACTGGCGTCGATGTTCATCGTCATGTTCTTGTCGATGTTATTTGATAATCCGGGTCGATTTGTGGCAATGGTCTTACTGATGCTCCAATTAGGTGGCTCCGGTGGGACCTTCCCAATGGAAATCACGAACCATTTCTTCAACGTGATTCATCCATTCTTACCTTTGACGTACTCGATTTTGGCATTCCGGCAATCCTTAACGGGTGGCTGGGGCAACGGAACGTTCGTCTCATCAATCGTTATCTTGGCAATCTTTGCCATCGTATCGTTGATTCTCTTATGGGCATCAATGGTTTTCTTAAAGCAACACAACATGCAAGAACTAGCCGAAGAACCAATTAAAATGAAGGCTGGCAAATAAGCTTTAACCAAGAACGTCTTAGCAAAATTTTGCTAGGGCGTTTTTAGTTTGGGGCTAGCGAACAGCAAAAAGTCGTTTGTTCGTTGAGTGTGTTATGATTATTTGATATCACAGTGAATTTTAATTTTCTTATTTTGGAGGTGCAATTTTGAGTATATTTTTAAAGCTAGGCTGGTATTTCCGCCGCGAATGGAAACTGTATTTAGCGGGGGTTATCGGTCTTATTTTGACGGCCGTTATCGGGATTGTGCCGCCAAGAATTATTGGGGATGTCGTGGATGGCATCAACCAACACAGTTTGACGGCCCGTTCCTTGACGATTTATTTAGCCATTATTGCGGCCGCGGCGGTTGGTCAATATTTGACCCGGTATTTATGGCGGAATGCCATTTGGGGCGGCGCGGCTGGTCTTGAACGAACGTTGCGGGAACGCTTATTTTGGCATTTCATGAAAATGGACGCGACCTTTTATCAAAAATACCGCACCGGGGACTTGATGGCCCATGCCACCAATGATTTGACCGCGGTTGAACGGGTTGCCGGTGGGGGGATTTTACAATTTGCCGACTCAATCATCACTGGTGGGACAACGTTAATTGCGATGATGATGTTAATTGATTGGCGCCTGACGTTGATTGCGGTCGTACCTTTCCCACTGTTAGCGGTTGTTTCATGGTATTTAGGCCAAAAAATTCACGTCGCCTTTCGTTCGTCACAAGCGGCCTTTTCACGATTAAATAATAAGGCACAAGAAAGTATTAGTGGCATCAAGGTTATCAAGGCGCTTGGTCAAGAAAAAGCCGATGTCGCTGATTTTAACAACCAGATTGATCAAACGATTAAAATTAATCGCCACGTGAACTTATTAGATTCTCTATTTGATCCAGCCATTACGTTGATTATTGCGCTGTCGTATGCCGCAACGATTATCTTAGGCGGGATGTATGTGGTGAATCATGTCATCACGATCGGTAATCTGGTTTCGTTCATCACATACCTAGGCATGATGGTGTGGCCGATGTTTGCGGTCGGAATGCTATTTAACACGATGGAACGTGGGAATGCCTCCTACGACCGGGTTATGGAATTATTAACACAAGAAAGTGCGATTATTGATCGGAAAAACGGGCTCGAACAACGGCCGACCGGTGGTATGCATTATGCCGTTGATAAATTTAATTATCCGAATGATGCGGGCACTAGTTTAAGCCAAGTAACCTTTGACTTGAAAGCCGGTCAGACGCTAGGTATTGTGGGCCGAGTTGGTTCCGGGAAGTCGACAATTATGCGCTTGATTTTGCGAGAGTTTGATAATTATGACGGTCAGATTGATTATGGCGGCCATGATATTAAACATTACGCGCTCGACAGCTATTTACCGGCGATTGGTTATGTGCCGCAGGATAGTTTTCTATTTTCTAATACGATTCGGGAGAATATCCGCTTTGCTGATCCTAAAGTTTCTCAAGCAACGGTAGAAGATGTGGCCGCTAAGAGTGATTTGAGTGGTCAGATTGCCGGTATGACGGCAGGTTATGATACTCAAGTCGGCGAACAAGGCATCTCGCTTTCTGGTGGCCAGCGCCAACGTTTGGCGATTGCCCGGGCATTGTTAATCAATCCTGAACTATTGATTTTAGATGATGCCTTATCCGCCGTGGATGCGGAAACTGAAGCTGAGATTCTTGCCAACTTGAAAGCCGAACGGGCGGACAAAACGACGATTATTGCGGCCCACCGGTTGAGTTCCGTTATGAATGCGGATGAAATTATCGTCATGGATGACGGTCGCATCGTTGAACGCGGGACACATTCCCAATTAATGCAGCAACATGGTTGGTATCAAGAAATTTTTGAGCGCCAACAATTAGAAACTAAAGTGGAAGGGGCGGTGCAATAATGGCACAACGTCAATCTGTTTGGGCACGCAGTATGCCGGTCAAAGAACAACTGACGGTCATTCGGCGATTATTGCCCTACGCCAAACCATTCAAATGGTTCTTCATCACAACAATTATTTTGTCCGGCTTGATTAGTTTAGTGAATATTTATTTGCCAAAAGTCTTACAACTATTTATTGATCGCTACTTGCGAACTGGTCATGCGACGATCGCGATTATGTGGTACTTTGCTGGACTTTACTTTTTTGGGATGATCGTGCGGGCGACGATGCAATTTTTCCAAAACTATACGAGTACCATGGGTGCCGAATACATGTTGGAAAATGTGCGGCGCCAACTATTTCAGAAGTTACATCGCATGGGCATGCGTTACTTTGACCAAGTGCCAGGTGGCTCGATTCTATCGCGGCTGACCAATGACACGATGTCATTTTCAAATTTTTGGGCCTTATTTAATACGCTGTTTACCGCCTTTTTTGCAGTGATCTCGTCGTTTTTAGCGATGTATTTTACCGACCATGAAATTGCCTTATGGTTACTAGTCTTTATGCCATTTCTAGCTGTTTCGGTTTGGTATTATCAACGTTATAGTTCGCGGGTGTATCGGCGGATGCGGGAACGGTTGAGTGAATTGAACACTAAGTTGAGTGAAGCCATTACCGGGATCAGTGTCATTCAACAATTTCGACAGGAACGGCGCATTAACGATGAATTTGATCAGACGAATGATGCCTATTTTAAAACACGACAGGCCATGATTCGGACTAATTCGTTATTATTGAGTCCAATTATTAACTTGTTTTACGCGTTAGGAACTGTCATGATTCTTGGATTCTTTGGTGTTCGGGGGTTAAATGGCTACGTGGCAGCTGGGGTCGTTTACGCCTTCATTACTTACCTAGATAACTTTTACAATCCGATGACGCAAATGATGGATAACTTGTCTGATTTTCAAGATGGGGTTGTGGCTGGTTCGCGGGTGTTACGCGTGATGGACGATCAAACGATTGCGCCAGCGCAGCATGCTGATCCGACTGCTAAGATTACGCGCGGCAAGATTGAATTCAAGCACGTGACCTTTGCTTACGACGGGGTGCATCCAGTTTTAAATGACGTCTCATTTGTCGCTGAACCGGGCCAAACGGTTGCCTTAGTTGGTCAAACTGGGAGTGGTAAAACGTCTACAATCAACGTTTTAATGCGCTTCTATGAGTTCCAATCCGGTGAAGTCTTAATTGATGATCGCGATATTCGGGACTATCCAGCTAAGGAACTGCGGCAAAAGCTCGGCTTAGTGTTACAGGAACCTTTCATGTTTTATGGCGATATCAAATCAAATATTCGTATGTTTGATGACACGATTTCTGATGAACAAGTTGAAGCGGCCGCTAAGTTTGTCACCGCCGACGAATTCATCGACGAGTTGCCACAAAACTATGAATCGCGGGTGATTGAACGGGGCGCCAGTTATTCTTCCGGTCAACGGCAATTGATTTCCTTTGCGCGGACGATTGTCACCGATCCTAAGATTCTGATTTTGGATGAAGCGACCGCGAATGTGGATACAGAAACCGAAGAAATGATCCAGACCGGTTTAAGTCGGATTCAACAAAATCGGACCACGATTGCGATTGCCCATCGGTTATCCACGATTCAAAACGCGGATCTCATCTTAGTGTTACATCAAGGACAAATTGTTGAGCGTGGAACGAACGATGAGTTATTGGCACAACAAGGCTACTATTACGACATGATTCAATTACAAAATTCGGCGCACGCCAAGTAAATTATGTTAAGCTGGATGTAAATGAACGCGAGGTGGCGCTAATGTTACGAAAGTCAGGCGTTTTAACGGCTGGTCTGATGTGTTTACTCAGTGGGTTAAATTTGGTGATTGTGCTCTTACGTGTGTGGGAGCCACCTTATCCGAAAAAGTTGAAAGTTAAAATTAAATTGAAGTAAGCATTGCAAAGACCAAATAGATGATACTTCTGGATACAGTAAGCATGTGGAATCAACTATTAGGTTTTTCAGATTTATGAGGCATTACTAGACAATCGAGTCAGATTGTTTGGTAATGCTTTTTGAATTTATCTCAAAAATAATTTTTAAGGATCATTGTTAATTGTTGACATTCTTTTTAGAATCAAATCAACTGTTTTCAAGCCATTTATCTTTATAACCCACTAGACTAGCAATGTCCGGAGGCGACAACGTTGACTTCTTTTTGTCACTAATGTGCCGGTACTACTGCATTTGTTAATGATTATCGTCTTTCAACCTTTGATTATTAGCAGGACGCGTTATTTAAGTAATTTATAAAAAAGGCTGTGCCTTTCTTTCGATTGTATACACCGTGAATACGGTGTATACTGCAATTACAAATAATAAGGAGGCCGATAGTATGGAAGTAAAAGCAAGACGTCAAGGAAATTCTACTATTTTCACCATTCCTAAAAGCATTAGTGTTCCAACTGATACAAAGTATAATGTGTATCAAGATGCTGACGGTAACATTGTTTATGAACCAATAAAAAAAGATAGTTATGATATATGGGCGGATTCAAATCTAGAAAATATTAACTTTGATGAGTTACGAAAACAAGAACTTTCTGATTTAGGTTACAATCCACGTGAGGTTGCCCCGGTTGGAAAGGAGAAAACTGATGCTTAATGTCCATCAAGGCGATCTAATTATGATTGATGCTGAACCTCATGCTGGCCATGAAATGGGTGGTCATAACCCAGAGAATAATAATATTCGGCGCCCTTTTCTTGTTATGAGTCGTGCTGGTTACAGTGACAAGTCGGGCTTAGTAGTTGGTCTGGCAATTACTCACATTCATCGGGATTCACCGTTTAGATTTTCAATAATCGATTTTGAAAGTAAAATTGATGGTGATGCATTACTGTTGCAGTTGCTTTCGTATGATCTTTTAGCTAGGCATGGTAAGATTATTGGTCACATACATTCTGAAAGACAATTTAAATCGATTTTAAAACAAGTTCAGAATATATTTGTAGATGAAACAATCGAATCAGACTAAAAATGATAGTTCAACGCTATTTTTACGTATTAAAAGCTTCTGTTACAGCCTAGAGCCAGTGTGTTCAGGTTAATGAGCTGATACGCGTTTAGATCTGCCAAGTTTATTGATCACTCTCTTCGAGCATTTTCAACGTTTCGGCATATTTATTCTTTGCGCGTTGCGCTGCTGCCAAAAACTTTGGATCAGTGGTTGTCAATGGATTAGGTTCTACCTTCGTGATCGGTAGTTTATCATCAGTTAGCATTTCAATTTTTACCTTACTTTCCTTGGTAAGCTTAAGTTGTGCTGCCATTTTACTTGGAATCGCTACAACTAACGAACCACCCGTAGCAACAACGTTACGTTCTTCAATATTCTGGATGTCTTTTTTCATGTTAGATTACCTCAACTTTTAAAGTATCTTAGCATGATAGCCCTAAAAATATCGAATAGTTGTATTTGTTAGATCTTATATGTTTAAAAAATCTTACTTTCAATCAATATCAGAATACTCGACACCAAAACATTAAAGGGGTTGAAGTAAGCTCGTACAGCGACTGTGTCAAACTGGTCGCTGTTTTTTATTGCCAAACTGGTGAAAAAATATAAAAATAAACGCGCTAGTTTTCATGCTATGAGACGCGTACAATGAAGCCATGACAAATTAGTTGGTTGCGTCACTCATGTACAAACTAGCTAAAGATTGGTAATTAAGGATGATGATAATGACTAGTGAAAATTTTCAAAGGTATTACCCGTTTGTAAACATGGTGGTCACCTGGTGAAAGTACAGGGCGGACACAACTTCAATTACTACTTAGTGAGTATGGCTATCACTTTCTTCGGGTTTTATGGGTTCATGTACTTAGTTTCCGTTCAGTTGATTGAAGCGACGGGTAGTCCTAACTTGTTAGGCAAAGTTTTGGCACTGACGATGTTACCCGCGATTGTGTTAAATTTAGTTGCCGGGGTTTTGATCGAACGAACCTCACCAAAACTGGTTATGTTCGTGACTGATTTATTGACTGGCGGCCTATTTGTGGGTGCTGCCGCCATGATGACCAGCCCCACGTGGCAGGTCGCAACGTTAGCAGTGGTCTCCGTCGTGAATAAGGCAATCGGTGTCTTTTATAAACTTGGTAATAAAAGCATTGTGCCGCAATTATTTGCCCCGAATCAGATTATGACTGTCAATGGCGTTCAGACACAAGTGCGGCAGGTCGCGATTATTAGTGCGTCGATGATCATTGCCGGCTTGTTGATTTTTGTCTCGGCCCAGGTCTTAATTTTTGTGATGGGCGTGGCATTTTTACTGTCTGCTTGGCTAGATTATCAGTTCCAATTACGATCCCAAGTAGACCAGCAAGTAGCTGTACGGCCCAAGCTAGCGCCAGCTTGGCGGCTATTTTGGCAACGACCGGACTTAGTTAAGCTGACCTGTTTAGCCATTATCGGTTGCCTCGTTGATGCCGTCGTGGCTGTCTTTATTCCTTGGCTAGTCTTAACGACTTGGCATGCCAAAGCTGCGCTGAGTATTTATTTAGGGTTTGAAGCAGCTGGGATTATCATGGCGCCGCTGATTAAACGGTGGTTCCCAAAATTAACCATGCCCCAATTGAGTTATGCGTTACCATTGTGTCTCGGGCTGTTAGTGCCATTGCCACTCTTACTTGGTCTCGGCATGTGGTTGCTTGGGGTGCTACGTGGCTTGTTTAATTTGAAGTTTTATACCACCTTACAGATGTCCGTCCCGGGTCCTTTTGTGAGTCGGCTGTTAGCGATCACCTTAGTTTTTACGGATGGGACAGCGGCACTCGGCGCTTATTTAGCCCCGCAATTGAGTCATTGGTGGGGATCTTGGGGGTTGGTCGTTTTAGGCGGCGGGCTGATTTTTGTGACCGGAATCGTGTCAGTGGTGTTTCGACAACATGCGATTAGTGAACTTGAACAAGAACCAGAATAAATTTTTGCGACTTTTTTTGATTATTACTTGCCTTAGACTTACTCGAAGCTATTAGAATGATCCTCGTAGCTTAATTAGTCTTGTTATTTGGAAAAGGAAGTTTTAATTAAATGAAAACTATTAATCAACAATTACTCACTGGTGAACGCGCTTTATTTAAAGCACGTGATCTTCATATTGAAAATAGCACCTTTGCAGACGGTGAATCGCCATTAAAGGAAAGTCGCAATATTGAGTTGGAACAATCAATTTTTAAATGGAAATATCCACTTTGGTATAGCCGTCATATTCGGGTTAACAACTCAATTTTCGAAGAAATGTCACGGTCTGGGATTTGGTATACCGATGATATTACGATTACGAATAGTACCTTACAAGCGCCTAAATTATTCCGGCGCGCAAGTCGGGTTAAGCTAGACCACGTGCATATGCCACATGCCGAGGAAACCTTGTGGAACAGCCGCGATATCGAGATTCATGACGTACAGGCTGCGGGAGACTATTTTGGCATGAATAGTGAAAATATCAAAATTCATGATTTTGATTTAGTCGGCAACTATGCGTTTGATGGCGCTAAAAATATTGAAATTCACAATGCCACGTTAATGACGAAAGATGCTTTGTGGAATTGCGAGAATGTTACGGTCTATGACTCCAAAATTATCGGTGAATATTTAGGCTGGAATTCGAAGAATGTGCGTTTTGTGAACTGTACAATCGAAAGTGATCAAGGACTTTGTTACATGGATGGGCTGACGCTCGAAAATTGTACCTTATTGAATACGGATTTAGCTTTTGAATATTGCAAAAATATTGACGCCGACATCGTTTCAAGTATTGATAGTGTGAAGAATCCCATTAGTGGCAAGATTCATGCCCAAGCCATTCAACAAATTATTATGGATGATCCTGAAATTGATGCCAATCAGACCGTGATTTCAGTGGACAGCGAAAGCAGTGTGCGCCATGCCGTATGATTTTGAAACGGTCGTTGATCGCCGACACACCAATTCGGCCAAGTGGAACGTTAAACCTGGGGAACTGCCTATGTGGATTGCCGATATGGATTTTCAGACTGCCCCTGAAATTACCGCTGCACTAAAAAAACGCGCTGCCTTTGGGATTTTTGGGTATGAAGAGATTCCAACTGACTACTATCAAGCAGTCGCTGATTGGTGGGCAACGGCACACCATTTTCGGCCCCAACTTGATTGGTTGCTATTTTGTACCGGTGTCGTGCCAGCAATCTCGTCAATTGTGCGTAAAATGACGTCAGCTGGGGACAATGTGTTGGTTCAAGCACCGGTTTATAATATTTTCTATCATTCAATTGAGAATAACGGGAGACACACGTTGTCCAGTGATTTAGTTGAACGTGATGGTCAGTATGCGATTGATTTTGACGACTTAGCACAGAAAATGGCTGAACCACTGACAACCATGATGATTTTATGTAATCCTCAAAATCCAATCGGGATTGTCTGGTCACGTGACGACTTACAGCGAATTGGTGAACTTGCCTTGAAGCATCACGTGCTAGTGTTAGCCGATGAGATTCATTGTGACTTAACCTTAAATGGGCATGACTATACGCCATTTTCATCGTTGAGCAAGCCAGTGGCGGCCAACAGTATCAGTTGTATTTCACCAAGCAAAACATTTAATGTGGCAGCGTTACATGCGGCGACACTGATTATGCCTGATGAAGCAATTCGTGAACGTGTCAGTCGCGCCATCAATAACGACGAATTAGCTGAACCCAATTCATTTGCGATTCCAGGCAGCCTCGCTGCTTATCAGGAGGGACAGGCTTGGGTCGCTGAGTTACGGGAAAAGATTGCGGCTAATCAGCGCCAATTACAAGCTTTTATTCGAGCTAACTTACCACAGGTCAAAGTCATTGAGGCTCAGGCCACTTACCTGATTTGGTTGGACATTAGCGCTGTAGCCGCGGATGCTGACGAACTCGCGACGTTTATTCGGGCTGAGACCGGCTTGTTCTTATCGGCCGGCGATGTCTATCGTGGCAATGGCAAACATTTTCTAAGAATCAATGTTGCTTGTCCAACGGCCGAATTGACGGATGGCTTGCAGCGGCTGAAAGCGGGCATTGACGCTTATGCAACCAGTTCAGAAAAGTTCTAATCATTGTTTATTAGTAATTAATGTTTCCGGCCGCTACTGATAACATGCGGTCGTGGGACCGGTCCAAGCCAAGGACATCTTGGACCTCGCCCGAAACCCTTGCCAAAATCGCAAGTGTCCCGGACCGTCCGTGGCGTAAAATCGGCCAAAATCGCCGATTCAACGCCACCATCACGACCGATGCTATCAGTAGCAGCCTCCAGCTAATTAACTAGGCATAGTCCCATATCTTAGCACGATTCTAATTTTTGATTATCTGGTGGTGCTTACAAGCCTTTTTAAATGCGAAAGATTAGTCTTAAAAGCTCGCAGATGCGGGCTTTTTTTCGTCTCATTGAAGGATTAAAACGGTGATAATGTGCAAGCTCTTGCTTATAATTTCCATTCATCGGTGTTTTCTATTAAACTTAACTTAAATTGTTGAAGCCTCACAGTGCTTGCGATAGTTGTGGCGTTTCAGTTAAAGCACTAAAGGTTGAAGAATAAAATTTGTGAGTAAGTCCCACTGTTTCAATAAACGGCCTATACAGATTTCAGTCCTAACGGTTAGTTATTAAGCTTAGCGGAGTCAGGCTGAATCGTTGTGCTGTGTCGGTAAGATTGGACGGCGTTTTGGGCCGCCTAATCTTACAGGGCGATTCAAAGACGTGGGTTATCGGCTTTGAATCGAAGTTCCAGACCGTCCTTTGGCTGGGACTGTCCCACCATAGCACAACGATTCTGACTGACGGAGCGCTCACTACAAGTTTAATTTAGGAGTGACCATTGCTGACATGGATTTGTTCACGTCCCTTTTTTACTTGTAACCTTTAGTAAAATCATTGAAAGTAGGGATGACGATGGAAATTGGTATTATTGGTGCCGGCACGGTCGGTACAGTTTTAGCCCAAACATTTGCACGCGGTGAAAATCAGATTAAACTTAGTCGGCACAGTGGTGCGGCGAGTTTAGCGCCTCGGCGTGCTGAATTTGCGACCAACGTCACGTTTGTGGAAGTTGCAGAAGCGTTGCAACAGCCGATGGTTATTATTGCGGTACCATTTGAACAAGCCCCCGCGGTTTTGCGACAAGTCGCAGATTATCAGCAGCGGCTGGTGGTTGATGTGACGAACCAGTTTACGGCAGATTTTAAGAAGATTAAAACGGCGCCATTAACGGGTAGTGAAGTAATCGCTGCCGCGGCTACGAACGCCCGCGTCATTAAAGCATTCAATACGTTACCGCCAGAATTTATGACTGGTCAGGTTAACGGTGACGGTCGCCGAGTGTTGTTTTATGCCGGTGATGATGTGGCGGCGAAAAAAGAATTTGCGGTATTAGTCCGGCCATTGAATTTTCGCCCGGTCAACTTAGGTAAGTTACGACATGGTGGCAGTGTCATGCAAGTCGGTGGTGGTTTAGGCAACACACACTTTGTTCAAATCGAAGAATAGGAAGGCCATAATTTGAAAGCATGGGTCGTTAAAGATCAAACACAATTAGGGTTGGCACAGTTACAATTATTGGATGTTGCAATTCCCGAACCACAAGCGGATGAGTTGCAAGTAAAAGTTCAGGCAGTCGGCTTGAATCCAGTTGATTACAAAATTATTGATAGTGGGGTGTCGGCTTGGCAATATCCGCATATAATTGGGATCGACGTTGCCGGCGAAGTTAGTGCGGTGGGGCCGAATGTCACTGGCTTCAAGCGCGGCGACCGCGTCTTTTACCATAGCGATCTTCGTCGCAATGGGGCGCTGGCGGCTTACAACGTGACCTTGGCAGCTAGCGTCGCGAAATTACCCGACGCGTTAAGCGATGTTCAGGGTGCCGCAATTTTGTGCGCCAATTTGACCGCCTATCAAGCGTTAATGCGTAAAGTGAACTTGACTAATGCACAAACCATTTTGATTCATGCCGGGGGTGGGGCCGTTGGTCTGGCGGCGTTACAACTGGCGAAGCAGCTTGGACTTCGGACGATTACGACGGTATCTGCGCGGAAACGATTATTAGTTGAAAAAGTTGGCGCCGACACGATCATTGATTATCACCAAGAAGATGTGACGGCAGCGGTACTGAAAGCCACTGAGGGTCGTGGTGTGGATGTGAGTTTGAACACGATTGGTGGTGCTGAATTGGCCGCGGATACGGATAGAATGGCCTACAATGGTCAAATCGTCGCAATTGGTGATGGGATGCCACCGCAGTTTGACTTTGATGACCGCGCGTTAGCACTGATTCGATCAGGCCTCGGCGGCGTTTATCGCTCAAATGATCCGGTGCAGATTCATGACTTAGCGGTGATGGCAGAGGCCGTGGAAAAACTAGTGATCGCGGATAAATTGGACCCGTTTATTGGGGAAGTTCAGCCATTTGACCAAGTTCCGACAGCGCTACAAACAATCAAGAACGGTCGTAATGTGGGGAAACTGGTGATTCAAGTAACCGCTTAAAAAAAGACGCTGATGAGCGTCTTTTTTAGTGCAATAGGTCGTGTTCGAGTTGCTGATAGTTAGTCACCGTTGCAGTCGGTTGATAAGGCTTTGGATTTGGCAACTGCTGTGGATTGTACCAAATGTTTTTAAGATGGGCTTGTGTTGCGCCGTAAATGTCCGAGGCTAAGTTATCCCCAACCATGACCGTATTTTCAGCTGTCATGGCTGGATTCTGTTTGAAAATTGCGTCAAAGAAGCGTGGATCTGGTTTGGCAACACCGAGGTCGGCCGAAATAAAGACTTGTTGAAAATAGGGGGCGAGTCCTGAGCCTTGAATTCGGCTTAACTGGGTGGTTTTAACGCCGTTCGTCCCAACGAGCAACGTCAGGCCCGCCGCTTGTAAATCGGTTAGCAACTGAGTTGCACCGGGGATCGTATAAAAATTATGCGCCAAAATGGTATTGTATTCGCGTTGTAGTGCTGGTCCGTTGACGGTGAGCCCCAGTTGTTTAAAGGCGATCGCAAAACGCTGATTGAGCAATGGCTGGGGGTCAGCACCTTGCTCAATTTGCGTCCAAACCCAATGATTATGCGTTTGGTAAACTTGTAGACCATGTTGGATATCGGTGAGTCCGTACTTTTTCAACATGTAAGTGAGGCCTTCATGTTCCCCACGACTGAAATCGAGTAAGGTATCATCTAAATCAAAAATGACGTATTTTAACATCTAAACCCTCTTTTCTATATGAGTTGTTGAATTTGACGCACGATAGCGTTGAATGAGGCTTGATAGGCGCCGGTCAGCGAAACGGTAAAGCCATGCAGTGAGTTCGCGTAACGTTTCATCGTGACTGACGTGTGGGCTAAAAGCAAGTGTTGACCGAATCGTTCGGCCTCGGGCGCTAGGGTATCGTGGTCGGCCGTCTGAATCATTGTTTTTGGAAAACCGATTAAAGCCTCACGGGTTGCCAATACTGGTGAAATTTCTGGATTGCCAAGTGGGGCATTGCCGCGATAAAACCGATTAAAGCGTTTGGCCTGTTCAGGTGAAATCACGGCGCCAGTTGGGAAGACTTCATCATCAGGATTGGTATCCAAATCGAGCGCCGGATACGTTAAAATGACGAGATCGGCAACCGGACGTTGTTGCTTTAAAGCGCGCAGTTGCGTGCCAACAACGAGGTTACCGCCCGCACTATGCCCGATTAGAATCACTGGTTGCGGCGTGGCTGCACAGTAATCGGAATAATGCGCTTGTACATACTGGACGAGTTCATCACAGGCATTTAAAGCGGCGGGATACGGTTGTTCTGGGGCTAACGGATAATCGAAATCTAAGACCGTATATTGGGTGGCAATGGCGAGTCGTTTACAGAAATAAGTGTCATGATCATTATGCAAATGGACAAAGCCACTGCCATGAAAATCAATCACCAGACCTTTCGCTGGCACATAGTTAGGCTCGTGAAGATAGAGCTTGGCCGTCTTGCCCGAGCTCAGCTGAAAAGTTTCGGTACGCGTTCGTTCAGCGGCCCACTGCTCACTAGAAATGTTATTTTGATGGTTGTCATGATTTTGACGTTCTAAAGTTGCTTCATCCATGATGAATCCTCTCCTTAATTGAATAGGGTCATCATACAGCAACTTGGGGCAATGTGGTATGCTTAAATAGCAAGCGTGACCAGTTTTAGATTTTTCAGGGACTAAATAATTCTGATAAAGGAAGTTCAGTATGGAAATTGATAATGACCCAGCGTATCAACAAATGATTAACGGTGACTTATATATGGAATCACCAAAGTTACTTAAATTGCGTAACGATGTTCGCAGCAAAATTATGAAATATAACCAAATCGCCGATAATGACGAACGGAATGCCGGCATGGCATCACTGTTACATTCAGTTGGCGACCGCTTTTTCGTGGAACCAACGTTTGAGTTTAGTTATGGTGTGAATATTACCATTGGCAATCATTTTTACGCGAACCACGGGGTTGAAATTTGTGATGAAGGCCAAGTCACCATCGGTAATGATTGCAAATTTGGTCCAAAAGTTGGACTGTATACGCCGGTTCACCCACTTGATCCAACGGTACGGCGGACAGAAGCGGAACGGACTGCGCCGATTACCATCGGCAATGATTGCTGGATTGGTGGTAGCGCCATGATTTTACCAGGGGTCACGTTAGGTAACAATGTGGTGGTTGGCGCTGGTTCAGTCGTGACGCATTCATTTCCAGATAATGTCGTGGTGGTTGGTAATCCAGCACGGGTGTTGAAAGAAAACAAACCAAGCGCCTAAGTTGACAAGGGCGTCGCAGTCGTTGAGAATGAAATTGACCATGAAGTAATCAGTCTAAATTTTAACCAATTGGGGAGGACATTGATTATGTCAGAAATGAGTCCAAAGGAATTTAAACATATTTTAGTTGGTGTTGATGATTCGGATGATGCACAGTTGGCTTTTCGCTATGCGATCAATCGGGCGAAAACCGACCATGCCAAGTTGACGATTGTCTCGATTTTGGAACAAGATAATATGAATGTGTATGAAGCAATGAGTAAAGATTTCATTCACGGCCAGCGTTCCGACTTAGAGGCCCACGTCTTACAATATGAAAAATTAGCGAAACAATTCGGCGTTCAAGACGTTAATTCGATCGTTGATGAGGGTGATCCCGGCGAAACGATCGTTAAAGATATTATTCCAGCCATTAAACCAGACTTATTGGTGGTTGGGTCAATTTCAAAGCAAGGGGTTCGGAAGTATTTCGGCTCCCAAGCGGCCTATATGGCTAAACATTCACCAATTTCAGTATTAGTTGTTCGTTAAAAAAAATCGACAAGGTTACCGCGAGATACTGGTGGGTAACCTTGTCGATTTTTAATTAAGGATCTAAAGATTGAAAGACACAAATCACTAATAAATACTGTTGTATCAATACATTGGTAACGAAGATAAGTCAAAGTTGTCGCTTCCGGGGGTCGCTGATTACATGCGGACGAGGGACCAGGCCAAGCCTGAGGAGCGGTCTTGGCCTTCGCCCGGAATGGTTGCAAAAATCGCAACTATCCCGGACCGTCCGTCCCGTAAGACCGGCAAAAAAACGCCGCTCTAACGGGAATTCCACGTCCGATGCAATCAGCGACGCCCTCCAGCTAGGTTAATGGTTATAAAGTGACTAGTACTAAAACAATTGATTTGATTCTTGAAAATCATTGAGCCAATCGGCAATGTTATGAACTTTCTAAATGCTTTCGTTGGCTATCCGTGAGTAAGATTTTTTATGTGAATACTGCTACACTAAGATTAATAGCCACTAGCTATCTTGCAACCTTTTAGTTAAAAGGTCACAAGATGAGAGTTACTAATTGAGGGCGACCACTTCCAGTTAATTAGGACTGGCGGAGCGCTTAACATGACTCTAATTTTAAAGTGTGCATTGCTGACATGACAGTGCTTCCGATTTTTTTGTGTTTTCATCTTTAGTTTTCAATTTAAAAGCGAGGAAACCGGTGGGCGCCTCGCTTTTATGCTATGATTGGGGGATAAAATAAACGGAAGTAGGACCACAACATGAAAACTATCACTTTGTATTTAGCTGTGACTGGAACAACTTACTTTGACCAACTTGATCGCTTTCAGGGATGGAGCGGGACACCTTTGACCGCGGCTGGTCTGGAAGCCAGTCAAGGACTGGGACAACAATTAGCCACGGTTAAATTTGATACGGCATTCGCCAGCGATACGAGTCGGAGCGCACAAACTGGGCGGGCGATTCTTGACGCCCAGGCAACCCAACTTGAGCTGCAACAAAGTGCCGCATTACGGGCACCGTTTTATGGCGGGTTTGAAGGCTTTGAACGGGCGGCGGTTTGGTCAGGGTTTGCGACAAAATTAGGTTATCCAACCGTTGCGGCCTTTGAAGCAGATCAGACCCCAACTGAAATTCAAAATTTAATTCATGATCATGATGTTGATAGTTTGGCTGAGAGCGGTGATGAGTTCTGGCAACGATATCAAGCTGGGTTGACTCAAGTCACTGACGCCACACCAGATCATGGACGGGCCTTAGTCATTGTTGACCCCGTCATTTTACGCAAGTTGCGGTTCGAATTGACTGGACAACCAGCGACCGCTGAACAACTGGCACCAAGCACAGTGACGATTGTGGACAAGACTGTGGACAAGCTCACAATTCGTTGAGAAGGCCTTTTGCCTTGTGCATAAGTCTACGCTTGCGATTGCTGTAAATCTGCGATAGTGTGGATAAGGAATTGAGTCATAAAATAAAATTAATCATAACGGGGTTGTCGTCATGCAAGTTTATGTTGTCACCAGTGTTGTTGCTGGACAAGAAACAGTTACAACTAAGGAAATCCAAGGGTTTATCAGCGCGTTGAGCGAACAATTAGGTACGGATTATACGGTTACTTTAGATACAGATTATGGTAAAACCTTAGCTAAAACGGATGAAGCCGTTTATTTAGTTTATTTTGGGTCACAAGCCAACTTATCAACAGCACAACGTCAAAAGATGATTATTTATTATTCAGCTGAAGATGTGGAAAACTGTCAAGTTGGGCGTTTTGTGGATATGTTAAAACAGCTTAAACAGAAGTAAGTTTGGGTTTAGGAGACGATTTTTTTGAGCTTAATCATACTGGGCATTATTGCAATTGTTATTTTTATCCTAGAGGAATTTGTTTTTTCAGCAAGTCGCTACTTTTGGGTCGGTGGGATCGTACCCATTCTTTGGACGCTCGTGCTTGCTTATTTAGTCGTGATGAATGCGGCTAATTTGACTGTTGCGGACTATGCCTTAGCAATTGTGGCAGTGGTTGTGCCGTATGTTTGCTGGGGTAATGGCTTTCAACGTCGCGCCGTGAAACGGCAATCACGATGATGATAACGATTAGCGCTGACCAAGCGCCGAGAGACTTATTATTGTCAGCAGATCCAGATTGGTCACGCGTTCAACAGTCCTTGGAAAACGCCACAATTTATGGTTACCAATTAGATGACCAAATTGTCGGCGTTTTGGTTTTGAAACAGCGTAAAGTCGGTGTGAAAGAAATTATGGCGATTGCCGTGGCAGAAAGTTATCAACATCGTGGGATTGCAAAGACGATGTTACAACTGGTGATCAAAAGTTGTCAACAGGACCCAAGCTGTGAACAACTTCAAATTGGTACCGGTAACTCCTCACTGCGGCAATTAGCGCTCTATCAACGGGCCGGTTTTGACCTATCAGCCGTCTGGGTGAATTATTTTGTGGATAACTATTCACAACCAATTTATGAGAATGGGATTCAGTGTAAAAGTATGGTGCGCTTAGCACAAAATGTGAAGGGTGGTTAGGGTAAATGTGGCGAGCGGGTAATTTAATCAGTAGTTGGTTTTATGGCGCCATTACGGTATTTATCATCATGTTCTTTTCTGCACGTCAAACCGTCAATCGCATCATTTTAGAGTTTAATCCACTAGTCATCTATAGCATTATTTGTGCACTGGTGTTGTTCCCAATAATTAAGTATCGTTGGCCAAAAGTCTTTCAAGTTTGGCGGCGAAAGCCTAAGGAAACACCATCGACGCGACCAGATGATGAACAAATCATTCAAGACTCTGGGCACACATGGTCGGCGCCAGTGAAGCGAACGAAGCCCAAACCAGTGCCAACAGCTTTGACACCACAAGTAGAAGCTAAGAGTGATTTTATGGATGAGTTTATTAACTTTTTCAAGAATATTTTGATGGCCGTGATTTTTGTCTTGGTCAGTCCGATCGTTTGTGGTTATTTTTGGGTTAAGGATCACCGAAGCAACAAGTTGGTTTAATTAAAAAAGTTATCCACTGTGGATAAACTAAAGCGCCGTCACATTAAATTGTGGCGGCGCTTTTATCAGTCATTATTACGGTTGAAAACTATTAATATACTGTTTGCGGTTTTGCCAAGGCCAAGCTTTGACGACCCCAATCATTTTGCTCTTAGGAACGAAGCCCCAATAACGGCCATCGTTGGAAACACTCCGATGATCACCAAGCACGAAGTATGAGCCCTTAGGAACTTTATTGGTGGTGACTTTCGTCTGCCAGCCATCTTGGTTACTGCTCAAACTATTTAAATCCCAGCCAGTGAATTTGCTATGGCTGTTAGCCATAAACGAACCAGTAGTCTGTTGATAATTATCTTTTAAGTAGCTTTGTTTAACTAGTTTGTTGTTGACGTATAATTTACCGTTACTCGTGTAGCGAACGGTATCCCCAGGCATGCCGATGACCCGCTTAACGTAAACGGCGTCTTTAGACGTTTGATCTGGATCTAAGCCATACGCATTAAAGACAACGACCGATCCGGCCTTAATTTTACTCGTCTTGAAGGCGACGACCCGTTCATTATTTTGCAGATTAGGTTGCATGGAGGTGCCATCGACACGGACCATGGTGAACCAGAACTGCTTGATTAATAGGGCCAACCCGAGCCCAATCAGGATTGGCAGAACCCAACTCATAATACTTTTAAATGTTTTCACAGCTTTCGCTCCCTTAAGTGTGTATAACTCTTATTATATACGACTACCTGGGATTGGGGGGATAAAAAAACTTAAAAGATTCACCGACCTGTCAGCATAAATTATTTTGGGGTGTCAAAACGGCCCAAACTGCTTTTAGAAATGGGCCTACCCAACGTTGAAATCGCTATCTCGCTGTGGTTAACTTTTAACAGGTATTGAATTTGTAATAAGTGGAGGGCTGATTATTTTATGAAAACGCAAAAAGAACGGATGTTAGCTGGTGAGCTATACATCGCCGATGATCCCGAGCTAGGGCGTGAAATGCGGCGGGGCAAGCGATTAGCACGGGCCTATAGTCAAACGACGGAGGGCGAGGGTGCGTACCGCAGCGACCTATTAAAACAATTATTTAATAAAATTGGTCAAAATGGTTATTTAGAACCCCCATTTCATACTGATTATGGTAGTAATACCACGATTGGGGATAACTTTTACGCTAATTATGATGCGATTTTTATTGATGTGGCGCCAATCACGATTGGCAACAATGTCTTCATGGGACCACGAGTGGGTCTATACACGGCTGGTCACCCGATTGATGCCGAAATTCGCGCAGAACAGTTAGAATATGGCCTGCCCATCACGATTGGGGATAATGTTTGGTTTGGCGGCAACGTGGTAGTTAATCCCGGTGTCACGATTGGTAGCAATGTCGTTATCGGTTCAGGGTCAATTGTGACGAAGGATATTCCAGACGGTGTCGTGGCGGTTGGCAATCCATGTCATGTCTTGCGGGAAATTACCACACAAGATCGAGATTACTGGGAGAAGCAAAAGGCTGCTTACTATGCTGATTGTGAGGATAAGTAAATTAACAAATTTGATCTCTTTTCGTTACCAATGTGCTGGTAAAACAGCGTTTATTAGTGATTTTCGTTCTTCAACCTTTGCTCAATAACTAAAGGTTGAAAGACCAAAATTGCTAATAACTACTGCCATATCAATGATTAGGGCATGGAAATTAGTTGACGTGACCGCTTCCAGTCGCCACTGATAACATGCGGCCGTGGGACCGGGTCAAGCCTGAGAAGCGTCTTGGACCTCGCCTGGAACCCTTGCACAAATCGCAAGTGTCCCAGACCGTCCGTGGCGTAACGCCGGCAAGAAACATGCCGTCCCAACGCCACCAACACGACCGATGCTATCAGCGGCGACTTCCAGCTAGTTTAAGCGTTCTTAGGCTAGGTTTAGCGGAAGCAGGCAGAATCGTTGTGCTGTGTTGGTAAGATTGGCCGGCGTTCTAGGCCGCCTAATCTTACAGGGCGATTCAAAGACGCGGTTTGTCGGCTTTGAATCGAAGTTCCAGACCGTACTGTGGCTGGGACAGTCCCACCATAGCACAGCGATTTTGCATGCTGGAGCGGGATCACCACTGATTTGGAAGTTCCTGTTGCCTATATGACAGTGTTTACGAGCCCTTTTGTCCTTTCAACCTTCAGTCAATAACGTATGAAACTAGTTAGTCCGGCGTTTAAGCGGCACTAGCTAGTTTTTATTTCTAATCAAAAGCGTTGAGCAGCTGGAATTTAAGGTATGATATAAATGTAACCGAATACATAGGGGGCTGAAACATGGCATATATTGAAGTAATCAAAGAAACCCGTGAGTTTCAGAACGGTAATCAGCGGACGGTGGCTAATCAAGAACTGTCATTTGAAGTGGCCCAAGGCTCAGTGGTGACCATTTTAGGTCCGAGTGGCGCTGGCAAATCAACATTACTAAATATTCTAGGCGGCATGGACACACCAACCAGTGGCCAAGTTTTGATTGATGGTGAAGATATTGCGCAGTTTTCGGCCAAGCAATTGACGACTTATCGTCGGCAAGCGGTGGGCTTCGTCTTTCAATTTTACAATCTGGTGCCGAATTTAACGGCCAGAGAAAATGTTGAACTGGCGTCACAAATTACCAAAGATGCTCGTGACGTTGATGAAACGTTAAAACTGGTTGGTTTAACTGAACGGGCAGGCAACTTTCCAGCGCAATTATCTGGTGGTGAACAGCAACGGGTCGCGATTGCGCGAGCGGTAGCGAAAAATCCTAAGTTGCTATTATGTGATGAACCTACCGGGGCCTTGGATTATCGAACGGGTAAACAAGTCTTACAAGTGATTCAAGACGCGGCACGCGAGACGCAAACGACCGTCATTATCGTGACGCATAATAGTGCAATTGCCCAACTAGGAGACCAAGTCATTCGGATTAATGACGCTAAGGTTCAATCGGTTGTTTACAATGACCATCCGACGCCCTTAGCCGACATTGAATGGTAGGTGGTGACGATGACAAAAGCGTATTTTAGAGCAATTAGACGTGAAATTTGGCGGTCAAAAGCCCGCTTCTTTTCGATTATGCTAATTATCTTTCTGGGCGTGGCGTTTTACACGGGGATTCGGGCGACTGGACCAGATATGCTGCAAGCAGCAGATGATTATTTTGCCAAGCAAAACTTAGCGACCAATAGTGTTCAATCAACCTTGGGATTAACGACTGCCGATACAAAAGTTTTACAAAAGCATCAGGCAGTGTTGACGGATCAGCCGATGAAATATCTGGATGTGACGCAACTTAACAATAATCGAGTAGTTCGCGTGGCTGAGTTACCGGCGACACAAAAGCTGGATCAACTGCGAGTGGTGAGTGGTCGTCTGCCTAAAAAGGCGACTGAAATCGTCTTAGATTCTCAGGCCAAAGTGCTGCAACCTAGTTTGAAACTAGGTGCGAACTATCGGATTGTGAGCAGTAACGCCGTAAACCAAAAGTTTAATCGGCGTCAATTTAAAGTGGTTGGTTTCGTCAACTCACCACGCTACGTGGAAAATACGAGCCGCGGCGTAACAACCGTTGGTAAAGGCACTTTAGATTATATGGCTTACGTGCGACCACGAACGTTAAAATTATCGGTTTTCACACGAATTGACGTTCAATTTAAAAATCTGGTCGGTGTTAAGCCTTATACGGCAACCTATAATCGGCTGAACCGCGAGAATACGGCTAAACTAAAACGCTGGTTGGCGCCACAAGCGAAAAAGCGACAGCAAACCTTGCAACGAGAAGCACAGCAACAATTGGCGCCATTATCGCAGGCTGTGACAAGTTTACAAGCACAAGTTCCAGCCAATACCCCGCAGTTGGTTAAATTACAAGGGCAACTGACCCGGGCACAAGCCGCAGTCACGGCGATAAAACGGCCGACATATATTTTCAGTGATCGGTCTGATAACCCGGGTTATACTGAGTACCATGAAAATACCCAACGGATCGTGGCGTTATCCACAGTCTTTCCACTGTTCTTCATTGCGATTGCGGCATTGATCTGTTTGACCACGATGACGCGGATGGTGGAAGAGTTGCGGCTACAGATGGGGACGTTAAAGGCATTGGGATATAGCAATGTCGCGGTTGGCAGTGAGTTCATGATCTATGGTGGTCTGGCTGCTCTGATTGGCACTGGTCTTGGCGTCTTGTTTGGGGTGAACTTCTTTCCACAATTTATTGCCCAGGCCTATGGGAGCATGTACAATTTACCAGCCATTAGCGTGCAATATATTTGGTTGGATATCCTCATTGCGTTAGTGATTGCCCTACTATGCACGTTAGGAACGGCTTTAGTCGTCTTGCGGGTCGATTTGCGCAGCTTACCAGCACAGTTGTTACAACCAAAATCACCTAAGGCCGGCAAAACGCTTTGGCTAGAACGGTGGACCTGGTTCTGGCAACGATTGAGCTTTAATCACAAGATCACTTTTCGGAATCTTTTCAGATATAAACAGCGCCTGTTGATGACGGTACTTGGTATCGCTGGCTGTATGGCGATGATGATTACGGGTTTTGGCCTGAAGGACTCGATTGGTGATATTAGCACGAAACAGTTCAACGAGTTATGGCATTATGATGCGATTGTCACGCGCACTGGCACAGAAACTGCCGCGCAACGGCGAACCATTCGTCAGGCCAAAGGATATCACGCGAGCTTGGCGTTAAAGTTGGCACAAGCTACAGTTAAAACGCCTGGACTTGCTGAACAGACCGTGACACTAGGGGTTCCCGCGGCAACACAACGGTTAGATCAATTTGTCACGTTGCGGCAACGACAGTCGCATCAACCGTATCAAGTCAATAACAGTGGTGCCATTATTGATGAAAAACTCGCGAAGCTGACTCACGTTAAGGTTGGTGGGACGTTGCCACTCAAATTAGCCGGTCAACCAGCGAAAAACGTCAAAGTTGCCGCCATTGCCGAAAACTATGTGGCTCATTTTGTTTATTTGAGCCCGAGTTATTATCAAACTGTGTTTGGCAAACGACCGGTTTATAATAGTAATTATGTGCAATTTAAGACGACGAGTGAGCAACAAGGTAATGCGTACGCGAACACGTTGTTGAAACAAACGGGCATCATGAATGTCACCCTGATGGCAACTGAAAAGAAGACGACCTTTAAAATGTTCGATAGTATGAATCTGGTAGTGCTGATCTTTGTCATTTCAGCGGGAGCACTGGCGCTAGTTGTCCTGTACAATTTGACGAATATCAACGTGTCAGAACGGATTCGTGAACTTTCAACCATCAAGGTATTAGGCTTTTACGATGGCGAAGTGACCATGTATATCTTCCGTGAAAATCTCATTTTGACCGGCTTAGGGATTATTTTAGGCTGCTTTTTAGGAAATTGGTTGCACAGCTATATTCTACAAACGGCTGAAACGAATGCGCTGATGTTTTCCCCAGGTATTCATCCGCTGAGCTACGTTTATTCGGCCTTGCTGACGATTGCGTTCAGTTTGATCGTGATGGGAATGATGCATCGAAAGTTGAAACGTGTCAACATGCTCGATGCGTTAAAATCAGTCGATTAAGCGTGGGCACTTGCACCGAGGTTTAAAAAGTGATGTAATCAACTTGCAGTATAAATTGTGTTTATCAGGTTAGACACACTCTGGGGTGACAGAAATGGCTGAAACAATCCAAGCATTAAGTGATATTGTCAAAATGAATACGGTCAACGATAACGAAAAGCCAATCGCGGACTATTTGGCAAACCTATTAAAACAACATGGGATTGACGCAAAATTAATTGATTACGGTCCAAATCGCACGAGTTTGGTGGCAGAAATCGGTGATGGTAACGGTCCAGTTGTTGGTTTTGACGGGCATGAAGATACTGTAGCGCTCGGCGATGCTAGCAAATGGGCGGTGCCAGCTTTATCTGCGACGATCAAAGATAATCGACTGTTTGGACGCGGCGCAACTGATATGAAGGCTGGTTTAATGGCCGGCGTCTTTGCTTTTATCAATTTGAAAGAAGCTAACGTACAGTTACACGGGACGTTACGGTTGATGGCAACGGTTGGTGAAGAAGACGGTCATTTGGGCGCGGAACAGTTGGTTGATTTGGGTTACGCGGATGACATCGACGCTTTAATTGTTGGTGAACCGAGTGGCGCAGATAAGCAATTGTTGACGCAAAAACCGATTCAAGCGATGTTGGGCGTTGATGCGGCCACGGCTGAAAAAATGATGGCGGCCAATCCAACGACCGAACAGCATTTTATCGAATTGGCGCATAAAGGCTCATTAACTTACACCGTTCGTGCCAAGGGGGTTGCGGCGCATAGTTCCATGCCAACCATCGGTAAAAACGCGATTGATATGTTAATGACATTTTATCAACAACAAAATGCCTACTTTGATAGTTTCAAAGCGGTGACGAATTCAGTGTTAGGCGCAACGGTCCCAGTCGTTACCTTGATTAAGGGTGGCGAACAGATTAATACTGTGCCAGCCAGTGCCGAGATGTCGGTTAAAATTCGGACGATTCCAGAATTACGTAACGATAAAATCATCGCTGCTTTGGAAAAAATGATTGCAGATTGCAATGCGGCCGGAGCCGACCTAACATTGGATGTTCAGGACAGCTTTTATCCTGTGCATACCCCAGCCGAAGCAAAACTCGTTCAGTTAGCTAAGCAAGTTGGCGAACAAGTCTTGACGCAGGCTTTGCCATACTTTGGGGCGCCAGGTGGCACGGATGCCTCATCTTATATCGTTAAGAACCCTAATATGGAAATCATCGTTTTTGGTCCAGGAAACATTACAGCCCATCAAGTGAATGAATATGTTGATTTAGATATGTATCAGCGATTTATTAAGTTATATGAACAATTATTTACAAAATTATTAGCATAAGTGGGGGCTATGTGAGAGATGGACAAGGATAAGCAACGTCCGGTACCACATACTGAGGCGGAATTTGAAGAAGAATTAGAAGCCGTTGAAGAAAAGGCAAATAATGAATTACAACTCTATGCGCTGTGGGGCGTGATAACGGTTGTGTTTAATGTGGCCTTATTCTATTTGCTGTACCACACCTTTGGCATTGAATATCAAATTGCGAACTTAATTGACTGGTTCTTCAGTGTGTTGTTCTCATTTGTCGTGAACAAGATGTTCGTGTTCCAGCATGAAACTAAGAGCTTAGTCAAAGAAATCGGCACATTTTATGGTACACGGGTTGCGACGTACTTAATTGAAGCCGTGATCTTATGGCTTGGTATCTCAGTGATGTCAGTCAATGGCACGATGACTAAGGTGATTGGTCACGGGATTGCGTTAGTCGCCAACTACTTTTTATCAAAATGGTTAGTGTTCAAAAAAGCATAGGCTTAACGCAGGCGTAAGTACCTAATAACTGACCGTCTTGAATAGTAAAAAATAATCCGAGCTCTCGACTTCTGAGAGTTCGGATTATTTTGGTTAGATTTTAGGTTTGCTGATATTACTAAAAATAGTACTAAAAATAGTACAGATGATATTGTATTGTTGGCTGATTGTTTTTCCCTTGTATGAGCCACGTAAAGATCAAGCTATGGAGAATCATATTTTAGGTTTATCTGAATTTCCTTGGAATGGTGTGAATTATGCTGTGATTAAACGTGAAACAAAGGAAACTAATAAAAAAACACTTAATCATTTTCAACCGCGACTTACAATTTATGGAAGGGCCATAACACAGAATCAGGGCGTGAATGTCAACAACCATATTGATAATCGAAATTATGGTATTCAGGCTGATGGCTATTCTTCTATCAGGGATGTGTATATTGAAAATAATGAGGAGCAGCAATTAAGTAAGAAACTCGAAGATTTTCTAACGAGCAATGTTCAGTCGAATGAGGCTGAAAAAGCTATTTTAGCATTTTTAAATGCTATTAAGAATAGGCACGCAAGAGTCAGGCGCAGGATATTGTTGTAGACTTGCCCAATATGGAGGCATTGTTACTGGTCTAATTACGATTATTAAGACTGTTTTTATGTTAAAAGGATGGTAAGATACTTGGTATAGGTGTGCTGGTTATGGATAAAAAGTTTTTGAGATTGACTTGGTTATTATTTGTGTTATTATAACAGTTAATAGATGTCAACTAGGCTCCACGTTTCACGTGGGCAGACTAGGTTGGCCATTTTTTTTGGAGAAAAGTAAATGACAGAAGATAATTTAAAGCTTACAATACCGATTGGTGCACTTGATAAGCCATATAAAGAATTGACTATAAATATTGAAAGGGATGGATATAGCTTCCCGATTAAGGATATACACCACGTCCTGACGGAGGCTACCACTTTTTCTGATGATTCGTTAAAGATACCATTAACGACAGAACAGTTAATTAATCAACTGGAAGAAATGCATGAAGTTACGTTTACAGCTGACGAAAGAGTACATGCTGCTGAAGATCTTGATGCGATTAATTACTATCGAATTTCTGCTTTTCGAAGAAAAGATATGTTAAAAGGACATATGTCTTATACTGAATTGATAACATTGTATCAGTTTGATAGGTATCTGAGAGAATCCTTGAGTCGGTTAACGCCAGCTATTGAAGTGTATTTAAAAACATCCTTAGCTAGATTCATCTCAACTAATTATGATAAGTATAAGTCTGAAGATTCGGTGTACACAGGTGGACAAGCCTATTTAGATGAAAATATTTATAAAACAAAGAGAAGTAGTCAAATCGATGTAAAGCGTATGCTGTCAATGTTTGCCGAAAGTTTAACCGGTAAAATAGCAAAAGATAATATGATTAGACATCATGTTATAAAATATGGTGGCAAAATTCCAATTTGGGTATTATTTGAAGAAATAACGTTTGGACAATTTTCCAAATTTGTTTCTCTGTTACGACATGATCTATTAAAAGATTGGTGTTCTGAAGTGCTACCTAGTGTCCCGACTGTACCTACTTCAAGTGGTATTAATAGCTGGATCACTGCAGTTCAAATACTCAGGAATACAACGGCACACAGTTCAAAAATATATGGACAAAGCCTTCCATATAACCCTAAATTTTTGGATGAAGATATTCAGTTGCTTGAAGGCATTGAGAATAAAAGCGAAGCAACTGAAAAATTTCAAAATACTTTTTTTTCGGGATTGTTAGCGATGAAAAAATTTTATCAAGACTTGCGTACTAGTGACTTGGAGTCTTGGAATAGCTTTCTATGCAAAATAGATCCCAATATATTCACGAAAATCAGCTCAATATCTTAGAGTCGTTAGACGATAAGGTATTGGGCTGATTTTCGTTTGCA
>NZ_BJDG01000005.1 GCF_005404945.1 Lactiplantibacillus pingfangensis | reverse complement strand
CGAACACAGAAGTTAAGCTTCTTAGCGCCGAGAGTAGTTGGGGGATCGCTCCCTGCGAGGGTAGGACGTTGCCATGCGAATATTCCGACATAGCTCAGTTGGTAGAGCGCTTGACTGTTAATCAAGATGTCGACGGTTCGAGCCCGCCTGTCGGAGTGACAGATGTTAGCCCCCACGGTGTTGACATCTTTTTTATATCATGCCGGCTTAGCTCAGTTGGTAGAGCATCGGTATCGTAAACCGAGGGTCATCAGTTCGACTCTGGTAGCCGGCACTTGTTGAGACGGGACGTGGTTCTCGTCTTTTTTAATTCAATTGATCATGAAGTGAGCGTTCAGGCTGATGTCTGGACGCTCTTTTTGGCTATTATTATCGTCACGGTCTCGTCAGCTGGTCAGAACACAGGTGACCTCGGCACGGTTAAGCCGGTAAATCAACCGTTTTCAAGGCGAAAGGTCAGTTTGTTTAATTAGATTTACAATGGTAAATACCACAATTTTTACCAGATGATGACGCTAAATGCCTGCTGTAAAATTAGAAATTGATGTTATTAAATTATTTATGTAAGCTCATGAAATATATGAAAATACTAACTTTCTGCAATTTAACGGGCTTTTTATCTGTCACAAAAGTATGAGAATTGTTTGCTCTAATGTGTTTAAGATTAGAAAACAATTAAAGCAGTTGTTGAATAAGATTAAGGCTAGTATAATAGTTATTATGTTTAATTAAGAAACGAAATTTGTTACTTTTAAACGAAGTTTGATCTGCTAGATGAAGTTTGGAGGAAATTTAATTGGATAAAGAGCAAAAACTGGATCGGTCGTTCTTTGGCCAACCCCGTGGCTTGCGGACGTTGTTCTTCACAGAAATGTGGGAACGATTCAGTTACTATGGGATGCGCGCGCTATTAATCTTCTATATGTATTACAGCGTTGCTAAAGGTGGCCTTGGTTTTGATCAAGGAACCGCTGCATCGATTATGTCAATCTACTCAGCGTTAGTTTATGTTTCCAGTGTCTTGGGTGGATTTTTATCAGACCGGGTTTGGGGTAGTCGTAAGACAGTCTTTATTGGTGGGGTCCTGATTATGTTGGGCCACATTGTCTTGTCGATTCCAGCCGGTGTCAGCACCTTGTTTATCTCAATTGCCTTAATCGTCATTGGGACTGGGTTGTTAAAGCCTAACGTTTCCGATATGGTTGGTCAATTATATACTGCAGAAGATACACGCCGGGATGCCGGTTTCAGTATCTTTGTCTTTGGGATTAACTTAGGGTCATTGGTTGCACCAATTCTAGTTGGTCGAATTGGTTTAGGTGTTAACTTCCATCTTGGTTTCTCATTAGCTGCGATTGGGATGTTCTTCGGTTTACTACAATATTACTTTGATGGTAAGAAGAATTTAAGTACTGCTAGCTTGTACCCAACTGATCCATTGGAACCAGGCGATTTGAGCAAAGTCATTCGCCGGACACTGATTGGTATCGTTGGGTTAGGGTTAGTCCTACTCTTGATGCAATTATTGAACGCCTTGAATCTCAACAATATTATTACGTTAATTAGTGTGTTAGTTATCCTAACGCCAGTGGTTTACTTCACGTTGATGCTAACCTCTGAAAAAACCAATGCTAAGGAACGCTCGCGTGTACGTGCTTACATTCCACTCTTTATTGCTGCGGCATTGTTCTGGGCAATTGAAGAACAAGGATCTGCAGTTTTGGCACTATTTGCTGCCGATCGGACAAGTTTGAATCTCTTAGGCTGGCATTTAGCCGCTTCTGACTTCCAAATCTTAAATCCATTGTTTATCATGCTATATACGACACCATTTGTCTTGCTATGGACGAAGTGGGGTAAAAAACAACCTAGTTCACCTGCTAAATTCGCGGTTGGGCTTGTGTTTGCCGGTGTGTCATACTTAATCATGGCAATGCCAGGATTCTTCTTTGGCACAAGTGGCAAAGTTAGTCCTTTGTGGCTTGTTGGTAGTTGGGCCGTCGTTGAAGTTGCTGAAATGTTAATTTCACCAATCGGCTTGTCGGTAACAACCAAGCTGGCACCAAAGGCTTTCGCTTCTCAAATGATGAGTATGTGGTTCCTGACTGATGCGGCTGGGAGTGCCTTGAATGCACAAATCGTGCGTTTCTACTCCTCAAAGACCGAAGTGCCTTATTTTGCGACAATTGGTATCGTGAGTGTTATCTTAGGGATTATCCTCTTCATGATGGTACCGATGATCAAGAAGGCTATGCAAGGAATTCGATAAAACCTATTTAAATCAAGGTATGTTATCTTAAAGATAGCATATCTTTTTTTGAGGTGATAAGGGTGAGTCGGGTAGCTTTTACGAGTGATAATCATTTTGATGTGAATAAAGTTGACGTGCAAGTCACGATGCGTGCTCAAGCCGAGTATTTGTTAGCGAATGGTGTCCAAGTGTACTTAATCGCAGGAGACCTGTTTAATGACTTTCAACGGAGTCAGCAATTCGTGGTGGATCTACAAGCCCTGCTAGGCAAACAAACGCAAGTCTATTGGATTGCTGGTAACCACGACATGGTACATGGTATTTCGTTTGATGAGTTGGAAACCGGGTATTTTGCGGGGTATTTGCATAATCGGTCAATCGATTTACCACATAGCGAGTGGCGGATTATTGGTCACAACGGTTGGTATGATTATCGTTTTGCGGCAGGAGTGCCTGACACCACGATTTCGGACTTCCAGCAGTGGAAACGGGCCTTTTGGATTGATCGGGCAATCAAACAGCCAATGAGTGATCCAGAACGGGCGCAGCTGATGTTAACGCAAGTGACCGCCCAATTAGCCGCGGCACAAGCTGATCACAAACGGGTTATTTTAATGACGCACTTTGTTCCCAAAGTTGACTATTTGCGCTTTACTAATGATAATCGTTTTTGGAATATGGCAAATGCTTTGATGGGGTCGCCACGGTTAGGCGACTTGGTAGAACGCTATCAAGTCGAGCGGGTCCTTTTTGGACATCTACATGTGCATCCAGCGCCACGTCAATTTAAGCAGACAACATATTATGATCAGGCAGTCGGCTACGGGCGGCCCCGCTTAAATGAATGGCAAGAGACAACTTTCATGGCAGAATGGCAACATGATCTTAAAATATTAGATTTGGCTGAAAAATAAAAAAGTTTTGCCAAATCCCTTGATTTTTTATTCAAAGTTCTGTATTCTAATATAGTTGAATGATTCACGGAGGGGTAGCGAAGTCTGGCTAAACGCGGCGGACTGTAAATCCGCTCCTTCGGGTTCGGTGGTTCGAATCCACTCCCCTCCATTTTATCATTGGGCTATAGCCAAGTGGTAAGGCAACAGGTTTTGATCCTGTCATGCGCTGGTTCGAACCCAGCTAGCCCAACTACCAAACAGTCACTCCGGTGGCTGTTTTTTTGTGCCTTCATACGTGATTTATGAATTTATATTAATCGCATGGTTTAGTGTGACCAAGGTAACAGCATGAGTCATGAAAAATTTGGTCCTGACACCTTATCAAGTTGTCGTACTATTGGTATAGTTAGACTAATCCAGAATTACAAGCGTTCAAGCTTTACAAAATCAATGGTTATTTGTACGATAAATTTTATAGTGATTAATTGGTCAATTTTAAGGAGAAAGCGTAAATGAAAATTGGATTTATTGGGGCCGGCAATATGGGCCGTGCCATTATTGATGGTTGGTTGAAGACTAAGGCGGTTGCGCCAGATGAGTTATATATTCATAGTGCGCACACCGCAAGTTATGAACCATACGCGAAAGCAAATGGCTTGCACGCGGTCGCGTCAAATCTGGACGTTGTTCAAGCCGCCGATGTCATTGTATTAGCAATTAAGCCTGATATTACCTTGAAGGTGTTAAAAGAGCTAAAATCGGCAATTACGGCCGGTAAATGGGTTATTACGATGGTTTCTGGGATTGAACTGGCAGATTATGAAGCTGCCGTCGGGAAATTACCAATCTTGCGAATCATGCCAAATGTTAATGTGGCGATTGGTGGTGGGATGACAGCGTTAGTTGGAAATGCGAGTCTAACTGCTGAACAATACGCGGCCGGTCAGGCGTTATTTGACACCATTGGTGAGACCAGCGAAATTTCAGAGAAACATTTTAGTACGTTTTCAGCATTGGCTGGTAGTTCGCCAGCATACGTTTACTTTTTCATTGACGCGATGGCGCGTGCTGGGGTTAAACATGGGTTAGATAAAGCTACTGCAACTAAGATCGCGGCACAAGCAACTTTAGGCAGCGCCAAGATGGTCTTAGCTTCAGATAAGATCCCATTCGATTTAATTGATCAAGTGTCATCTCCCGGTGGCACAACGGTCGCTGGCCTGTTAGCGATGGAAGAAGCCGGATTCATGACGTCGGTCGTTAAAGGCATTGATGCGACGATTGCCAAAGAACTGGGTGACTAGCTCGGTCTGAATCGGGTTTGCTGGTTCCGGTGGTAACTCCTACGCTTTGTGGTTGCATATTTGGTCTATACCGATTATAATAGAACCAGTAAATCCAAGGAGGAATTGTTCATGAGCAAAGTTTTAAAACATGCCATCATTTATACTGGTCTAGAAAAGATCGATGACGGCTACATTCGTTTCGGTAAGGAAATTGAAGCGGTCGGGCCAATGGACGAGTATGTTGCCCAACCTGACGATGATATTGAATTTGTCAGTGGCAAGACAATTGTACCTGGTTTCATCGATGTGCATAGCCATGGTGGTTATAGTTTTGATTCAATGGATGGTAATCCAGCTGAAATTAACGAAATGGTCAATGATATGGTTGCACGTGAAGGGATTACGTCATACTTCTGTACCACAATGACGCAATCTAACGAGAATTTGGATCATTCTATGGCCGGCATCAACAAGGCTGCTCAAGAAAATCCCGTTATTCAAGGGGTTCATTTGGAAGGCCCATTCATTTCAGCCACATTTAAGGGTGCCCAACCAGAAAAGTATATTAAGAATCCGAACGTTGCTTTATTGGATAACTGGAACAAGCTTTCCGGCGGTCGCGTTAAATTGATTACGTATGCGCCAGAAGATCCAGGCTCGCGTGAATTCGAAAAGTATTGCTTGGAAAATGGGATTGTCCCTTCAGTCGGTCATAGCAATGCCACTCGTGAACAATTGTTGGCAAGTAAAGCCACTCATGTGACGCATTTATACAATGCCCAACGTGAATTCAAGCATCGCGAACCAGGGGTTACTGGTCACGCCATGCTTGAAAATAACATGGTCTGTGAATTGATCTGTGATGGTTTCCATATCGTCCCAGACATGATCAAGCTTGCTTATGAACAAAAGGGTGCTGATCGCATTGAATTAGTAACTGACTCAATGCGTGCTAAAGGCGAACCTGATGGTGTCAGCGAATTAGGTGGGCAAAAAGTGATCGTTAAAGATGGTCAAGCTCGTTTGGAAGCTGGTAATTTAGCCGGTTCTGTCTTGACTTATATTGACGCCTTTAAGAATGTTCAAAAGTTCACCGGCTGTGGGATCTTTGAAGCCGTTAAGATGTCATCAGTCAACCAAGCTAGAGAATTCAAACTAACTTCTAAAGGAACTTTGGAAGCTGGCAAGGACGCCGACATCAATGTTTTAGATGCCGACCAAGACTTAGTTGCAACATACAGCTATGGTAAAAAAGCTGCTAAATAAATAATAGAAGACAGGGATGAGATCCATGAGTTCGCCAATTTATATTCAAATTCATAACCAAATCAAACAAGCCATTGAAGCCGGTCGTTGGGCAGTTGGTGATCGTATTCCATCTGAACGGGAGCTAGCAGGTCAATTTGATGTGAGTCGAATGACGTTGCGCCAAGCGATTCAGACCTTGGTTGATGAAGGAATACTAGAGCGGCGAGTGGGCGCTGGCACCTTTGTTGCAAATCAAAAAGTGCAGGAAAAAATGTCTGGGGTCACCAGCTTTACTGATTTAATGCTGGCTCAGGGAAAAGTTCCTTCTAGTAAAACCATTTCATACCACGTGACGAGCCCCTCACTCTCTGAAAGTGAGAAGCTGGCGTTACAACCAAATGAGCAAGTGCTACGGATGGAACGGATCCGCTATGGCGATGATGTGCCGATTTGTTTTGAGGTGGCCACGGTGCCCGAACGTTTGGTTAAACAATTTACTAAGGATGAGATCACGAGCTCGCTTTATCGGACCTTGGAAGAAAAAGCGGGATTTGTTCCTGGTAAAGCCCAGCAGACCGTTTCTGCGATGTCTGCTTCTGAGCGGATTGCGGAATACTTGTCTGTCCGGCGTGGCGATGCGTTATTGCGGCTTCGTCAGATTTCATATTTGCAAACGGGTGATCCGTTTGAATACGTCCGCACGCAGTATGTGGGTAACCGATTTGAGTTTTATTTAGAAAAATAAAGTCAAAAAAGCGATTCATCAGTCAAAAGCTGATGGATCGTTTTTTATTACGACTTTGATTGTTTGGCGATTTTTTTGATCAAATGGAGATATCGCGGTAATACCAGCATGCGTTTGAAACGACTAGGTTCTTGGATCAAACGATATAACCATTCGATATGATGTTTTTGCCAAAATTTGGGGGCACGTTTAACGGTTCCGGCAAGCACGTCAAAACTGCCACCAATGCCCATCCACAAGCCATCAACTTGATGGCGATGAGCGGCAATGAAAAATTCTTGCTTAGGAAAACCAGTCGCGATAAAGATCATATCTGGTTTAGCAGCAACGATTTGGTCAACGACGGTGGTTTCATCGGCGTAATAGCCATCCAAAGCACCGGCGATGACTAAATTGGGTGCCGTCGACTTGAGCTTAGCCACAACTTGCTTTAGCACTGCTGGCTTGGCGCCAAGCAGGAAAACACGTTGGTGCTGCTTGGCGCCCCATTTTAGTAAGGCCAGCAGCGTATCATAGCCGGTAATCCGCTCTGGGAGTGGTGTTCCGAGAATTTGCGCGCCTTGAATGACGCCAATGCCATCTGGTGTAATATAATCGGCCTGCTGAAGGACTTGCTGATACTCGGGATGTTCGCGAGCGTACATTAAAATTTCTGGATTCGCCGTGACGACAAAGCGATTCTGATGGGCCAGCACATCTTGTTCAAGCTGGGCAACAAAAGCCTGGTTAGTCGTCTTAATAAACGGCACGTTTAAAATAGAAACAGTATCAAATGGTGCAGACATAAGCGGCCTCACTTTCAAAACTTAATTAAAGTATAGGGATTTCAGTAATTTCTGCAACTTTTTCAGGTGCTTACATTCATTAGTTTTCAAAATAATGATAGAATAGGCTTAACTTAAACTAATGTCGTTTACAACCTACGAAATGGAGAATTAAACTCATGACTCAAATCTATCCGGATGATAGTTTAACCTTGCATACGGATGCTTATCAGATCAACATGATGCAAACTTATTGGGAACAGGGGATTCATAACCGACACGCGGTGTTCGAAGTCTTCTTTCGGAAGATGCCGTTCCAAAATGGCTATGCGATTTTTGCTGGTCTTGAGCGAGTAGTTAATTATATCAATAATCTCCACTTTACGGAGACGGATATTGCGTATTTACGTGAAGCCGAAGATTATCCAGAAGGTTTTTTAGACTACTTAAAGAATTTCAAGTTTGATGCCACCATTCGGTCTGCGCGTGAAGGGGACCTCGTTTTCAATAATGAGCCTTTGATGCAAGTTGAGGGGTCACTAGCGACCTGTCAATTGATCGAAACCGCATTGTTGAATATTATCAACTATCAAACTTTGATTGCGACTAAAGCCGCTCGAATCAAGTCGGTTGTTGGTGAAGAAGACGGGCTGCTCGAATTTGGAACACGCCGGGCGCAAGAAATGGATGCCGCAATTTGGGGCACCCGGGCGGCTTATATTGGTGGCTTTGATGCGACGAGTAATGTCCGAGCAGGGAAAATTTTTGGCATTCCGATTAGTGGAACGCACGCGCATGCCCTAGTTCAAACGTATCGAAATGACTATGCCGCATTTAAAGCCTACGCTGAAACGCATCACGATTGCGTGTTCTTAGTGGATACGTATGACACGTTGCGTAGTGGTGTGCCATCTGCCATTAAAGTGGCTAAGGAAATGGGCGATAAAATTAACTTTCAAGGTGTCCGGATTGATAGTGGCGATATGGCCTACTTATCAAAACGGGTGCGAGAACAGTTAGACGAAGCCGGTTTTCCTGACGCGAAGGTCTATGCTTCCAATGACTTGGATGAAAAGACGATTCAAAACTTGAAGATGCAAGGCGCCAAAATTAGCGTTTGGGGCGTCGGTACGAAGCTCATCACGGCATTTGATCAACCGGCTTTAGGGGCCGTTTACAAGATGGTCTCTATTGAGGATGATAACGGTAAGATGGTCGATACGATCAAATTATCCAATAACGCTGAAAAAGTTTCGACACCTGGTCGGAAACAAGTTTGGCGGATTACTAAGCGCGCGGATGGCAAATCAGAAGGGGATTACGTGACGCTTTATGATGAAGATCCGCGCAATGAAGAGTCGATTTACATGTTCCATCCAAGTTACACGTATATCAATAAGACGGTCAGCGACTTTGATGCCCGGCCAGTTTTAATTCCCATTTACGATCAAGGCAAACAAGTTTATGACTTGCCAGCTTTGAAAGAAATCAAACAGTATGCTTACGATAGTTTGGATTCTTTATGGGATGAATATAAGCGGGATTTAAATCCACAAGATTATCCAGTGGATTTATCACAGAAGCTGTATGATCACAAGATGAACATTATTCACTCAGTGCGCGACTGGGTCAATAAAAAAGATTACTAGGAGGATTTTTGCCGATGCGGCCATTACAAACTGAAATTATTAACGCCTTACATGTGAGTCCTAAGATTGATCCGGAAACTGAAATCCGACGCAGTGTTGATTTCTTAAAGGCTTATTTAAAGAAAAATGCTTTCTTAAAAACTTATGTCTTAGGCATTTCGGGTGGTCAGGACTCCACGTTAGCCGGTAAAATGACTCAACTCGCTATTACGGAAATGCGTGAAGAAACTGGCGACAACGATTATCAATTTATCGCTGTTCGTTTACCTTATGGTGATCAGGCTGATGAATCCGATGCGATGGATGCCATCAAATTCATGCAAGCCGATGTTATTGACCGAGTCGATATTCAACCAGCTACCGATGCCATGGTGACGGCGCTTGAAGCGACTGGCTTAACAATTCATGACTTTAACAAGGGTAACATCAAGGCACGCCAACGGATGATCGTGCAATATGGGATTGCGGGCGAACGTCACGGTGCGGTTGTTGGGACGGATCATGCCGCGGAAGCGGTCACTGGTTTCTATACGAAATACGGTGATGGTGGCGCAGATATCGTACCCCTGTATCGTTTGGACAAACGCCAAGGTCGGGCCATGCTAGAAGTCTTACAAGCACCAGCCCACCTTTACAAAAAGGTGCCAACTGCCGACTTAGAAGACGATCGGCCGGCCTTACCGGACGAAGTTGCTCTGGGTGTGCACTATGACGACATTGATGACTATTTGGAAGGTAAAGACATTGACTCTGCGGCGGCTGAGAAGATTGAGGCTTGGTATTTAAAGACCGCTCATAAACGGCACGCGGCGATTAATGTTTTTGATGATTTTTGGAAATAGGTTACTTAATTAGATCGCTGACTGCTGAAAAGTGGTTGGCGATTTTTTTGCTCGAAAGTGTACTACCCAGTTCAACTGAAGCACTGAATAGCCGACTAAACAAAATCATATGTCCGAAAGTTAAGTAGCTCATTCGCCTAGCAATCACGCCGCTAAATTTGCGCCTATATCAACCAACTGGCCCGTGCATCTAGCGAAGATTTTCTAGCTGACCGATTATTTACAAAAATGCACAGTTTTAGCCGTGAGGGGGCTTCGTTTGGGGCTCAGCCGTGGCATTTGACTTAGCGTGGTGGTTTGTCCGCGGTTAGTCAAAAACCAGCTTTTGAGACCGCCCTTTGGCTCAAAACTGGTTCATGGCGTTCCAGCCCCAAACGAAGCTCCCGGTAGGCGGGAATTAGCACGATTCGCTAATTTTAAAAAACCGATACTTACAAAGTCATCGTATCAGTAGACAGTTCTCAGGTTATCTGTTATATTAGCCATACAATCATAAGGGAGTAACTAGCAGTGTAACTGCGGCAATATCGTCAACAAGAAGCCAATCCGGTATTGTCTTAAATAGTGAGACTTATGTATGTCACAATTACACGTGCATACATGGGTCTCATTTTCTATATCTGGACGGTTTAGAAAATGGGACTCGGATGCGAGGAGGAGACACACATGTCGAAACAATCTAGGTACCAACAACCGTTAGCAACGATTTATCAGGATTTAAAGGCTAACGAACAAGGCTTACAACAAACTGAAGCGAGTCAACGCTTGGAACAGTATGGGCATAACGCCTTGAACCAGCAAAAGACTACTTCGATGTTGCAAAAGTTTTTAGCACAGTTTAAAGATTTCATGATCATTGTTTTACTTGTCGCGGCACTGATTGCAGCGTTCACTGGTGAAGTCGTGGATGCGGTCATTATTTTATTGGTTGTCGTGTTAAATGCAGTCTTTGGCGTTTTTCAAGAATCCAAAGCTGAAGAAGCAATCAATGCCTTGAAAGAAATGGCGGCACCGGACGCAACCGTGCTGCGCGATGGGACCTTTAAAACGGTGAAAAGTGATGAACTTGTTCCCGGTGATATTGTGACGCTCGAAGCTGGCGATATTGTCCCGGCTGACTTGCGTTTGATTGAAAGTGCCTCTTTAAAAGTAGAAGAGTCCGCGCTGACCGGGGAATCTGTACCGGTTGAAAAACAAGCCGAAACACTAACCGCCGATGATTTAGCAATCGGGGATCGCTTGAATATGGCTTACATGAACAGTAATGTCACCTACGGGCGTGCGACCGGGATGGTGGTTGCGACTGGGATGCAGACCGAAGTTGGTCGGATTGCTGGGATGATCGAAGCGGCCGATGAAACGACGACGCCATTACAGGCCAACTTAACGCAACTTGGCAAGTCACTGACGATTCTCATTTTAGTGATTGCGGCGGTTGTCTTTGGGATTGGGATGTTGCGTGGTAGCGAGAGCTTAATCAATATGTTATTGACGGCGATTTCGTTAGCCGTGGCGGCAATTCCAGAAGGGTTACCGGCCATTGTTACCATTACCTTAGCCTTAGGAACCCAACGGATGGCCAAACGTCACGCCTTAGTACGGAAGCTACCAGCGGTTGAAACCTTGGGAAGTACCGATATTATCGCCTCTGACAAGACTGGGACGTTAACGCAAAATAAGATGACGGTTGAAAAGCTATACGTGAACCAGAAATTGGTTGATGCGCGACCAACCCATCTCCCAACGGACAGTCATTTAGCCCAAGTCATGATTTTAAGTAATGACACGAAAATTATGACCGATGGACTCGCGGGTGATCCAACGGAAACGGCGTTGGTGCAATATAATTTAGACCAAGACTATCCGGTTGACCAATTATTAACTGATCGGCCACGGGTCAGTGAAGTGCCATTTGACTCTGAACGAAAATTAATGTCGACGGTTCACCCGCTCGATGACGGCCAGTTTTTAGTGGCGGTTAAAGGGGCGCCTGACGAACTACTCAAACGGATTACATCCGTTGAGATCAACGGTGAAGTGACGCCGTTGACTAAACCATTACGTGACCAAATCTTGGCGACTAACCATGAATTAGCCACGCAAGCCTTACGAGTGCTGGCATTTGCTTACAAGATTATTACGGCTGTGCCCACGACTGTTAATTCTGAAACGTTGGAAAACGACTTAGTCTTTGCGGGAATGGTTGGGATGATTGATCCCGAGCGGCCAGAAGTTGCGCAAGCAGTCGTTGAAGCCAAGTCGGCGGGAATTCGGCCATTGATGATTACGGGTGACCACCGGGATACTGCGGAAGCCATTGCCGTGCGACTTGGGATTATTGATGAAGGTGATGACGCGGCCGTCATTACCGGGGCTGAGCTTGATGAGATGAGCGATGCTGAATTTGGTAAAAAGGTCAGTGATTACTCGGTTTATGCGCGAGTGGCACCTGAACATAAAGTTCGGATTGTTAACGCTTGGCAAAAACGCGGTAAAGTTGTCGCGATGACCGGTGATGGCGTGAACGACGCGCCCGCGCTGAAAGCCGCTGACATTGGTATCGGTATGGGAATTACTGGGACTGAAGTGTCAAAAGGCGCCAGTGATATGGTTCTGGCCGATGACAATTTTGCGACGATCGTCGTGGCGGTTGAAGAGGGTCGGAAAGTCTTTGCGAATATTCAAAAGGCCATTCAATACTTGCTTTCGGCTAACTTAGGAGAAGTGCTGACGTTATTCATGATGACAATGCTCGGTTGGCAAATTTTAGCGCCAGTGCACATCTTATGGATCAACTTAGTGACCGACACCTTACCAGCGATTGCGTTGGGGGTTGAACCGACAGAAAAGAACATCATGGCAAATAAACCACGTGGTCGAAATTCCAATTTCTTCTCGGGTGGGGTGTTCTCAAGTATTATTTACCAAGGGTTGCTTGAAGGTGGCATCACGTTGCTCGTCTACTGGCTGGCAATCACGTATCCAGTGCATGCTAGTGCTAGCTTGGCCCATGCGGATGCCTTAACCATGGCGTTTGCGACCTTAGGCCTGATTCAGTTATTCCATGCCTTTAACTCGAAGTCGATTCATGGTTCCTTGTTTACGGTGGGCCTATTCCGCAACAAATTCTTTAATTGGGCAATCCTGATTGCCTTCGCGTTACTCGCGATGACCATTATGGTGCCAGGCTTTAATAGCTTATTCCATGTGTCACACTTGGATGCTTATCAATGGGGAATCGTCTTTGCTGCTTCACTCGCAATGGTGGTCGTGGTTGAAATTGTTAAGTTCTTCCAACGCCGTCGGTTACGGCAAGCATAATTCTGACGAATAGGGTAAAATAAGGCATAACTTAATCTAAGAAAAGAGCTTATCATAATGAGAAAAGCAACGATGGCAACTTATATGCCAGTTTTATCAAAAGTGATCGAAAGTACCGAAAAAACAGGTGAAGCACTCAACCCATCATTTGAAAAATTACGGCAAGCGATTGATGACGATGCGGTGGCTAAGATGGTGCCCGCTGAATTTAATGACATTCAGATGGAATTCACGGATGGTACGGAACAGTATCAACAGAATGTTCAACTGCTAAAAAAGGCCGGCGTGCCGGCACGGTTGATTGGTCGCCATCGTAATTTATTAGCGGCCTATGAAGCCTATGCAACTGCCTGTGCTGCGATGACTGCTAGCTTGAACGTGACGGATCAAACAGTTGATCTGGCGGCATTTAATGAGGCGGAAAAAGCACAAGAAACCGAAATGGCACGCGTTTCCAATGATGTTCAACGAATCATGACTATGGTGATGTAAGCATGGTTTAAGAGTGGCACAAAAGGCGGGTTGCTACCGAGCATAGCCTAGGGAACCGGATGATTGGGGTCTTCAATCGTTCGATTTCCGTAGCTCTGTTGCATCCATGCCTTTTGTACCACGTTTCGACTATAAATATTCGGAGCTAAAACGAGTCTGGGGATTTTACCCCAGACTCGTTTTAATTTCACGAAAAAGTGGGACTAAACGCGTATAATAATAGTATTAAGCAAGCTAAAGATTGGGTGAAAAAATGGATAATGAAATTTTAAAATTGGTGCAACAGGCACTGACTAATTTTAAGCCACAACAGATTAAAGCCGTCCTTAGTATGATGGACGAAGGTAACACGGTCCCATTTATTGCACGGTATCGGAAGGAACGAACTGGCGACCTAGATGAAGTTGAAATTCGTGATATTAAAGACAATTATGATCGCCTAGCCAGTTTGGCAGGGCGCAAGGCGGATGTCATCAAGTTGATTGCTGAACAGCAACAATTGACGCCAGCCTTAAAAAAAGCGATCGAAACCGCAGATAAGTTACAAGATGTGGAAGATCTTTATTTACCGTATAAGCAAAAGCGGCGGACCAAGGCGACCATTGCCAAAGAAGCTGGGTTGGAGCCATTAGCTGCCTGGCTGCTGAGTTTTCCACAGACGGCGCCTGAGCAACAAGCTGAGCAGTTTATTGATGCCGATAAGGACATCCCGGATACAGCTGCGGCATTAGCCGGGGCGCATGAAATTTTAGCGGAGGCTTTTGGTGACAATGCCCAGTTACGAAACTGGATTCGTAATGAAACGCGCAATCGCGGTGACTTGGTCGTTAAAGTGAAACCAAAGGCTAAAGCATTGGATGAGCAAGGGGTTTATCAACAATACTATGACTTCACAAGTCCAATTAAACAGCTCGTGCCATATCGTGTCCTTGCCATTAATCGTGGTGAAAAGGAAAAGGTTTTACGAGTCAGTATCCAAATTGATCAAACGGGTATCGAACGCTACTGTCATTTTCGCTTTATTGGTCAGCATCAAGGTCCCGCTGTGCCGTTAATTGAAGCAGCTTATCAAGATGCCTACAAGCGGTTTATTGGCCCAGCCATTGAGCGTGAACTCCGCAATGAATTGTCGGATGCCGCCGATGAGCAGGCCATCAAAGTTTTTGGCGATAACTTGTATCACTTGCTGATGCAGGCACCCTTAAAAGGCCGGGTAGTTCTTGGGTTTGACCCGGCCTATCGGACTGGTTGTAAACTCGCGGTAATGGATGCGAATGGTAAATTTCTGGATAAATTAGTCATCTATCCGCATAAACCCGCTAACGCTGAAAAACGTGCGGCGGCCGCTGGTGAGTTCAAGGCTTTTTTGGAAACCTATCAAGTTGAAATGATTGCGATTGGTAACGGGACGGCTTCCCGTGAATCAGAAGAGTTTGTTGCCAACATTCTGAAAACGTTGAAGCGGCCAGTGTACTACGTCATCGTCAATGAAGCTGGTGCCTCGGTTTATTCGGCAAGTGATAATGCGCGGGCAGAATTTCCGGAATTGCACGTGGAACAGCGCAGTGCGATTAGTATTGGGCGCCGGTTGCAAGACCCCTTAGCCGAATTAATCAAAATTGACCCCCAATCGGTCGGGGTTGGGCAGTACCAACATGATGTACCGCAAAAAGACTTAACCGCGCAATTGGATGTCGTCATTGAAACGGCGGTCAACCAAGTTGGGGTTAATTTGAACACTGCCAGTCCAGAATTACTGACACATATTTCCGGACTCTCCAAAACAATTGCCCAAAATGTGGTGGCCTACCGTGACGAAAATGGTGAGTTTAGCAGTCGGCCACAATTGAAAAAGGTGCCACGTTTAGGACCAAAAGCATATGAACAAGCCGTTGGGTTCTTACGGATCATTGCCGGTAAGACGATTCTTGATAATACGGATATTCATCCAGAAAGTTACCCCGCCGCGAAAGCTTTATTGAAAGCAGCCGGTTTGGCGCTGACGGATGTGGGTACCGCAAAGGCGCAAAAATTATCCCAACTTAACTTGACGCAACTGGTGACTGAAACTGGCGTTGGCGAACTAACTTTGAAAGACATTATCAGCAGTTTGCAAAAGCCCGGTCGTGATGTCCGCGAGACGATGCCGGCACCGTTATTGCGGCAAGATGTGCTTAAAATGAGTGATTTGAAACCGGGAATGCAATTACAAGGCACTGTTCGAAACGTCGTGGACTTTGGGGCCTTTGTGGATATTGGCGTCAAACAAGATGGCTTGGTCCATATTTCAAAGTTAACCGATAAGTTTTTAAAAGATCCGCGTCAGGCCGTCGCCGTTGGTGATATTGTCACGGTGTGGGTCGAGGAAGTTGATGAGCAACGGCAACGCATTGCCTTAACGATGATTGAACCGAAAGTGACGGCCCATGACTGATGGCCAACTGCAGCAGTTAGTCAACCAGATTTCGAGTCAGGCGTTCCATCAGCCATTTCGGCATCGCGCCTATTTTAACGCCCGGCTACGAACAACCGGTGGCCGCTATCAACTGGAAAGCCACAATATTGATATCAATCCTAAGATGTTAACGGATTTTGATGAACAGACCTTGATTGGTGTTATCAAGCATGAACTGTGTCATTACCACCTGCACTTGTCTGGCAGTGGCTATCGTCATCGAGATGCGGACTTCAAGCGGTTACTCGCACAAGTTGGGGGTTCGCGGTATGCGCCAACGCCCAAAGAACGTGTTCAAATGGTGGCACGTTACACCTATAGTTGTCAACGTTGTGGGCTGGTCTATCATCGTAAGCGCCGACTAGATACGACACGCTACACTTGTGGTCGTTGTCGTGGCCCCATCAAACTAGTCTGAAAAGGTTTGCTTATCCCACGGTGATTCGATAGAATTAGGCTAACTATTAAGAAATTTGGAGGCATTAATCAATGGAAACAATCAAAATTGGCATCGTTGGTCTCGGCACTGTCGGGAACGGCGTGGTTAAAATGTTACAAGCCCATCAAGCGAAGATTTCCGAGATTACCGGGCGTAATCTGGAGTTGGCTTGTGTGGTCGTCCATAACTTGAAAAAACATCAACAGACCGATCTGGGGGATGTCCGTTTGACCGACCAGATTGAAACCTTGATTGATGACCCCGAAATTCAGATTATGGTCGAAGTAATGGGCTCAATCCATCCGGCAAAGGAATATATCACCCGCGCTTTGCAAGCTGGCAAGCATGTGGTGACGGCTAATAAGGACTTAATTGCCCAGTATGGTCGAGAATTGGTTCAAATTGCTCGAGAAAATCATCGTGATTTGTTCTACGAAGCGAGTGTCGCCGGTGGTATTCCAATTTTGCGGACGATTGATAACAGTTTTGCGGCGGATAAGATCCAACGTGTTATGGGAATTGTTAACGGGACGACCAACTATATCATGACGCAAATGCTGACGAAGAACTGGTCTTATGAACAGGCGCTGAGTTCGGCCCAGGACTTAGGTTTCGCTGAAAGTGACCCCACTAATGATGTGGAAGGCTTAGACGCGGCCTATAAAATGATTATTCTGACTCAATTTGCTTTTGGGATGAGTCTGTCGATGAACCACGTTAAAGTGCAAGGCATTACAACGATCAGTCCCGAAGATATTGCAGAAGCACACCAACTTGGCTATACCATTAAGCTGTTGGGGATTGCCGAAGAAATTGATGATCGGATTGCAGTTTCAGTTGGCCCGGTGCTAGTTTCGGATCATCATCCATTGGCAACCGTTCAAAATGAAAATAATGCGGTCATGGTCACTGGGACAGCGGTTGGCGATACGATGTTTTATGGGCCCGGTGCTGGTGAATTACCAACGGCGAATAGCGTGTTGAGCGATATTACGACGGTTGCTAAGAACATTGCGTTAAACACGACCGGTAATACGTTCAATTCTTACCGTCAAGAGACGGTTTTGGCAGCTCCGGCGGATGTGGTTTACCCACACTTTATCGCATTGAAGATGCGGGATGTGCCCGGGATGATGATGCGGCTCACTGAAATTATGACCGCGGCGAAAGTCTCATTTAGTCGGATTATTCAGAACCAATTAGGCGATGGCAACGCGCGCGTCGTCATTATTACGCATGCGATGAATGATCAACAATTGGCTGAGATTACGACGGTCATCGCAGGTCAGACGGATATGCGTTTGCTAGCGAGTTATAAAGTTTTAAAGAACGAGTAGGTGAGCAGATGTTAAAAATTTCAGTGCCAGCAACTTCTGCCAATTTAGGCCCGGGGTTTGACTCAATTGGGTTGGCTTTAGATATGCAACTCAGCTTGACAGTGATTGGTCCCAGCCAGACTTGGCAAGTTGAGCATCCATTTGGCGAGAAAGTGCCCGATGATGCGCGCAACTTAATTGTTAAGACCGCCTTGTCGTTAGCGCCACATTTACCGCCACAACGGATTCAAGTTACCTCGGAGATTCCCTTAGCGCGCGGGTTGGGCAGTAGCTCGACCGCCATCGTCGCTGGCTTAGTGCTTGCAAATGAATTGGTCGCGACACCACTCTCGAAGCGTGACTTATTATTCAAGGCGACAGAATTAGAAGGTCATCCTGATAATGTTGCCCCAGCGATTTTAGGCGGGCTGGTGGTGGCGACAGTCGCAGAGCAGCAAGTCCAAGCGGTGCAGTTACCGACGCCAGACGTATTTGCCAGTGTCTACGTGCCGAATGAAGAACTCCTGACGTCCGCGAGTCGGCGTGCATTACCGACGACCTTGCCATTCAAACAAGCCATTGCCGGGAGTAGTGTTGGCAATACGCTGGTGGCCGCGTTAGCAATGAAAAATTGGTCACTGGCTTTAGCTTTGCTAGAACAAGACCAATTTCATGAACAGTATCGGGCCAAATTAGTCCCAGCCTTAACGACAATTCGTGAGACTGCCCATACATTAGGGTTGGTGGGCACTTATTTGAGCGGTGCCGGCCCCACAATCGTGACGCTTGGGCACAAAGCGGACTTGATGAAATTACAAACTAAGCTACAACAAAACCCGGCATTAACCGGTCAGTGTCACCTGTTATCGATTGATGCACAAGGTGTCACCGTGACTAAATCATAATTAAAGCTTGTCAGACTCACAACATTTTGTTAAAATGGTTTTTGTGAGTTATTGATGCGCCCATGGCGGAATTGGCAGACGCGCAAGATTAAGGATCTTGTGAGGGTATACCTCATGGAAGTTCGAATCTTCTTGGGCGCACTAAACTATTGAAGCACGACAAACGTTGTTAATCAGCGTTGGTCGTGCTTTTTTGTGGTGTTGTTATCAATATCAGCACACACTAATTTTCAACATAATAGTTATTTCAGAACATGCACGCCCGTTTTATAACATTATTTATAAGCCACTTTACTAATACCCCACAAATTCCAGCATTATAATTAACCTGATTCAATTGTCACTAAACTAACAATTAAAGAGGTGGTTAGCATGGGTAACAAACGATGGGGATTAGTCGGGGCACTCAGCCTGTTATTAGGCCTGGGACTCAGTCGAGTCGTTCCGGCCAAGGCGGCGAATAGTGATCGAATTACTGGTATTCAAACGACTGAGCGACAAACTTTTCGCACCAACAGTCAAACGGGAAAAGGGTATCATATTACGGTCTTGCCACAACAGCGCGTCCGGTTACGTACCAACTTACATCTAAGCCGGCATCAAAACACGATTTGGACACGGTCTGAGCAAGCATATATCACGCGCCATGGTCAAAAGCTTCTATATTATTATGTTGCCAATGCTGCTGGTCAAAGCGGTTGGATTTGGCAAGGCTATTTAAAGCCGATTAGGACACAGCTTAAGGTACCAGTGATTAGCCAGTTGCCAGAGTTACCGACTGGCTGTGAAATTACCGCCGTCACCATGATGTTACAGTATGCTGGCGCTAAGGTAGATAAATTGCAACTTGCTAATGAAATGCCACGTAGTGATGATCCTAATCAAGGGTTTGTCGGGGACCCTTATTCAGAGTTTGGCTATGGTCTCTATGTTTATCCCCGTGGGTTGCTCTCAACCGTTCAGCGGCATATCGGCACAGCGGTTGATTTAACGGGGATTAGCTTGACGCAACTTAAAGCTCAGATTACCCGGGGACACCCGGTGGTCGCGTGGGTCACTAATATTGATGGTTTTGCGAGCCATGCCTTAACGGTCACGGGATTTGATGCCGCTAATATTTACTTTAATGATCCTTGGACCGGACAAGCAACCCACTTATCAAACGCGGCCTTTAATATTGCCTGGCAAGGCAATCAATTCCGAGCCCTTAGTTATTAAGATTAGGAAATTAATTTTAAGAAAGCTAACTGTTTCGTAAAATTGTATTAAAAATACACTAAATTGATACACAAAATGGAATAGTGACCACTGTATCATAATTAGTGTATCAATCTAAAGCCACTAATACCGGCAATTCGCATTTAGTGTATTTTGGCACGGAAGTTGCATATATATTAGTGAGTGCTAAAAGATTGCGCTTACAGTATCACAATAACTTAGGTTACAGGCTATTTAGAACTTATTTATTCATTTCCTATGACTGTAACAAAAAAATAGGAGGTACAAAGATGGTAAGCATTATCATTGCTAGTCATGGCGAATTTGCCAAAGGCATTTATCAATCTGGTTCAATGATTTTCGGCGAACAAGAAAACGTTCAACCCGTTACGTTGATGCCTAGCGAAGGCCCTGATGACATTAAGGCTAAGTTGGAAAAAGCCATTGCTTCTTTCGACGATCAAGACCAAGTCTTGTTCTTAGTCGATCTTTGGGGTGGCACACCTTTCAACCAAGTCAACGGCTTGTTTGAAGCACATAAGGACAAATGGGCGATCGTTGCTGGTTTGAACCTACCAATGTTAATTGAAGCCTATGCATCACGGCTTTCAATGGACTCAGCTCACGAAATCGCTACTCATATTATTGAAACGGCGAAGGATGGGGTTAAGGTTCGTCCTGAAGCATTAGCACCTAAGGAAGCGCCTAAAGCGGCTGCTGACAATAGTGCCAACGCTGGTCGTCCTGGTAAGTTCGATTATGTTCTTGCTCGGATCGACTCACGTTTATTGCATGGTCAAGTTGCAACTGCCTGGAGCAAAACAGTTAACCCAACTCGGATTATCGTGGTTTCAGATAACGTTGCCAAAGACAACTTGCGGACTCAAATGATCATCCAAGCTGCGCCAAATGGTGTTAAAGCCCATGTGGTGCCAATTGATCAAATGATCAAGTTAGCTAAAGATGACAAACACTTCGGTGGTCAAAAGGCTTTGCTATTATTCGAAACCCCACAAGATGCTTTGAAAGCAATCAAGGGTGGCGTGCCGTTGGATACCTTAAACATTGGTTCCATGGCGCATTCTGTTGGTAAAGTTCAACCAAACAAAGTTTTGGCGTTTAACCAAGATGATATTGACACTTATCATGAATTGGAAAAGATGGGCATCAAGATGGATGTTCGTAAAGTTCCAACTGATGGTCAGGATAATCTCGATCACATCATGGATAAAGCTGAAAAGATGCTGAAAGAACAAGCGAATAGTTAATTAACTATCGGAGAAAAATGGAGGATTAAATCATGAATTTGAACGCGATTCAAATGATTTTAGTCGTATTAGTCGCATTTTTAGCTGGTATGGAAGGTATTTTGGATGAATTCCATTTCCATCAGCCAGTTGTAGCCTGCGCATTAATCGGCTTAGTTACCGGACAATTAGTCCCATGTATTATTTTAGGTGGTAGTCTTCAAATGATCGCCTTAGGCTGGTCAAACGTTGGTGCCGCTGTTGCCCCTGATGCCGCATTAGCAGCTATTGCATCTGCAATTATTTTAGTACTTGGTGGCCAAGGCCGTGCCGGAGTGGCATCTGCCATTGCCATCGCCGTACCTTTGGCTGTTGCTGGGTTATTATTAACCATCCTTGCTCGTACTTTAGCAACGGTTATTGTCCACATCATGGACCGTGCCGCTGAAGAAGGTAGCTTTGCTAAAATTGACATGTGGCAAATGATTGCCATTGCAATGCAAGGCTTACGTATCGCTATTCCAGCTGCATTGATCTTAGCAGTTGGTGCTGGTCCCGTTAAAGCAATGTTGAACGCAATGCCTACTTGGTTGACAGATGGTTTGTCAATCGGTGGTGGGATGGTCGTTGCCGTTGGGTATGCCATGGTTATTAACATGATGGCTACTCGTGAAGTATGGCCATTCTTCGTTTTAGGTTTCGTCTTAGCTGCGATTTCTGAATTGACGCTGATCGCTTTAGGTGGTATCGGTGTTGCTATGGCCCTCATCTACTTGAACCTTTCTAAAATGGGTGGTTCTGGTAATGGTGGCGGTTCTGGTACCGGTGACCCTGTCGGCGATATCATCGACAAGTATTAGCGAAGGAGGAAAACTAAAATGGCTGATCAAATTAAATTAAGCAAATCAGATCGTATTCATGTTTGGTGGCGTTCAACGTTCCTCCAAGGTTCTTGGAACTATGAACGGATGCAAAACGGTGGTTGGGCTTACTCATTAATCCCAGCTTTGAAAAAGTTATATACGACTAAAGAAGATCGTGCCGCTGCTTTAAAGCGTCACATGGAATTCTTTAACACTCATCCTTACGTGGCTTCACCAATTATTGGTGTTACCATGGCACTTGAAGAAGAACGTTCAAATGGGGCTCCCATTGACGACGTTACCATTCAAGGGGTTAAAGTTGGGATGATGGGTCCTTTGGCCGGTGTTGGTGATCCAGTGTTCTGGTTCACGGCTAAGCCAATTATTGGTGCCTTAGCTGCTTCATTAGCTATGGGTGGCAGTATCATGGGTCCTATCTTGTACTTCGTTGTTTGGAACGTTATTCGGATGGCCTTCATGTGGTATACTCAAGAACTTGGCTACAAAGCTGGTTCTGCGATTACCGATGACTTATCAGGTGGTATCTTACAAGACATTACTAAGGGTGCTTCAATCTTAGGGATGTTCATCTTACCAGCCTTGATCGAACGTTGGGTTAACGTTGACTTCAGTCCGGTTAAAGTTTCATCAATCAAGCAAGCTAAAGGTGCTTACATCGACTGGAACAGTCTTCCAGCTGGTGCCAAAGGTGTCAAGGAAGCTTTAGTTGAACAAAAAGCTGGTTTATCATTGGACAAGTACAAGGTTACGACCTTGCAAGATAACTTGAATCAATTAATTCCAGGTTTAGCTGCCTTATGCATTACTTTCCTTTGCATGTGGTTATTGAAGAAGAAAGTTTCACCAATCTGGATCATCTTCGGCTTATTCGCCTTTGGTGTTATCATGCACGTTATCGGTGTTATGTAGAGATGATTTGATTCAATCTGAGTCTTTGACTTAGGTCTTAAGAGATGGACTCATCTGAGTTCATCTCTTTTTGTTAAAAACGAGGCTTTGCGAAAAAAGCGTCGGCGCCGTATAATCGGTGTTATCAAGAGAAAGAAATGGAGACATTTAAATGGTTCAATCGCTTAATACCAAGGTTGATATGGTTGTTGACGGCAACTCGCATTTAGGCCTAACGGATTACGGCAAAATCATGATTGGTGATCATGGTTTTGAATTTTACGATAATCGCAATGCTAAAAACTACATTCAGATTCCTTGGAAGGAAGTTGATGTGGTCATTGTTTCGGTCATGTTCAAAGGCCGCTGGATTCCACGCTATGGGTTCCGGACGAAGAAGAATGGGACTTATACCTTCTCTTCTAAACAGCCACGGAAAGTTTTGCGAGAAGTTCGGAAATACATCAAACCAGACCATATTGTGCGGTCGTTGACGTTCTTCGATGTTTTGAAGCGCGCCTTCAAAGGCAAAAATCAGAGTAGTTATTTGAAATAAGCTTAATTTCAATGAAAAGGCGATCAGTTGTGGTCGCCTTTTTGCATGCCTTGAAACACTAACCCAATACAGTGACTCAGATCAGCAAAGTGAGTCGCGGCCAATTAGCTCATCACAACCGGCATGCCCAGATGACAGTAGCCATTAACCAGCCAAGAATATCCGTAGTGTATTGATACACTTGTGTGTTAAGATTAGACATAATTAAGCGTTTACTAGACGTAAGGACTGTAATTCCAAAGGAGTGGCACGGTTGACAAGAAAAGCACGAATATTTGAGTTTGTTCGCCATCATTGTGATGCCACGGGACTCACAACGGAAATGGTTGCGCAAGCACTCGCCTTGGCGCGCTCGAATGTTAGTAAGGAACTCAATGCGTTAGTCCGTGACGGACAGCTGACCAAACTAACTGGGCGACCAGTGCGATACACACAACCAGAATTAGCCGCGACGAGTCCGGCAACACCCGCCCAGGCGCGACCAGCACGACCAAAGCAAAAAAGCACCGCCACAACGACGATGGCACCTAAAGTTGGGGCAACTGATATTTTTGAGAGCATGATTGGAACCCATGAGAGTTTACAAAATCAAGTTGAACAGGCGAAAGCCGCCATTTTATACCCACCACGCGGCTTGAATACGCTAGTGATTGGACCGACGGGTTCCGGGAAAACTTATTTTGCCAATACCATGTATGAATTCGCTGAAACCCAAGGTGTTCTGACCAATCCACAAGGGCTGATCACGTTTAACTGTGCGGACTACGCGCATAACCCCGAACTATTAATGTCACATTTATTCGGGTATATCAAGGGATCATTTACCGGCGCCAATGAAGATAAAGATGGGTTGATTCAAGAAGCTGATGGCGGCATGCTCTTTCTGGATGAAGTCCACCGGCTGCCACCAGAGGGCCAGGAAATGATTTTCTATTTCATGGATCATGGGACATATTCACGGCTGGGCGAGACGGCTAAGAATCACCATGCGAATGTGCGGTTAGTTTGTGCAACGACTGAAGATCCAAAGAGCTCACTGTTACAAACTTTCGTGCGTCGAATTCCCATCACGATTCAGTTACCGGCATTTAATCAACGTTCGGCAAAGGAACGCTTGGCATTGCTTAAAGCATTGTTGTCCTTAGAAGCGGCACGGATCAACAAGCAGATTCGGCTCACCGAAGACGTGGTGCAAGCGTTATTAGGTTCGGTCACTTATGGGAATGTTGGGCAATTGAAGTCTAATATTCAGTTAGTCTGTGCGCAAGGTTTCGTGAACAGTATTGAAAATGATACTGAAATTAATATCACGATGGATGATTTACCACAGAACATTCGGAGTGGTCTGATGACGGTGGCGTCTAATCGACATGAACTTGGGGCAATTTCCGAATTATTGGACCCTGTTCTGATTGTGAAGCCTAACGATGGGCCAACCCCGTTGCGCAACAAGAATGATAATTATGAATTACCTTATAATTTGTATGAAATTATTGGCGATAAGGCGTCCTTACTACGACGGGAAGGTTTGGATAAAGAACATATCAATCGGTTCATTACGACGGATATTAATTTACACTTGAAGTCATTTTATAAACAGACTCAGATGAATGTCTCCCCGGAAAACAAGCTTGCAGAGATCGTGGATCAAGATGTGATTGACTTTACGAAGACCGCACAGGCGACGATTCAAGAACTACTCGGTTACAACTTTAAAGATAATTTTATTTATGCCGTGAGTTTGCATATTAGTTCGTTTATCAAGCGGATTCAGGCGGGTAAGCCAATGCGGCAGATGAGTGCGGATATGTTGGCGATGGTCAAAGAATATCCCGCTGAAATCAAGGCAGCTCAAGTCTTGAAGCAAGGTTTGGACGAACGGTATCACTTGCCAATTCCACAATCAGAAGTTTATTATTTAGCGATTTTATTAATTTCATTGAAGTCAATGCAATTGGATGGCAAAGTGGGCGTGTTTGTTGCAGCCCATGGGATGAGCACGGCGTCGTCAATGACACAAGTCGTTGGTCAATTGTTGGACGATTATGATGCGGATGCCTTTGACATGCCACTTGATATGGATCCAGAAGTGGCTTATGGGCATGTTAAAGCTCAGATTCAGAAATTGGATGCGGGTAACGGCGTTTTGATGCTAGTCGACATGGGCTCATTGACCACATTTGGCAAGCGCATCCAAAAGGAAACTGGCATTGCGATTCGGACCATTGATATGGTGACGACGCCGGTTGTTTTGGAAGCGGTTCGTAAGTCAGGATTAATTGATAGCGACTTGGAAACGATTTTCCGTGAGTTAGTGGGTTTCAAAGGTTATTCGCGGATTTCACGCAATTTACCAACGGAACAAACTGAGGTACCGGCTGAACCGGCCGCAACCACGCAACCGGATGGTAATCATCGGGCAATCATTGCCATTTGTGCAACCGGTGTGGGGACGGCGGAACGGATTAAAACGATTCTTGACAGTCTGTTGGCGCAAAACTTTATTGAAGGGATTACGGTCTTTCCAATTTCGGTCGTTGATATGGCAACGCGTTTGGACCAAATTAGTCGCAGCTACCAGATCATTGCGGCAACCGGCATTGTTAAGCCTAAGCTGGATGTACCGTTCATTTCGTTAGAAGAGTTATTGCAAGGCGGTGGTGAAAAGTTCATCGATCAATTGGCGATGGGCTTGAATGCCCCACAAAGTAAACTAGCAGATACCCAAGAACTCACGCCGGAGCTATGTGAAAAGTATTTGGGTGACTATTTCACCTTTTTAAACCCACGTAAGTTGACCACTATTTTGTGGCAATACAGTGAAGTGATTAATCAGAGCTTGGAATCGCCAATGTCGAATGCCTTTCGTATTGATTTAATTATGCATCTCGCTGGCGCGTTGGAACGAACTGCCATCAAGGATCAGATTACGGCGCCCGAGGAAGAATTGCCAACGATGACGACTTCCAAATGGTACCCAATCGTTCAGCAAGCCAATCAACAATTAACGGATCAATTGCAATTAACGTTCTCGGAAGCCGAAAATTATTATATTGTGCAATCACTCGAAACGCATCAAGCAAAATTGGCTTAAAGTGATACACTACTTGGCATGTTTCTTGCATGTATCCTAATGAGGAAATGTTTAGAGAAAAAAGGAGGCTATTTTAAGATGTTAGCGTTTGTCGTTGTGAGTCATGGTGAATTTGCCAACGGGGTGGTCAATTCATCTTATATGATTTTTGGACAACAAGAAAAGGTTCAAACGGTCACATTCAATTTGGATGAGGAACCAGAAGATTTAGCTAAAAAGCTGGATGCTGCGATTGCCACCTTTGATCCTGAAGACCAAGTGCTATTTTTGGTTGATTTATGGGGCGGGTCACCGTTTAATGCGGCTAGCCGCATCGTTGCGGAACATACCGATCGGATGGGGTTGATCACGGGACTTAATTTGCCAATGTTGATTGAAGCCTATACGGTTCGGGATAAGCCAATCGACGAGGTCATTGCACATTTGGAAGAAACTGGGAAAATCGGTATCAAGCATTTGGAATTATTGCAAGATGGCGGGGAAGATGACTTGTTATGACGATGATGATCCGGTTAGCACGGATTGATAGTCGCCTATTACATGGTCAGGTGGCCACGGTTTGGACGAAGACAGTGGCGCCAAACCGAATTTTAGTCGTTTCTGATAGTGTGGCACAGGATGAACTCCGTAAAATGCTAATTGTTCAGGCGGCGCCACCGGGTGTTAAGGCGAACGTCATTACTGTCGATAAAATGATCCAGATTTATCATGAACCGTTGTTTGATGGGGTTAAGCCGTTAATCCTCACTGATACACCACAGAATATGGCGCGTTTAGTGGCGGGGGGCTTAGACTTCAAGGCAACCGGAATTGATATTGGTAGTTTGGCCTATTCAGCTGGCATGGTGATGGTCACGAATGCGATTGCTGTTGGGCCAAGCGAGGCCGCGGCACTGTATCAACTGCAAGCGGCTGGATTAGCAATTTTTGCACAAAAAGTGCCCACGGACAAACGGGTCGATGTCATGCCGTTACTGGCCAAAAATGGCTTTGAAGCGACGAGTAAATAAACTTGTGACATCAGTACTGTCGATTTTAGACGGTACTTTTTTGTTTAATGGCTAACTTTCAATGAATCAGACTTGTCGACGGCTGAATGGGCGTTCCGTGGCGCTTGTCTAAGGATTTGACTAAAATTCAGGCGCAAACTTTGACCTGACGTATTTTATTGATAAAATTAAAGCAATAAACATAATTATATTGAGTCGGAAATCATGGGGGTCAGCAGATGACAATCTATAGTAAGATCACCGCCGCTGGGCAATACGTCCCACAGCGGGTGGTTACCAATAATGAATTAGCCACAATTATGGATACGACGGATGAGTGGATTCAGTCACATACCGGTATTGTGACGCGTCACTTTGCCATGGCGCAAGAAAATACGTCGTCACTAGCGACCGAAGTGGCCCAGCAGTTATTGCAGCGCAGTGGTTTGACCGCCAGTGCCATTGATTTGATTATTGTGACGACGATTACGCCCGATGCACTCACACCGGCTACCGCGTGTTTAGTGCAAGCAAACATTGGTGCCGACAATGCGTTTGCCTTTGATATGAGCGCCGCTTGCGCGGGGTTCACGTTTGGCTTATCAACCGCTGACAAATTTATTCGCAGTGGTCAATATCAAAATGTGATGGTTATCAGTGCCGAAGTTAACTCCAAGATGATGGATTTTAAAGATCGCACTGCGGCTGTTTTTTTTGGTGATGGTGCCGGTGGCGTGTTGTTGCAACCGACGAGTGATCCAGCTGAAAATAGTATTTTAGCGGAAAAGCTCCAGACACAAGGTAACGCGACGGTGATTCACTCCGGCCGCGTGCAACCAATTACCGAAATTAGTGCCGATAATTATCCACGAACGGATGCTTTTTATCAGGCCGGTCGCGAGGTCTTTCAATTTGCGACCAACGTAGTACCAGAACAGATGCAGACCTTATTGAAGACGGCCAATGTGGCTGCTGAGGACTTACAATATGTGATTTGTCATCAGGCCAACCTACGAATTATTGAGCAAATTTCAGCAAAATTACAGTTACCAATGCGCAAATTTCCACATAATGTGCAAAAATTTGGGAATACGTCTTCGGCCGGCGTGGCGATGGCGCTGGCTGAGGTGTTTGACCAGTTGACTGGGCCAGTTTTACTGACTGCATTCGGCGGTGGCCTGGCTTATGGCTCAATTTTAATCAAGAAATAGGGGTAATGACGATGGATATCAAAGATTTGGATCGTTTAGTTGAAAAATACGACCGGCAAGGCTACCAACAAATTCGCGTCAAGGCCGGTGACTTAGAGATCGAAGTTTCACGTCAGTTAACTACTGCAAGTCCACTGCCAACGACGACGGCAGCAGCTGCGGATGACGACCAAACGATTACCAGCCCAATGGTTGGGGTCATCCATTTAGCAAGTGACCTCGCGATTAATCAAGCGGTCACTAAAGGACAAGAATTGGGTCAAATTGAAAGTATGAAATTATTTAATCCATTGGTGTGCCCACAAACTGGCACGTTAACCACGATTCTAGTCGCGGATGGCGCAACCGTTGAGTTTGGACAACCCTTATTTAAAATGCGAGAGGATCGGTAGGAATGTTTCACAAGCTGCTTATTGCTAACCGGGGCGAAATTGCCATCCGGATTATCAAAGCCTGTCGACAACTGAATATTAAAACAGTGGCGGTGTGCTCCACAGTGGACCGTCAAGCTTGGTATACCCAATTGGCCGATGAAGTGGTCTGTATTGGCCCAGCCCCCGCGGCGGATTCTTATCTGAATGCCGAAGCCATTTTAATGGCGGCGATTAATACTCACGCTGACGCCATCCATCCGGGCTACGGCTTTTTGGCGGAAAATGCTGATTTTGCAGCAATGTGTGCAGAATGCGGGATTACGTGGGTCGGACCAACGGCAAGCCAAATTAGGCTGATGGGGGACAAGTCGCGCGCGAAAGATTATGCTCGCAAACAGCAGGTTCCGGTCTTGGCGGGCGCTTCGATTCAAGGCTTGAATTGGCCACAGATTAAGCAACTTGCGACCAAAATGGGCTTTCCATTAGTCTTGAAAGCCAGTCATGGTGGTGGCGGTAAGGGTATTCGAGTGCTGTCAGATGTACATGCGCTTCATCAGCAACTGCGAGCGGCCCGCCAAGAAGCGGCGGCGGCCTTTTTAAATGACGCCATGTATTTGGAACATTTTTTACCACAGGCACGGCATATTGAAGTCCAGGTGTTGGGGACTGGCAACCAGCTGTACATTTTAGGTGACCGGGACTGCAGTTTACAGTTACATAAGCAAAAGGTTTTAGAAGAGAGTCCCGCTAGTAGTTTGACCGCGGAACAACGCCAAGAATTGACTCGGCTATCGCGACAATTACTCACTAATTTGGGTTATCAAAGCTTGGGAACTATCGAATATTTAGTTGCCGATGGCGCGTGCTACTTCATGGAAATGAATACACGTCTCCAGGTGGAACATGGGGTGACGGAGTTAACGACGGGCATTGATATTGTGTGTGCCCAATTGAAGCAGGCTGCGGGGGAACCCTTGGCACTGCCCGCAATGGCGACACAACCGACGCACTGTGTGGCGATTGAGGCCCGGATTACGGCCAGCTTGCCATTAAAACAGACTTTGATTCAACAGCTCGACTGGCCGACTGATGTGCGGGTTGACACTGGCTATCAGGCCGGCGACCATTTTGTAACCCGCTATGATGGGTTGATTGCGAAGCTCATGGTCACGGGGACCACACGTACGGATGCGGTCAAAAAAATGCAGACCGCTTTAGCGGCAGTCACGCTAGTCGGCCCTACGACTAATTTATCATTTTTGCGGCAAACCGTTGCGCGACCAGCCTATTTGGCCGATACTTATTCGATTCACAGCTTAGCACGATGGGAGGACGAACAATGAGCCATTATCCAGTAGCCGGCACTTGGACCAGTTGTCCTGCCTGTGGCCGACATGTTCATCAAAGTCAATGGGGACGCTGGCAACAATGTCCATATTGCCATTATTGGCGACGTTTACCAGCAGTTGACCGGATAACACAATTGGTCGATCCTGGCAGCTTCACAGCGCTGACGACCACGGTACAGTCGCAGAATCGTTTAGATTTTCCAAACTATGATGAAAAGCTTAGGCAGGCTAAATTGAAAACAGCGCAAACCGAAGCGGTCATCACCGGACAAGCAACGTTTGCGAAGTGGCCAGCCATCGTCATCGTGATGGATTCATATTTTATGATGGGCACCTTGAATACGAGTGTGACCCGGCTAATTATCGCGGCGATGCAACAAGCGAGAAAGCAAAAGCTACCCGTGATTATCGTCACGGCTTCCGGCGGCGCTCGGATGCAAGAAGGGCTGTACGCGTTAGTTGGGATGAATTTAATCTTGGCGGAAGTGGCGCGCTTAGCCGCGGCTAAGTTACCCTTGATTACGGTCTTAACTGATCCGACCATGGGCGGCGTTTCGGCAAGTTTTGCCTTTAAAGGTGACGTGGTTATTGCGGAAGCGGGTGCAACCATTGGTTTTGCTGGAGCCCGTGTCATTCAACAGACGATGCCGACGACGCTACCGGCTGATTTTCAATCTGCGGCTAGTTTACTCGCACATGGTCAGCTCGATGCCGTCGTCTTGCGCCCAGAATTACGGGCCTATTTAAGTCAGGTTTTGGCGACTTACCAACTGTCAGGGGGACCGACTCATGGATGAACGGTTACGGCGCTTACGGGCTGCCGATCGAATTAGTGCACCAACCGTGATCAAAGCGCTATTACCGACGATGATTCGTCAACGCGGCGATCGGGTGTTAGGTGATGACCAAGCGTTAACCGCTGGCTTTGGCCGAACAGCGCAGCAACAAGCGCTAGCAGTTTTAGGTGTTGATCGTGGGCATGATTTAGCGACGCGACGGCAGAAAAATGGTGGCGCCTTAACGGTCGCTGGTTATCGAACGGCTTTGCGAGTCGTTAACCATGCTGAAAAGTTTGGCATGCCGGTCATTAGTTTAATCAATATGCCAGGGGCAGATGCCAGCCCGAAATCCGAGCGCTATGGTCAAAGTCAAGCGATTGCCGATTTGATTGCGGCGATGGGACAGTTAACCGTCCCGAATCTGGTGGTTTTTCTTGGTGAAGGGCATAGTGGTGGGGCGTTAGCTTTTGCGAATGCAAATGTCATGATGATGTTAGATGATAGTTTATTTAATGTCGCATCACCAGAAGCGGTTGCTGCCATTTTACATGGGCAACAGACCGTTAGCGACGCGATTGATTTGCTGCCGATGACCGCCGATCAATTAAAAAAACGTGGGTTGGCAGATGATGTGATCGACCATACGCGACCCGATTTAGTCGCGTTACTCTGTCAACAAATTTTGACACGGGTGACTGATTTGCAAGGACTTTCCGGGACTGCGTTGATTGCGCAAAGGGAAGCCAAGTTCCAAACGTTTATGGATTGGTGGCCAGTGCAGTAACTGAGCTAGCAACTTGGTCAAAAATAGCGGCGTCGCCCAAATTAATGGGCGACGCCGCTATTTGTTTAATAACCTTGTTGTGTCGTCGTGGTGGTATCTTGGCCTTGCGTTGTTGTATCGTAAGTCTGCGACGAGTCTGTGGTTGTCCCAGCTGTGCCTGTGCCATCAGTTGTCGTGGTCGTTGTTGAAGACGACGTTGATGAACTGCTATTACCGGTCGTAGTTGACGCGGTCGTTTCAAAGTAAGACAAGGTTAAATTTTTAGTTGAAAGCTGTAAATCTTGCCGAATCCGTTTGGACGTGTTGTAGCGTTCCGTGGCGGAGGCGACTTGGTAAGAAAGACCATCAATAGTTGCGTCGGTCCCTTGTAATGTATAGGCCTTGGCATGGTGAGAAGCGTTTTTATACTTCGTATCCAAGGCGACCATATCGCTCCAAGTTAAGTCGGTTCGCATATTAGAAGCAAGTTCTTTGGTGATTTTTTCAATGTTTGCAATTGAGCCGAGTGAGTTCGATTGACTGACCATCGCCATGATAACTTGTCGTTGCCGTTTTTGCCGACCGTAGTCACCCAATGGATCATCATAACGCATCCGTGAGTAATCTAAAGCAGCGGCCCCTTTTAGCTTAATCTTGACGCCTTTCTTGACGTCGGCGTTGCCATATTTAAAGGTCATGGTTGGGGTAATCGTCACGCCACCCATGGCATTAACAATTTGTTTCAAGCCACCCATGTTAATGAGCACATAGAAGTCAATTGGAAACTTAAGTAACTTCTGGACTGACTTCACCGCACCACTGGCACCACCAATAGTATAAGCCGCATTAATCTTCTCGGATTGACCATCAATATTAACCAGTGTGTCTCGCGGAATACTCGTTAAGGTCATTTTTTCCTTCTTCGGATTGATGGTTGCGACAATCATCGTATCAGTTCGAGCGGAAAACGTCTTGCCACGTCCTAAGGCACCAGTATCAGTTCCTAACAATAGGATGGAGAAAGGCTTGCCCTTCTTTAAAACGGCATCAACATTCCGCATTTTCGCGGAACCGGTGCCGGCATAAGTCGTATCCATCGTTTTTTGAGCGGCGTTCCAAGTTTTAATCCCCCAGATTGCTGCCCCAGAGCCGAGGGCGACGATGACTAGTAATAAAATTAATAGCCATGGCCGCCGTTTGTGTGGGCGGATGTGTGGATTACGTTGTTGCCGTCGTCGATAGCGCGTCTCTCGGGGTCCCATTGGTTCGTTGTTATTTTCTGACATTTTAGTTCCTCGTTATCTCGTATTTTCACTTATCCCATTCTATGCCGAAACTCAAATTATCGTGCCAAAATCAGGTTGATTTAAAAAGATTTTAATAATCAATGATTGACTGAGTACATTCTGATCAGCCGGAACACAATTATAGAATACTATAAGTAAATTTGTAGGCGGTGTCAAACGTTTGCCGATGAGAAGCGGCTATAAGCCAGTGAAAAACAGTGGTATACTTGACCAATTCTCATAGAATTGTTATTTTTGAAGGAGGAGGGATCAGCATGGCACTCTTTTTACATAGTATTCAAGGCGTCGTCATTATTATTGTCATGATCGCCTTGGGGTATCTGTTAGCCTCATGGGGCTGGTTTAGTGAAGATTCGACAAAATTAGTCGCGCGGTTGGTGACCCAAATTGCGTTACCAGCCTATATGATTGCCACGATTACAAAGGATTTTACCGCACAGAAACTGTTATCAACCTTACCGGGACTGAGATTTCCAGTTTTAAATATGGCGATTCTGTTTGGCTTATCTTTCGGGGTGATGCGGGCGCTGAACATTAAAAAGGAACACCGGGGACTATTTTCGTCGATGTTTCTTAATTCAAATACGGTCTTCATTGGTTTGCCCGTCAACGAAGCGCTATTCGGTAATAGCGCTTTGCCATACGTTTTAGTTTATTATATGGCGAATACCACGATTTTTTGGACATTGGGCGTTTATCTGATTCAGCGTGATGGTGTCGGAACGGCCAAGTTTAATTTGAAACAAACGCTCTCTAAAATTTTTTCACCACCACTATTGGGATTCATTATTGGGGTTATTTTAGTATTGTGCCACATTCAGTTACCGAACTTCTTAATGCAAGACTTCACGTATATCGGTGGGCTAACCGTGCCATTATCGATGATTTTCATTGGGATTTCGATGGCCAACGCGGGTCTCAGCAGTATGCGCTTTGACAAGGACAGCATCGGTATCTTACTCGGCCGATTCATCTTTGCCCCAGTGTTAATGACGCTGATGCTGATACCAATGTCGATGCCAATCGAAATGAAACAAGTTTTCATTTTACAATCGGCGATGCCGGTCATGACGAATGCCCCAGTGGTGTCCAAATTATATGGCGCTGATGCGGACTACGCTGCGGTTATGGTGACTGAGACGACGTTACTCAGTTTGATTGTCATTCCGTTTTTGATGATGATTGTCCAGTCGAATTTAATTCATTAATTTGAAAATTGACTGAAAATGGTGCTATACTAGACGCCGTTGACTATTAAATTTTTATTAAGAGGGAAGCGAACGATTCGTGAAGAAAGCATATCTTTACATTGCAATTTCAACGTTGATGTTTAGCTCAATGGAAATTGCCCTAAAGATGGCAGGTAGCGCATTTAATCCGATTCAATTAAACTTGATTCGGTTCTTTATTGGGGCAGTTGTTTTACTACCATTTGCCTTGAGCGCGTTAAAGCAAACTGGTCGAAAGTTGGTAGGGGCTGATTGGCGCTTATTTGCACTCACTGGTTTGGTCTGTGTCATTGTTAGTATGTCACTTTATCAACTGGCGATTACGGTGGACCAAGCTTCAACTGTCGCGGTGCTCTTTAGCTGCAACCCAGTTTTTGCGTTACTGTTTTCATATTTGATTCTCCATGAACGATTAGGTCGCTCAAACTTGATTTCCGTTGTTATTTCGGTGATTGGGTTACTCATTATTGTTAATCCAGCCCATCTGACCAATGGTTTAGGCCTAGTCTTAGCGATTGCCTCAGCGATTACTTTCGGCTTATACAGTATTGTGTCACGTTACGGCTCGGTTAAACGTGGACTGAATGGCTTGACCATGACTTGTTTCACATTTTTTGCTGGCGCGTTTGAATTATTGATTATTGCCTTAATCACTAAAATTCCAGTCGTTGCCAGTGGCTTGCGGACGATCGGGTTACGTCAGTTTGCGGCCATTCCAGTGTTGACGAACGTTAATATGACTTATTTTTGGCTATTATTCTTTATCGGCGTTTGTGTCACGGGTGGTGGCTTTGCCTTCTACTTCTTGGCCATGGAACAGACGGATGTTTCAACCGCTTCGTTAGTCTTTTTCATCAAACCAGGGCTGGCACCAATTTTAGCCGCACTGATTTTGCATGAGAAAATTCTGCCAACAACAATTGTTGGGATTGTCGTCATTTTAATTGGATCGGTGGTTACCTTTGTTGGGAACCGGTTCAAGGAACGCGACAGTACGATGGGCAAGGAAGCTAAAGCAGCCGCGGAAGCTGAAATTAAAGCTTCGGTACGCGAACAGATGGCAACCCATTCCAATGCCATTTCAGAACAAGAAGATTAAATTTGATATTAAAGAGTGGCACAAAAGGCGGGTGCTTCCGTAGCTAAGTGGAGGTCGCAGACTTTTGTGCCACGTTTCGACTATAAATATTCGGAGCTACAAACCGAGTCTGGGGCATTATCCCAGACTCTTTTATTTAGGGACAGCTTGCGTTCGTCCTGCAAAATCGATTATGATAGAGTCATTCAAGCTGACAGGTGGAGAGAGAGAAATTATGGCAGAATTGGTAATTGTCCGACATGGTGAAAGCACGGCCAACCGTGATAACACGTATACGGGTTGGAGCGACGTGCCGCTAACTGATGTGGGACTCCAGCAAGCGCATCATGCGGGTAAACGACTCCGCGAAGCTGGCTTGCAGTTTGGCGCGGTTCATACGTCAGTCTTAAAACGGGCGATTGTGACGGCAAATGTGATTTTGGACGAAATCGACCAATTGTGGTTGCCGGAATATAAAACGTGGCGGCTGAATGAGCGGCATTACGGCGCGTTGCGTGGTCAAAATAAGGACGAGACGAGACGACTGTATGGTAAGGCGCAAGTTCAGCAATGGCGGCGAAGTTTTGAAACGGTGCCACCGTTATTACAGTCCACTGAGTTAAGCCATGATCGGCGTTATACGAAATATGGGCCGGCGGTTGAACCCCGTGGTGAGAGCTTGAAAATGGCCTATGATCGGATTATGCCTTATTGGATTGACATGATTGCCCCACGCTTACTTGCTGGTGAAAATCAACTCATTGTGGCCCATGGCAGTACGTTACGGGCACTAATCAAGTATTTGGAACAAATTAGTGATACGGGTATTGATGGTGTGGAAGTCGCCAATGGGGTGCCAATCCAATACCATTTAGATCGCCAGTTACATGTGTTAGGTAAAGATGAAATTTAGCTCAAAGTTATTGTTGGCGGGTTGCTGACGGTAGCTTTTTTTAGTTTAGAGCGAAAAATATCGCTTCCGGTTGGAATTGATAACATGCGGCCGTGGGACCTGGCCAAGCCAAAGGACGTCTTGGCCCTCGCCCGAAACGCTTGCAAGATGCGCAAGTGTCTCGGACCGTCCGTGGTGTAAAATCGGCAAAGAGCGCCGATTAACACCACCATCACGACCGATGTTATCAGTTCCAACCTTCAGCAAATTAAGCTTAGCGGAGACCATCGAAATCGACAGGGCATAACAATTCTGAGTATTGAGAAGTGGCAACACAAGCTTAATTTAGCGGTATCTGTTACGGAGAGGACCCCATAAACCATTTTTTGTGTTTTAAATTGTTTACAGTTGTAAATTGCAGTCAATTCGTTTACACTTGTAATCAAGAAAAGCTAACGGGGGTTCGGGATAATGCAGGCAAAAAGTTGGGGCTTGATTGGGGTCGTCAGTCTAGGCATACTCGGTGTGGGCATTGCGATTGGTCAATCACGACCAACGATGATGGGACAATCCGCACGTCACAGCGGAATGATGTCACATGGGAGTTCAGCAACAAAGTTGGTTGCCACAAAAACGGCTAGTCACAAGTTAGCATTACCACCACTGCTAAAGCCAGATCAATCGAATGCGCAGTCGGTTGCCTATACCGTGGTCGCACAGTCGGGAACCATGGCCTTTAAAGCCGGGCGAAAGACACGGACCTTAGGCTATAATGGTAATTATTTAGGCCCGGTTTTACAAGTTAAGCAAGGGCAGACTGTCACGATTACGACTAAAAACGATCTCAGTGAAGCGACGAGTTTTCATTGGCATGGGGCAGTTGTCCCAGGAAAAGTGGATGGCGGTCCACATGAGCCAGTTGCCGCTGGTGCGACTAAGCGGGTGAAGTTTAAAGTCACCCAACCAGCCGCCACACTGTGGTTTCATCCCCATGTCATGGGGAGCACGGCCAAACAAGTCTACCAAGGTCTAGCGGGATTAATTTATGTCAGCGATACGGCTAGTCAGAAGCTCAAGTTGCCGCATGACTATGGTAAAGATGACTTTCCGGTGATTATTCAGGATCGCCAGTTTGATGCGCAGAATCAGCTCAATTACGATAAAGCTTATTCGTCTGATGGCACAACTGGACCGACACTATTGATGAATGGGACGCTCAATCCCTACATCAACGTTAAGACGAAACTGGTTCGGCTGCGGCTAGTCAACGGGTCCAATGCGCGTCATTATCAATTGACGTTGAGTAATCAGCAGGCGATGCAACAGATTGCGGATGATGGTGGCTTGCTGGCAAAACCAGTGGCGGTCAAAAAGTTAGCGCTAGCGCCTGGCGAAAGGGCGGAAGTCGTCGTTGATACAACTAAGTTGGCAGCCGGACAGCCGCTTGCCGTCATGGTCGGGAAACAAGCCGTCTTAAACTTGCGATTGGCGAAACATCGACAGACAAGTGGTCGGTTACCTGCAAATTTGAGCTCGTTACCGACGCCGAAGACTGAAGGCGCCCAGCAACAATCCTTAACCTTTAGTGGGATGGGACATATGGTTGCGATTAATGGTAAAACTTACAGTGCTAAGCGGATTGATTTGACAGCTAAAGTCGGACAGCCGCAAGTCTGGACGTTAAAAAATGCGCAGGGGATGATGAGCGGTCGTAGCCATCCATTTCATTTACACGGGGTTCAATTCCGAATCCTGAGCATTGATGGGCAACAGCCACCAGCAAACGAGCGTGGTTGGAAGGATACGGTTGATTTGAAATCAGGGCAGTCTGTCAAAATTGCCTTCACGTTTAAAAATCGGGGCATTTATATGTATCATTGTCACAACTTGGAACATGAAGAACAGGGCATGATGGGGCAAATCAAAGTGAGTTAAACAAAAAAATCCAATCACAGTCAATCAGAAACTGATTAACGATGATTGGATTTTTAAACGCTCAGCGATTAAGCTAAGGCACCCATTGGATCCCAAGGTGCTAAGACTGTTGGTTTTTCAGCTTGAGCAGCTTTGAGTTCATCAGGTAAGAATTGTTTGTTTACAACAACTTGGTAGCAATACTCGTCCATCCAGGCATCACTCATGACGAAGAAGCCCTTTTCGCCGACTTTGTCACCCCAGCTATTTTCGACCTTCCATTTAGTTGGTTGGCCGTTGACCAAGTCAACACCGGTGATAACCATGGCATGGGTCATTAAGCTTTGACCGTAATCCAAGCGTTCAGCTTTAGACATTGCGAGATCAACATCGAATAATTCGTCAGTCCCGTAAACGTCGGTTGCCATCACACCTTTTTGACGATCAGATGATTTACCAACATCACAACCGAACCAGACTGATTGACCAGCTTGAAGTTGGTTAATCGCAAGTTGCTTGAAGTCAGCCATTGTGACGTTCAAATGCTTAACTTCGCGGCCGCCTAAGACGTTGCCTAACATTTCAATGGTGTAAGTGTGGTTGTATGGCTTGTCATCGGTTGGGGCATTGATGATTGAAACGTAATCGTCCAAGTTCCAGCCAATATACTTCTTGAAGAAGCTTTGAGGGGTTAAGCCTTGGTCGATATGATAATTTTTATCATCATCACGATATTCCCAATCGAATTGGTTAACGGGTTCGCCAAATGCATAAGCTAACATCCGGTAAACTTCATTTAACATTTTTTCTTTACGATCTTGAATTTGGTCGTCAGTTGCTTTTGATGCAACTAATTCACGCAATTCAACGGCGTCTTTACGTAGCTTTAAGTTTAAAGTGCTGTTGATTTCAGCGGACTTTGAACTGTTGTAAGTTTCGGGCATCACACTCTTAGGCACGATCCCATATTTTTGGATAATGGCCACGAGCATATCCCATTGACCACCATCTTGTTGTGGGGTAGTCATCAACCAAGCCACTTTACGACTGCTGGTTGGTTGATCAGCAGTGGCTAAGACGTTTTCGTAGAAGTAGTTTGCTTTTTCGAATTTGTCCCAGAAGAAGGTATAGTTTTGTGAGAGTTCGAAATCTTTTAATTTAAAACGGTCCGCTAATGAATGACGCATTGTGTTCAAGGCGGCAAACATCCAGCAACGACCACTTTGTTTTTGGTTAGCTACACCACCGGTATCCAAATCAATCGAGAATACTGGGGTTGTTTGACTCATTGCTTGGATATCTTGGCTGCTAGCCAGGATCCCATTTTTGGTGACGGCGCGTTCAATGACTTTCGCTTCAGCGCGTTGATCTAAATCAGCTTGGAAATTAGCGATTTGATCCATACTAATTGCTTTACTCAAAAAATCACACTCCTTTAATCTTATTTTAATTGTATCGGTAAATCGACTTTCCGGCAAGTGTTCCGGAATTTTTAAAATTAAGGTCGGGCTTCAATGACTTCGGGACCGTTTTCATGACCGACAATGACAGTATTGACCATATCTAAAAATAGACCATGTTCGACCACGCCAACCATATGAATGAGTTCTTCAGCGAGGGCATGAGGATCAACAATTGGGTTTAAGTGAAGGTCAATGAGATAATTATTAGAATCTGTGCGGACGAAGTCACCATCAACCTTACGGAAGACGGGCTGGTAGCCTTTAGCCGCCAATTTTTCAAAAATATGTTGGCTACCATAAGGAATAACTTCAACTGGTAACCCAAAGGCGCCAAGTTGATCAACGAGTTTACTTTCGTCAACAATCCACATGATCTTATCTGAGTTGATCGCGACAATTTTTTCAAATAGTAATGCGGCCCCGCCGCCTTTAACGCCTTGATAGTCTGCAGAAATTTCATCGGCACCATCAATCGTCAAATCAAGGTGGTCGACTTCATCAACGGACTTCATAGGGATACCCAAACTTTTAGCTTGGGCGGCGGTCCGTTCAGAAGTGGAGACACCAACAATATTTAGGTGCTCATTCTTGACACGTTCACCAAGGGCATCAACCATGAATTTAACGGTTGAACCAGTTCCGAGACCGACCTGCATGCCGTCTTTGATATATTCAACGGCTTTTTGGCCGACAAGTTGTTTCAATTGATCTTGAGTCATAATCAGCTAGCTCCTTAATTTTGATTGGCTAAAACGTCTGCTGCGTCGGGGTGACGATCAAAGAATGCTTTAGCGTAGGTGCAAAGCGGCTTAATTTGCTTGTGCTCTGCCCGCGCGGCGTCAATGACGGCCGTGACTAATTGTCCGGCAATTCCTTGATGACCAAAGTCGTCGCGCACAAAAGTATGTTCGATCACCCAGACTTGACCATCTTGACTAGCGGGAAAGGTAATCTCACCGGCTAATTTTCCGGTGGCATCATTAAAGAAAAATCGATTTGGTTCACGCGTGAATTCCATTGCTGTCACCACCTTGTAAAGGGTTTTAACTCTCAAGGTAATTAAACCGATAAATGCCTGATTTGTCAACGATACATCTAGCTGAAGTATGGTAAAATATTAACATTATCGGGTGTGTTCGATGATAGCTTAAAGCGGCCTGAAACTAGTGCGAAGTTGCCGTCTACCGGTCGAGAAGATTTAGGACTGGAACGTGGTGAGTTGGTTTCGGGTCAAAAGTGGTCTGGAGCTAGTGCGTGGTTGCCGCCTGCCGGTCGAGGAAATTTAGGGCTGGAACGTGGTGGGCCGTTTTCGAGCCAAAAAGCGGTCTCGAAAGCCAGCCTTTTACTAAACTGCCGGTAAATCACCGCCAGCTAAGTAAAATTTCACCACTGAGCCCTAAATTTCCTCGACCTCACGGCTAAATGTGCTGTCTATTTGAGGTGACTAGCTCTGACAAGCAATGGTCTTGATTGTGACGCAAGTAAAAAAAGCATGCATTTAGATTGTTACAGTGCGACTTATAGACGAAATAATAACGACAAGCAATTCTTGTAATAAATGATAAAAATTTGAGATGATAGTGGTCAGCTCATCGCTCGATGTCATCAGCTATTCTTGATTTCATTATAAAAGGTGACAATACTACCTATCTCTAAACAGCGACATGGTGGCACAATCGTGCTTGGCATATTTCAGCTTAGATGTCGTAAAAAAAACTAAACAGCTAAAGAAAGTGGGAAATGAAAATGGCACGTGGATTTAAGATTGTGAGCAAATATGAAAAAGCGGGATTAACCATTCCTTATCGGACGACCAAAAAGGCTGCTGGCTATGATTTTGAAGCCGCAGTGGATTTTACTTTACCGTCAATTTGGAAGTTGAACTTTATTAAGGTGCTCTGGCAACTTCGCCATGGCGAGACGAGCTCGGCTACTGACTTGGATGCAGCCGCCAAAACGCTTAAACCATTTTTGGTACCAACTGGAATCAAGGCTTATATGAATGATGATGAATATTTAATGATCGCCAACCGGTCTAGTAACCCGCTGAAGCGCGGGTTGATTTTGCCAAATGGGATTGGTGTCATTGATGCCGACTATTATGATAATGAAAATAATGAAGGCGAAATTTTTATTCAGTTAGTTAATATGGGGATTCGTGATGTCCAGATCAAAAAGGGCGAGCGGATTGGGCAAGGTATTTTTACGCAGTATTTAACGGCCACCGATGAAACTGAAATTAAGGCGACCCGTTCTGGCGGTTTTGGTTCGAGTGGAAAATAACTAAAAATACCTTAAACCAAGGTAATTTCACTGCTTTCAAGGCCATTAATGGTAGAATAAAAGGTGACTATATTTAATCATTAGGCTAAGAGCGTAGATTGGAGGAAATGATTAGTGGCAAAAGTTAAAACACAATTTGTTTGTTCTAATTGTGGGTATTCAACACCACGTTACTTAGGGCGTTGTCCTAATTGTGGCGAATGGAATACCTTGGTTGAAGAACACTTCGACAAAACGCCGAACCGTAAATCACGCGTTAGCTTTGCCGGTAAACAGGCTAAGCCACAACGACTCAAGGAAGTTTCTTTGACGAAAACGCCACGGGTCAAGACGAAGTTACAGGAATTCAATCGGGTGCTTGGCGGTGGTGTGGTACCGGGGTCGCTGGTGTTGATCGGTGGGGATCCTGGGATTGGGAAGTCAACCTTACTGCTACAAGTTTCCGGTCAGTTGGCTGAAACTGGTGGCTCTGTCTTGTACGTCACTGGTGAAGAAAGTGCGGCACAAGTCAAAATGCGTGCTGAACGGCTAAAAGTTGAAAGTGAAGAATTTTATTTATATCCAGAAACGGATATGAGTAATATTCGGGCAACCATTGAAGCAACCAAACCGCAGTACGTGGTGATTGATTCAGTTCAAACCATGCAAGAACCCGATGTCGATTCGGCGATTGGCTCTGTTTCTCAAATTCGTGAAATCACCGCGGAGTTGTTGCAGATTTCGAAGACTAATGGCATTACAATTTTTATCGTGGGTCATGTGACCAAGGGCGGTGCCATTGCCGGGCCGAAGATTCTGGAACATATGGTGGATACGGTGCTTTATTTTGAAGGCGATTTACACCATACGTACCGGATTTTACGCGCGGTCAAAAATCGGTTTGGCTCAACTAATGAACTCGGTATTTTTGAAATGCGGACGGGTGGGTTGTACGAAGTCGCGAATCCTTCTGAAATCTTTTTAGAAGAACGCTTGAAGGATGCGACCGGTTCGGCGATTGTGGTCTCGATGGAAGGTACGCGGCCAATCTTGGTTGAAGTCCAAGCATTAGTGACACCAACCGTCTTCGGCAATGCCAAACGAACCGCTAGTGGCCTCGACCACAATCGGGTATCCTTGTTGATGGCCGTGCTTGAAAAGCGTGCGAGTTTAATGCTACAAAATCAAGATGCTTATTTGAAGGCAGCTGGCGGCGTGAAGCTGGATGAACCGGCAATTGACTTGGCGATTGCAGTCAGTGTCGCGTCAAGTTACCGCGATCAACAAACGCGGCCAAGCGATTGCTTTGTCGGTGAAGTTGGCCTGACCGGTGAAATTCGCCGGGTTAACCGGATTGAACAGCGTGTTGGTGAGGCTGCCAAGTTAGGATTCAAACGGATCTTTGTCCCAAAGAATAATCTGCAAGGCTGGGATATTCCTAAAGGGATTGATGTGGTTGGAGTGGCCACCTTGAAAGAGGCCCTTAAATTAGCTTTACAACAACCAAAATAAACTTAAAAAGGGGCTGACGCCATGAAGAAATTAACGGTGCGACTCGTGTTCATTGTCGTTGGTGGGACGTTGGGATTAACTTACCTGCCATTTTTATGGAACACGATTTGGACGCAACCGAATCCGTTGTTAAATAATATTTTGACCAACTTTTTGTTGGGGGCACTTGTTTTATGGGTGCTGTCACTATTTTTAGCGAATGCGGCGATGCGATTAGTTGATCGTGTTGAAAAAAATCTGTCAAAACAAAATCCGATGACTTTATTATTCGGAAGTGTCGGGTTCATTATTGGGTTACTGATCGCGGTTCTGATTTCGCAATTATTCAATCGCAGTCCATTATTCTTATTGAACACGGTCGTCCCGATTATCTTGATGCTGTTCTTTGGTTATATTGGTGCCCGTGTTGGGACCACTCGAATTGATGAATGGCGTAAGGTCTTTAACTTCCGTCGGCGTGAAAAAGAAACTTCGCCGGAAATTACGGATGCGCAACCGGATCAAAATTATCATCACTATAAAATTTTGGATACTAACATTTTGATTGATGGTCGTATTTATGATTTGGTCAAAACTGGTTTTCTTGAAGGGACCTTATTAGTGCCAAACTTCGTCTTGTACGAACTACAGTACATCGCGGATTCGGCGGATAGTATCAAACGAGTTCGTGGTCGGCGTGGGTTGGATATTTTAAACAAGTTACAGAGTGAGAATATTATCCCGGTCGAAATGTATAAAGGTGATTTTGAAGACATTCCAGAAGTTGATACCAAATTGATTCAGTTGGCGAAAAAAGTCAACGGGGTCATTGTGACCAACGACTATAACTTGAATAAAGTGATCGAATTCCAAAACGTCCAAGTGCTGAATATTAACCAACTCGCTAAATCGCTCAAGCCACGGGTTATTCCTGGTGAAGAGATGAACATTATGGTCGTTAAAAATGGGAGCGAGCGCCAACAAGGGGTCGGCTATTTGGATGACGGGACGATGGTCGTTGTCGAAGATGGTAAGTTCTATATTAATGAAAAAGTGGATGTTGTCGTGACGAGTGCTTTACAGACGGATGCTGGCCGCATGATTTTTGCACGCTTGGCACACGCTAATCGTGGTATTTCGGACAAGCCGGAGCATGAGAACCAGAATAACACGCATCACAATAACAATAATAATAATCATCGGAATAAATAGCCGGAATGTCGCTGAGTCCTTTATTTTTAGTGCTAAAAATTGTAAACTGGACTAGCAAGTGTGTGCGGACAAGTGGCGTGCTGATGTCATTACTAGCAGCGGTCGCTTGACCAACCACGTTTCGGCACGATGAGTCTGTCGAATAAGTTTTGATAAAAAATGAAAGAGGCGTTAATCACATTGGCAAAGAGCAAGATTCGTGTGCGTTACGCACCAAGTCCAACTGGCCATTTACACATTGGTAATGCTCGGACAGCGTTATTTAATTATTTGTTTGCCCGGCATAATAAGGGAAAGTTTATCTTACGGATTGAAGACACCGATTTAAAGCGGAACGTCGCTGACGGTGAAAAGAGCCAGATGGATAACTTAGCCTGGTTAGGAATTGACTGGGATGAAGGTCCTGATAAGGGTGGCGACTTTGGTCCTTATCGGCAATCAGAACGGAAAGCAATTTATGATCCATTGATTCAACAATTAGTTGATGAAGGCAAAGCCTATGAATCATACATGACGGAAGACGAATTGACGGCTCAACGCGATGCGCAAAAGGCTCGCAAAGAAATGCCACATTACGTCTACGAATTTGCTGGCATGAGCGAAGACGAAAAACAAGCGAAGATTGCGGCTGCTAAAGCGGCTGGGATCACACCTGTCATTCGTTTCCACGTCCCAGAAGGTCAAACTTATGCTTGGGACGACATGGTCAAGGGTAATGTGTCATTTGAATCGAAGACTGTTGGTGGCGATTTTGTCATCAAGAAGCGCGATGGGATGCCAACCTATAACTTTGCCGTTGTCGTTGATGACCACATGATGCAAATCAGCCATGTTTTCCGTGGGGACGATCATGTTGCCAATACGCCAAAACAATTAATGATTTATGAAGCCTTTGGTTGGAATCCACCAAAGTTTGGTCACATGAGCTTGATCATCAATACCGAAACGGGTAAGAAGTTAAGTAAACGTGATGAAACGGTGCTCCAATTTATCGAACAATATCGGGAATTGGGCTACTTACCAGAAGCCATGTTGAATTTCATCATCTTACTCGGCTGGTCGCCAGTTGGTGAGAATGAATTGTTTACTAAGCGTGAATTCATCAAGATGTACGATGAAAAACGTTTGAGCAAATCGCCAGCTTCATTTGATGGGAAGAAACTTGAATGGGTTAATAACCAATACATCAAGAAGTCCGATGAAAATGAAGTCTTTGCGATGTCAATTCGTCAATTGATCAAGGCCGGACGCTTACCTAAACGGCCAACCCAAGCTCAAATTGAATGGACGCGGACGTTAGTCTCACTCTACAAGAACCAAATGAGTTACACGGGTCAAATCGTGGAATTGGCGGACTTGTTCTTTAACGGCCCAGCGGAGATCAATGATGAAGCTAAGGCTGAATTAGCTGTTGAGACCGCACCAACGGTCTTGAAAGAATTCCGTCAACGGATTGAATCGGTTGATGTCTTCGAAGCAACGGAAATTCAAAAGACGATCAAGTCAATTCAAAAAGATACTAAGATCAAAGGTCGTCAATTGTATATGCCAATTCGGATTGCGGTTTCTCACGAAATGCATGGTCCTGAATTGCCAGAAACAATTGAATTATTAGGCCGTGAAACAACCATGAAACACTTAGATGCCATGATTGCGGAATTAGCTAAATAAACGATAATAAGAGTAAACTTGGAGATGTCTTCAGGAAGCGACGGGGACTGGAACGCCGCGGCGACCCAAGTTGAAGTGCAATTATCACGATGGTTATCGGGTGGCCGTTATCCCTACAATGAGACCGGTCAACGGTGAAGCAAGAGTGGAAGCACGCGAAAGCGTCTTTTGTATTTGAGGAGTAATCCTCTGATATAAGAGTCGCTTTTTTGATAGGGTCGTGTGAAAATATTCATACTACCTTGACATGAATGAGAAAATTAACGATTGTACTTTGAGAGGAGCGAAAACGATGCTACAAGTTTTTAATACCTTAACGCGAACCAAAGAACCCTTTAAGCCAATTACGCCGGGTGAAGTGAAGATGTACGTGTGTGGCCCAACTGTCTATAACTATATTCATATTGGCAATGCCCGGTCTGCGATTGCGTTTGATACGATTCGGCGCTATTTTGAATATCGCGGCTTTAAAGTTGACTATGTGTCGAACTTTACCGACGTGGACGATAAAATGATCAAACGAGCCAAGGAAGATCAAACGACGGTACCAGCAATTGCTGATCGGTTTATTAAGGCTTTTATGGCCGATACTGAAGCAGTCAATATCGAACCGGCAACTGCCCACCCGCGTGCTTCTGAGAATATTCCAGAAATTATCGACTTTATTAAAATATTGATTGAAAAAGGTTATGCTTACGAGTCCGATGGGGATGTGTATTACCGAACCCGCAAGTTTAAAGCGTATGGGCAACTATCCGATCAACGTATTGATGATTTGGAGGTTGGTGCGAGCCAACATACGGCGGATGAAGAAACGGACCGTAAGGAAGATCCAATTGATTTTGCCTTGTGGAAGTCGGCCAAACCAAATGAAATCGCTTGGCCGTCTCCTTGGGGGGCTGGTCGTCCAGGCTGGCACATTGAATGCTCGGTGATGTCGACAAAGTATTTAGGAGACAATTTTGACATTCATGGTGGCGGTCAAGACTTAGAGTTTCCACATCATGAAAATGAAATTGCCCAGAGTGAAGCGAAGACGGGGCAGAAGTTTGCCAACTATTGGCTGCATAACGGCTTTGTCACGGTCGGTGACGAAAATGAAAAAATGAGTAAGTCTTTAGGTAACTTTGTGACGGTTCATGATATTATTAAACAAATCGATCCCCAAATTTTACGTTTTTTCATGGCGACGACGCAATATCGGCGGCCAATTCAGTACAGTCAAAAAAATTTGGATGAAGCGGCGAACAATCTGAGCAAGCTACAAAATGCTTATCGTAACTTGGCTTATCGCTTGAAGGATGCCCAAGCCGGGGACGATACAGCTGTGCAAGGACAACGCCAAGCCCTGATTGACCGTTTTGTCACGGCCATGGATGATGATTTTAACGTTCAGAATGGGATTGCAGCAGTGTATGAACTTGCCAAGCTGGCGAATGTCTATGCGAGTCAAACGACTGTTCAGACGACGACCATCCAAGCGCTACAACAGACGCTGGCGACTTTGGTGAGTGTGTTTGGTGTCAAGTTAGCGGCCAATACACCGGAATTAGCGGACGATGACATCCAAGCGATGATTGATGAACGGGAAGCCGCTCGAAAAAATAAAGATTTCGCGAAGGCGGATCAAATTCGCGATGACTTAAAGGCCCAGGGGATTGTTTTAGAAGACACACCTCAAGGGGTTCGTTTCAGAAAGGATTAATATGACAGTCGATTATCAACAATTGAATGGCATTGCACTCGCCTACTTAGGCGATGCGGTGTATGAACCATTTATCCGGCAACACATGATTGAACTTGGGTATACGAAACCAACCAAGTTACATCACCACGCCACGCACTACGTTTCCGCTAAGGCCCAGGCGGCTTTAATTGCACGCATGCAGGCCGAAGATGTGTTGACCGATACCGAAGTTGACGTTTTCAAGCATGGTCGTAATGCGAAAAGTCATACATCGGCTAAGCATACGGATGTTGTGACCTACCGAATTTCCACGGGCTTCGAAGCGATTTTTGGGTATTTACAACTCACACAACAGCCAGAACGGATTGCTGAACTGGCAAATTGGTGTATTGAACAAGTAGATGAAGGGAGGGTTTCAAATGTCAACTGATGAACAACAAACGACTCCGGAACCAGCTGATTTTGTGATTGGGCGTCATCCAGCGATGGCCGCAATTAAAAGTGAGCAACAAATTAATAAGGTGTTTATTCAAAGTGGGCTACAAGCGGATGTGCTCAATGATATTGCCAAGATTGCTAAAAAGCGCAATTTGATTGTCCAATATGTCCCTAAGCAAAAATTAGACCGCTTGACGAATAATGGTAACCATCAAGGTGTTGCGGTTGGTGTGGCTGCATTTGAATACAGTACCATTGCCGACTTATTTGCAGTGGCGAAGGCTAAGAATGAACCCCCATTTTTCTTGATTTTGGATAATATTGAAGATCCCCATAACTTGGGGTCAATCATGCGAACAGCGGATGCGGCGGGCGCTCATGGGATCATTATCCCGAAGCGGCGGGCAGTTGGGTTGACTAGCACGGTCGCAAAGACGTCTACTGGCGCGATCGAACACGTCAAGGTGGCCCGAGTAACTAATCTTGTTCAGGCTGTGAAACAGTTACAGGAACAAGGCTTGTGGATCTTTGGCACGGATATGGCCGGCACGGATTATCGGCGTTGGGATGCGAGTGGCGCGGTCGGCTTAATTATCGGAAACGAAGGCAAAGGCATTTCGCCGTTGCTGAAAAAGAGCGTCGATGAGATGTTGACGATTCCGATGGTTGGTCATGTGCAGAGTTTGAATGCCAGCGTCGCAGCCAGCTTATTGATTTATCAGGGCTATACGTCGCGCCATCCACTTGGAAATTAATTATGAAACAACAATTATTAATTGTGGATGCATATAATATGATTGGTAATTGGCCAGAACTCGCTCAGTTAAAACAAACCGATCGACTACCGGAAGCCCGGGATGAACTTTTAAATGTTTTGACCGAGTATAAAAAAATTAGTGGTCTCAATATTACGGTTGTTTTTGATGCGATGTATGTGCCCGGTAATTCTAAAAGTTATCGGCAGGCTGATTTGGAAATCGTTTGGACGAGCAAGGACCAGACGGCGGATAGTTATATTGAAAAGTTAGCGGCAGATAAACAGTCGCGGGTGTTGCAAGTAACGGTTGCGACTAGTGACCAGGCTGAACAATGGGTGATCTTTTCGGAGGGAGCCTTACGAATTCCCGCACTTGAGTTACGCAAGCGTGTGCATGCTGATCTTAAAGAAGTGCGGCATACTGCTTTGCAGAGTCAAGACCGCGGCTCGGTGCGTAAATCGCCCTGGAATGACCATCAATTGTCGGCACTTGATCAGTATCGGCAACAGTTAGAGCGAGAACATACTAAACGCCATCATTAATCTGGCGATATCAATAAAAGTATTTTTTTTGATCAATTAGTTGAATTCCCAAAACTAGTTAATTGATGGATTAGTTTCTAGTGTGAAATAAGAATGCTTGTTCGCTTGTATACCTGCTAAACCGTCTGTATATTAGGCTTTACAGATTCAACGGGGTGGTCTGAATACAGTTTAGTGGAGAAAATACTTTGGATGAACAGCATTTGATTAGATTAGCCGGTTCAGGTGATACAGATGCCTTGTTACAACTTTCCAAGCGTTATGTTCCCGTGGCTCATAAACTACAGCGCCAATACTTTATCCGAAATTATGATACTGATGACTGGGCGCAAGAAGCCCTGATTGTGATGCACCATGCAGCGCAACAGTATGATCACCGGCAAGCAAGTAGTTTTGGCGCGTTTTACCGGCTGTTATTGAATAATCGGGTCATTGATTTGATTCGACGGACCCAGGCCAAGAAAAGGCAGCCCGATCAAGATGTACTCTCGTTAGATTATGAAGCAGCAATGATTTTAGAAGAGTTAGTTGGCCCAGAACAATTGGCAATTGACATTTTATTCGTTCACGAAATCATTAAACAGTTTGTGATTGAGTGTTCTAATTTTGAAAATCAAGTGTTTAAGGCTTTGTTAAACGGCTTGACGCCACAAGGTATTGCGTTGAAGCTACAACTTGAATTGGCCCCGGTGTTGAACGCCATAGATCGTTGTCGACGTAAACTGCGAGCACTGTTGTTAGCTTGATCTGGAGTTAGTGTGAAAGGTGCCTGGTCTATTGGAGACGATTACGTTTAAACGCTGATTAGTTCGGTTGGCATCTGGTTAGTTTTATTGGTGGCTGCTGCGATCCAAAATAATGCATGTCTCTAGCCGTGAGGGAGCTTCGTTTGGGGCTCAGCCGTGGCATTTGACTTAGCACAGTGGGGTGCCGCGGTTAGTCAAAAACCAGCTTTTGAGACCGCTTTTTGGCTCAAAAATGGTTCATGGCGTTCCAGCCCCAAACGAAGCCCCCGACAGGCGGGAATCGAGTCACTCGATAATGAATTTAGAGAAAACCGAGAAAAACTTGATACTTACAGCGCAATGGCTTAAATTGACATTCGAAACGGTCCATGATAATGTTAGACCTGATAATTATGGAGGTAGACTCGATGGCACAGAAAAAAATTGCGTTGGCTTGTACCGTTTGTGGTTCCCGTAACTACACGATTGACGCCAATCCTAATCGAACTCACCGCTTAGAAGTAAACAAATTTTGTAAATTTTGTGGTAAACATACACTTCATCGTGAAACGCGGTAGGGGGATTAATTATGCGATTATTTAAGTTCTTTGGTTCAGTCGGACACGAAATGAAAAAGGTTACTTGGCCAACTTGGGCTGAAAATCGGCGCGATTCTTGGACCGTAATTTCGACCTCATTGTTCTTCGTGGCCTTTTTCGCCCTGTTTGATTGGGTCATCCAATTGTTATTAAAACTATTGATGGCTTGGCACTAATGGCGTTTTAGCTAAAAATTTGTTATAATATGGTTATTGGAGAAAAAACTTCGTTGCGACGAGGTTTTTTTATTTTACCTAAAAGACATTCTTAAAGGAGTTTAATCATGGTCGAATCTGTTGAAAAAAAGTGGTACGTGTTGCACACTTATGCTGGTTATGAAAACAAAGTTAGTTCAAACTTGGAATCTCGGGCCCAATCAATGGGTATGGAAGATAATATTTTTCGGGTGGTTGTGCCGGAAGAAGAAGCCCATGAAGTTAAAAATGGGAAAGACAAAGTTGAAATGAAAAAAGTTTTCCCTGGCTACGTATTAGTTGAAATGGTGATGACCGATCAAGCTTGGTATATTGTCCGGAACACGCCTGGTGTTACTGGTTTCTTGGGCTCACATGGTCAAGGTAGTAAGCCAACGCCACTGTTACCAGAAGAAGCCGAAAATATTTTACATCAATTAGGCATGAGCGCACGCCATACTGAATTGAATGTCGAAGTTGGCGAACATGTCACGATTATTGATGGGGCCTTTTCAGGTCTTTCAGGTGAAATTACAGAAATTGATAATGAAAAACTGAAGTTGAAAGTTAACATTAACATGTTCGGTCGTGAAACAAGTACGGAATTAGATTTCGACCAAGTTGATCAAATTCAATAATTATAAGTAAGCTGGTGGGCAACTGTGGCACAACTAGTGTTGATCATCATTGGGGTCATCATTATTGGCATTTTGGGGCGGATTGCCTACAAATTTAGCCAGTATGGTCAACCTAAGCATTTGGCGCAGTCACCGCAGCCACAAACCGCGGATGATAGTGCGGTAACGTTGTTTATTCCCGGATATGCCGGCAATCGCTTTTCCTTTGGCGGGATGCTGCAACGCTTCGTGCGCTGCGAAGTCGCGAATAAATCATTGGTCGTACTGATTGATCGGCATAATCAACCACACGTGACTGGGCAACTAGATGCTTATCGACCGATGGTACAGTTGATTTTTGCAACGCCCCGGGTGTCCGTGCGGCAACAAGCGGCGGGCGTTTTAGCGGTCGTGAAGTATTTACTGGCCCATGAACACGTGCAAACCATCAATTTAGTGGCGCACTCAATGGGTGGCGTTGTGTTATTTCAATATTTGACGACGGCCGCACAATTCGTTAATTTGCCAGAAGTTCGCAAAGTTGTGACGATTGGCGCACCGTTTAATGATAGTGAAGTCGCGCAGAACACGTATCCCATTGAAAATCATCCTTTGACAACCATGGGACCAACTAAGACGACGCCAGTCTATAACTATTTTTTGCGGACACTACAGCGATTGCCAAATACGATTTCTTATTTGAATATTGCTGGGGATGTCGGCGATGACGTTCAGAGTGATGGTGTGGTGGCGTTAAATAGTGCGCTGTCGTTAAGATTTTTATTGCGGCCAGTTGTGGATCGGTATCATGAATTTGTGGTCCATGGCAAGAATGCACGGCACTCAAGGTTACATGAAAACTATGAAGTAGATCGACAAATCGTTCAATTTTTATACCCAGAACCGACAAAAACGGTTGCTGATAAAAAATAGATGTGGTAGAATATCGTTTGTGCGTCACGTATGCACGTTCACGTGGGAGGAGCAAAAACTCAGCTCCATTTACCACATCACGGACTAAGGAGGAATGTCTCGTGGCTAAAAAAGTAGCTAACGTTGTTAAATTACAAATTCCTGCGGGCAAGGCAACACCAGCTCCGCCAGTTGGCCCAGCATTAGGTCAAGCAGGTATCAATATCATGGGCTTCACAAAGGATTTCAATGCACGTACCGCTGATCAAGCAGGTATGATCATTCCCGTTGTGATTACGGTTTATGAGGATCGTTCATTCGACTTCATTACCAAGACCCCACCTGCTGCCGTTCTTTTAAAGAAAGCTGCCGGTGTTGAACATGGTTCTGGCGAACCTAACACGAACAAAGTTGCTACGGTAACTTCAGCTCAAGTTAAAGAAATCGCTGAAACTAAAATGCAAGATCTAAACGCAGCTGACGTTGAAGCAGCTATGCGCATGATCGAAGGTACTGCTCGGAGTATGGGATTCACTGTCGAAGGCTAATTCAGTACTGAGAGTATGTCGGACACTTCATCAAAATGGATGTGTCAAGTGGGAGGAAATCTCCGTTTGAACCACATTTGCAAGGAGGAAAACACTTAGATGGCAAAGAAAAGTAAACAATACCAAGAAGCCGCTAAGCTAGTTGATCGTGACAAAGCTTACGATGTAACTGAAGCGGTAGACTTGGTCAAAAAGATGGATTTCGCAAAATTTGATGCAACTGTTGAAGTTGCTTTCAAATTAAACGTTGATACAAAGCAAGCTGACCAACAACTTCGTGGTGCAGTTGTCTTACCAAATGGTACCGGTAAAGAACAAACCGTTATCGTATTTGCTAAAGGCGACAAAGCCAAAGAAGCTGAAGAAGCCGGTGCTGACGTAGTTGGTGAAGCCGACTTAGTTAGCCGGATTCAAGATGGCTGGTTAGACTTTGACGTTGCAATCGCAACCCCAGACATGATGGCCCAAGTTGGTCGTTTAGGTCGGGTACTTGGTCCTAAAGGATTAATGCCTAACCCTAAGACTGGGACGGTTACAATGGATGTTGCTAAAGCGGTTAACGATTCAAAAGCTGGTAAGGTGACTTACCGGACCGACCGTGATGGTAATGTGCACGTTCCTGTTGGCAAGGTATCATTTGATACTGACAAGTTGGTTGGTAACTTCAAGACCATTGAAGAAACCATCACTAAAGCTCGTCCAGCCTCAGTACGTGGGACTTTCGTCCAAAACTTGGTCGTTACTTCAACCTTTACACCAGCTGTACGGGTTGACTTAGCATCATTTTAGGGACTAGTTTCTGAAAACAATTGACCCCGTGGGTGATCTGTGATAGATTACTAGAGGTTAAGTAATATCTCTACCTAAGACTCAGGCGGCCAATATGGCCTTAATCTACCTGCCGAGGACATTGTTTTTTCTCTATGTCTTGGTGGACATAGGGATTTTTTTATAAATCCCTGAACAAAAATTCCGGGAGGTGAATCATTTGAGTAAAGAAACTGTTGCTGTAAAAGCACAAAAAGTTGAAGAAGTCACAGAACAATTGAACAAATCCGTATCTGCCATTGTGGTTGATTATCGTGGTTTGACAGTTGAACAAGTCACTGACTTACGTAAGCAATTACGTGAGGCTGGTGTTAAGATGGAAGTCATTAAAAACAAAGTTATGGTCCGTGCCGCTGAAAAAGCTGGTTACGCTGACATGAATGATGTTTTTTCTGGCCCAACTGCTGTGGCCTTCTCTGAAGAAGATCCAATTGCTCCAGCAAAGATTTTAGCTAACTTCGCAAAGACTGCCGATGCCCTACAATTAAAGGGTGGGATGGTTGAAGGTAAAGTCGCTACGCTTGACGAAATTCAAGAATACGCTACAATGCCATCACGTGAAGAATTATTGGCTACTATCGCTAACTTGTTACAAGCACCTGTTCGTAACGTGGCATACGCTGTTAAGGCGGTTGCTGAAAAGGGCGACGAAGACGCAGCTTAGGCTGTTGGTGTCAACCAAAAAAATAATTTTCACCTAAAAATGGAGGAACATAAAATGGCTTTTGATAAAGATAGTATTATTGCTTCATTAAAAGAAGCATCAATTTCAGATTTAAACGATTTAGTTAAGGCTATCGAAGAAGAATTCGATGTCTCAGCTTCAGCACCAGTTGCTGTTGCTGGCGCTGCTGGTGGCGACGCTGCTGCAGCTAAGGATTCATACGATGTTGAATTAACTGAATCTGGCGACCAAAAGGTTAAGGCTATTAAGGCCGTTCGCGATATCACTGGTCTTGGCTTGAAAGATGCCAAGGGTCTTGTTGATAACGTTCCTTCAATCGTTAAAGAAGGCGTTTCAGAAGACGAAGCTAACGACATCAAGGCTAAACTTGAAGAAGTTGGTGGCGTGGTTACGCTTAAGTAATTCACCCCTTTCTGAAAAATTAACAGCATCGTTGCAGTCATTTAAGATGATTGCAGCGGTGCTGTTTTTTTTGTGCCAATATCCGGCTGATTGAAAAGTAACGGACCGTTAGCTCATCGTTGAGCTGCGTTATAGTTGTTGCTCGTCACTGACCAAATGATGGTAGCATTCGGACATGACGAAGATAATGGCAGCGGTCAATAGAAATGAGAAGGTGACATCGGATAGAAAATGAGCGCCAATGATGATCCGGCTAATAGCCAAGGTGATGGCATAAACCACACCAGCAATCCAAAGAATCTTTTTAGTCTTTGGTTTTACAGCAAACCAAGAAAACAAGATGCTGAGTGTTCCCGCCATTGCATGGCCTGATGGAAATGATTTGTGACCATTGACGCCGTTAGGATGAGTCCAAACTGTAAAATTGTTCTGGCTGTGGTTGAGTTCATAAGGACGAACGCGCCCCCAGAAATCTTTTAAGGCGAGGTTAACTTCGAGCGCAAACCAGACAGTCAGTGACGCAAAGATTGCCACAATCAAGTATTTAGTTAACTGCTGATTATCTTGTTGGTGCAGCCAATATTGACATAAAGCGGTGATCAATAAGTAGATGACAAGCCACAATGCTAGTGCTTGTCCGACCGGTAACGCCGCGGTGGCCGCATCGCTGTTAGCTAGACCGATTGGCTTGCCCACGTGGCTGTTATGCAAAGCGGTTAAAGCGTAACTGGCAATTTCGTTCAAATATTGTTTGAGTTGCCAAGCGGATAGGCCAAGGCCACCTAAAAATAAGCCTCCCGCGAATAAGGGCTCATCCAAGTGGCGACTAGCGTAAGCCATGGCAATTTGACCACATAAGACAAAAATAAGATAGACGGCAAATTCACCAAAAGTTTGAAAAAGTGTACCGAAGAGACTGTTGTAATTAATGACCGCATTGCTGATAGGCAAATCCGCAAATAGTGCCAGGATTAGCAGGCCACCCCCAATTAGAACTGCTGCTAAGAATAGTTGGGTCTTAGATCTTTTACTCATCATTCATTCCTCCTTTTTGACACATCATAGGGCGCCAATGTAAAAAAATGGTTTCATTATGCCTCTGATTTTGTTTACTTTTGTAAAGTTGATGAAAGCGAACAAAACCTGAGACTGTTCAAAGGCTGCTAACTCGGACGTTTGCCGATAATGGTTTGTAAAATAGTTGTGGTCGTGCCGCTAGTGATCGGGTTATATTTGTTAACTGACGTTTCGAAGCCCGACGGTGAAAAAACTACCAATCGCTTTCACGGCATTTAATTGGAATCAATGATTAAGCTGTGCCGCAGTCTGCCACCGACTCAGAATTCGGAATAACCCAAAAATTTTAGAGTGTGGTATGGTGAAATAGAGCTGTTTTTGGACGAGGTAATGAGAGGAGCAGTGTTGAGATGCAACCAACTTTCAAACAGGGCTTCATTGAAATTAAGGATGCTACACAGAATAATTTACAACACGTCAATCTACGAGTACCTAAACACGAAACAACGGTATTTGTTGGGTTATCAGGTTCGGGTAAGTCATCACTCGTATTCGATACCATCGCGGCTGCTTCACGACGGGAGTTAAATGAAACTTTTCCTAGTTTCACACAACAATATTTGCCTAAATATGGGCAACCACATGTTGGTCAGATTGAACAACTCCCGGTTGCGATTGTGATTGAACAGCAACGTTTAGGTAAAAATGCCCGCTCGACGCTGGCGACATATACGGGCAGTTATTCGTTACTACGGTTACTATTTTCGCGGATTGGGAAACCTTTTATTGGTTATTCCGATACGTTTTCATTTAATTTGCCACAAGGAATGTGTCCAACTTGTCAGGGCCTAGGCTATGTCGATGACATCGATGAGAAAAAATTAATTGATCCAAATAAATCATTGAATCAAGGCGCCATCACATTTGTTAGCTTTGGTCCTGACACTTGGCGTTGGCGGCGGTATGCCACCAGCGGGCTATTTGACGATGACAAACCAATCAAGGATTATACTGCTGACGAATACGACTTACTGATGCACGCACCACAACAGAAGCTGTCACATCCTGGTGAGGGCTTTCCCCGGACAGCTTTATATGAAGGGGTAGTGCCACGGATTCGGCGCTCGGTGATTGGTAAAAAGGAAGCAGAACACCATCGTGACGCCATTGCAGAGATCGTGACACGCAAGGCTTGTCCGGCCTGTCATGGCACGCGGTTGAAGCCGGAAGTTTTGACGAATCGTATCAACGGTCAAAATATTGCAGAAGTCGCCGCGATGGATTTACGCCATGTCTTGATATTCTTACAGCAGATTACGGCACCTTTAGCGACGGAAGTCGTCCGTGAATTGCGTACCAAGCTACAGTCGTTGGTCGATATTGGGTTGGGGTATTTGACCCTTGATCGTGGGACGAGCTCATTGTCCGGTGGGGAGGCTCAGCGGATTAAAATTGCGAAGTATTTGACGAGTGCCTTAGTTGATATGGTTTACATTTTAGATGAACCAAGTGTCGGCTTACATCCGCATGATATTCAGCTGGTCAAACGTGCGTTAACGCGGTTAAAGGCAAAGGGGAATACCATTTTGGTTGTTGAACACAATCCGGCGATGATTGCCTTTGCCGATTACGTGGTCGAAATGGGGCCATTAGCTGGACAAGGTGGCGGTAAAATTACGTTCACCGGGACTTATCCAGAACTGTTAGCCTCGGATTCGCTGACCGGTAAGTGGTTACGGCAACCGCACCATTGGGGGGCTGAGCGGCAACCAACCGGTGAACTAGCGCTACGAAATGTGACGCAAAACAATTTAAAGGCAGTTGATGTGACCGTGCCACTTGGAATCATGACTGTAATCTCAGGCGTTGCTGGTTCTGGTAAATCTTCCTTAGTCACGGCTTTGAAAGGTCAGCTAGCCGGCGATTATATTGATTTAGCCCAGACCCCAATTGGGATAAATATTCGTTCCACACCGGCGACCTATCTGGGTATTTTAGACGAGATTCGGCAGTTATTTAGCCGGGACAATCAGCGGGTTGGGACTAGCTTGTTTAGCTATAACGGCAAAGGCGCTTGTCCACGATGCAAAGGTAAGGGTGTCACCATCACGAACATGGCCTTTATGGATCCGGTGGTGCAAACTTGTGAGCTGTGTCATGGGCAACGATATAGTGAGACGGCCTTACAATATCTGTACCAAGGTAAAAATATTGCAGAGGTGCTTCAACTATCCGTCAAGCAGGCGATGAAATTCTTTCAAGCCGTCCCTAAATTAGCCACCCCATTAACGAATTTGGATCGCGTTGGGCTAGGCTACCTCACGTTGGCGCAACCGCTAACGACCTTGTCTGGCGGTGAGCGTCAACGCTTGAAACTCGCCGTTGAACTCGGTAAAAAGGGTACCATTTATTTATTAGATGAACCGACCGCCGGCTTACATCTCAAGGATACCGATCGGTTATTGACCTTATTCAACGAACTCGTGGCGGCTGGTAACTCGTTGATTATTATTGAACACAATTTAGCGGTCATTGGGCAAGCCGATTGGTTAATTGATGTTGGTCCGGACGCCGGTCGTTATGGTGGGCAGATTCAATATAGTGGCACACCGCGTAAGGCCATTAATGTTGCCAAGTCACGAACTGGTGTGGCATTGAAGGCTTGGATTGCTGAAAATCAAGCGGGAATAACCGGTGAGGCTTAGGCACTTGCCAAATCTGGATAATAATAAAAGCAGTTGTTGATGACTTGAAAATTATCTCAAGTCATCAACAACTGCTTTTTTACGATCATTTAGTCACTTCGTTAGTAAAAAACGGACTTAATTAGCCACCCGACTAGTCCCGTCGCTATAGTTCAGCGTCATCCCGGCTTGAACGTTAAAAATATAAATATTGAAACTAACGGTATCATCGCCAATGGATTGACCACGCATTTGGACGCCGCGAGCAAGCAAGTCGTTGCCTTTAAAGATTGGGGTCACTTGATAGCGGACATAGTGCTTAGGATCAGCCTTTAAGTATTCCGCCACTTGATTTTCGTAGGTGACCATTTCTGGGGCGTTTAATGATCGCGTCCCGGTCATCAAGTTTTTAAAGTTGTTATTTTGCCCAGTCAATTGATAACCGATTAAATGACTGCGGTTGTATAACCAACCACTGGCAATTTTTTTGTTGCGCCAGCCAGTTGGATCGACGTTGAGTGGTTCGCGTTTGCTTTTCGGCATCAAGGATTGATTCAAGAGTGCATTCGCCGCGGTGACACGGTTTAGTTGATCCAAATTACCATAACGTTGCCAAGCACCTTGACTGGTTGACAAGTCATCTTGACTGAAAGCCGGATGATTATCATTGACGGTAATCGTTTGTTCCCCCGCATACGTCCGATCGGCTAGGTCAGTGGCACTCGGATTATCGCCAACTTTAACGGCCGTGGTCGCGGTTGCCTTAGTTGCGCCATCCTTTTGGTTTTGCGCTTTCTTTTGATCAACTTTTGATTTTTCTTTGGTTAAATCGCTTGCTTCTGTTTTTAAACTACTGGCAGAACTTGCGTTGGCCTTTTGTAGGGCTTGTAACTTGTGATCATTTTTGACGGTAATCGCATGCGTCTTTTTAACCGTTTCAACTTTAACGGTTGGTTTTGGCGTGGCGTCTGCCGTGCCAGGTATCGCGAACATGATTAAAATAGTAAAAAGTAGCACGATGATTGGCCAACCATGCTTAACAAGCTGAAGACCACGATAGTTTTGTCGTTTAAATAAGTGCCAGCCCCAATAACCCGTGAGCCCCAGTAAGAACCAACCACTGATGACACCGCCTAGTAAGCTAAAGCTGATCAACAGCAAGATCAGAGCTTGCCAATTATGGCGGAGCCAGTTAAGGCCTTGATAGGATTTGCCGTGAGTCAGGTGCCAAGACCAATAGGCCGCGGCGATGAAAAAGATTAGTCCAAAAAATACTTTCATTGATAACTCCTCCAAATTGTTTTAACGCATTGACTTGCGGTAACCAGAGGCCTGGGCCTCGGCCTCAGTGTTGAATTGGACCACATTTTTGCCGGCCATATGATAATTGTGTTGCGTTTCAACGTGATAAATTTTGGAACGGCTATTACCAATGATCCGTCCGGTTTGAGCGGTATCTGTATCACCCGAGAAATTGTTGGCGTGATTGGCAGAACTCGTCTGAGTGTCAGCTGCCGCCGTTGAAGCGGCCTTGGCGGAACTAGCAGCGGCCTTTGAATTGGCTTCGGATTGTGAAGCGGCTGTTGATGAAGCTGCTTCAGCAGCTGAGCTAGCCGCCTTGGCGGATGCAGAGCTGGCCGATTCACGACTCTCGCTGAGTTCGTTAGCTTGTGAACTGGCTTCATCGTCTGCTTTAGTTAATGTGGACGACTGTTCACTTAACTTTTTAGCCGAAGCCGCGTTAGCCCGGCTCTCCGCCTTTGCTGCTGACCAAGCGTTGGCATCCGCTTTGGTTCGCTTGTTGACCGTCGTCACTTGTTGTTTGACGACTGATTTAGGTGCTTGCGTGGTCGTTTGACTACAACCCCCGAGTAGTGTGACGCCTAATAGCACCAGTAGCGCGCTTTTCTTGAGATGCATATGATTCCCCTCCAATAAGTAATAACTAAATTATACAAGCATGGAAAGCGAATGGTAAAGACTATTTTAAAATAAATTTGCTGATAATAATTAGTTTTTAATGATAGACGCGAATGAGCGTCAGGCTGATGTTGATAAGCATGACGGGGCTAACGAAAGATAATTAAGTACCCTAAGCTCAAACCGTGAGTGGTTGTATAAATGGTGAAAGCTTGCGATAATGGGACTAATTAGATTATTGGGGGAATGTTTTTTGAAGGCGACCTTACGAAAAATGGGGGCGGTATTGACTAAACGAATGGGGCTCATTAAAGCGCTGTTTATTTTTTCAGTCCTGCTATTCGTCATTACTGAAGTCGGCAAAATTGCGAAGGAAGTTAGTGGCGCTGAATTAGCCACTGCCTTGGCGTCACAATCTTGGTGGCATTTATTAAGTATGGTGATTATTGGGATTGTGGCGGTGACGCCTATGCTCACTTACGACGTGATGATCACTAAATTTCTGCCTAATCATTACTCACTGGCTTATATTTTAAAGGCCGGCTGGATTACGAACACCTTCACTAATATTGGTGGCTTTGGTGGTGTGCTGGGCGCGTCATTGCGGGCGAACTTTTATAATAAAGAAGCGACTAAAAAGCAGATCGTGTTTGCAATCTCTAAAATTGCGCTGTTCTTAGTTTCTGGTCTATCGCTGTATTGCATGATTTCATTAGTCTTAGTTTATGTTTTCCGAATTGGTGGCGTCTATGATAGTTACTGGATTTGGTTAGTTGGTGGCGCCTTATACTTTCCAGCGATATTTATTTTCACGCGCGTCAATGATTCAGAATTTTTTGAAGGCCTGACTTTAAATAATGTGGTGCGGCTATTGAGTGGTTCCTTTGGGGAATGGACGGGCTGTGTCTTGTTCTTCCTCTTGATTGGGAACTTTATGCAATTGCCAATCGACTTCGCTGCCGTGGTGCCGTTATTCGTGATTGCCTCAGTAGTCGGGGAAGTTTCGATGGTTCCTGGTGGGATTGGGTCATTTGATGTGTTCATGATTTTTGGTCTCGGAGCCGTGGGCGTGTCGCGTCCGGATGCTGTGGCCTGGTTGTTGTTCTACCGACTATTCTATTATATTATTCCGTTCGCCATCGGCCTGACCTTATTTATTCATGATACGGGTCATCGGCTAAATGTCCGTTTAGAGGGACTACCTAAAATTGCGCTGCAACGGGTTGCACAGCTGGCGTTAACCTTGTTTTTATATTTATCAGGGTTCATGATGTTGTTGATGTCGACCGTGCCTAACTTTGCTTATAACAATAAGTTATTTTTACAAGTTTATCCGTTTACGTTCTTTTTTATTAATCAAGCAAGTAGTATTGTGATGGCGTTTCTCTTAATTGGGGCCGGGTTAGGAACCGCTGGCCGCGTTAAGCGGGCGTTTTGGCCAACGGTGATTATTCTGTTGGTAGCTATTTTGAATACGATTCGCTGGTTAGTGGTGTATGATGCGATTTCGATGAAGTTCATTATTTTCTTAGTGGTCATCTTGGCCTTAGTGCCCTTGTCGCATCGCGCCTATTATCGTGAGCGTTTGGCCTTTTCATGGGGACAGACACTCTGGGTCGGTTGCGTGTATGTGGTGACCTTCGTCTTGTATACCATTGTCGGGGTCTATAATGCCCCCCAAATTCATCATCGGCATGCGGTCCCGGAAGCCTTATTCTTTCCATCGCAAAAATTATGGCTCTTTGGCGTCATTGGCTTAGTATTGGCGGCGTTAATTTTGGTCGCCATGTACGGGTATTTAGCGCGCGGGCATAATCCACGCTTGCGCGGTAAGCTGGATACTGATCGGATTAAAACGCTAATTTCGACATTTGGTGGCAATGAGATTTCACATTTGGCCTTTTTAAATGACAAGTTGGTTTATTACTATCAAGTCGATGGGGTTGATCAGTTAGCTTTTCTATACCAACAGAAGGCCGATAAATTGATTTTAATGGGCGAGCCGTTTGGTAACCAGGCTTATTTGCAGCCGGCCTTAGAACAGCTGATGGACGATGCTGACAGTGATGGCTGTTCGTTAGTCTTTTATGAAATCAATGAGACGTTAACGATGCGATTGCATGAAATGGGATTTGACTTCATTAAAACTGGCGAGGAAGGTCACGTTAGATTAGCTGAGTTTAGCTTAGCGGGGAAACGCCTCCGTGGTGAGCGGGCCTTGATGAATAAATTTACTCGGGATCATTATGAGTTTGCTGTGATCAAGCCACCATTTTCGACCGAGACGATGGCAGAATTACGCGCGGTTTCTGAGAGCTGGTTGCATGGTGAATCTGAGAAAGGCTTCTCGCTAGGCTTTTTCGATGAAACGTATTTGAATCAGGCGCCGATCGCCGTGGTTTACGATCCGCAACACAAAATTGTGGCCTTTGCGAATTTGATGCCACAAGGCAATGATCAGGTGGCCTCAATTGATTTGATGCGTTCCAGTGATGAGGCGCCATCTGGTATTATGGATACGGTCTTCGTCCATTTGTTTGAAGATGCGCGGGACCAAGGCTATGCCTACTTCAATATGGGGATGGCCCCGTTAGCCGGTGTCGGGATTTCACGATACAGTTTCATTCAAGAAAAGATTGCGCATTTAATTTATGAATATGGCTATCAGTTATATGGGTTCCAAGGACTGCGGTCATACAAAGAAAAATACGTCACGGATTGGGCGCCGAAGTATATTGCTTATCGCAAACGCAATTCGTTAATCTTTACGATTTTACAGTTGCTCCAAGTTGTGAATACGCGGACGAAAAAACATGGTAGTCACCACAGTATTTTGCTACCCAAATGGATTCAAAATACGATCCGTCACTAATTAAGTGTCAATAAAACGGTTAGGGCCTGACAACGGTTCTAACCGTTTTTTTTTGCGGACAAAGTCTAAAGGTTGAAAGATGAAAATGACTAATAACTACTGCCATGTTAATGATTAGGCCATGAAGATTAGTTGACATGGCCGCTTCCAGTCGCCACTGATAACATGCGGCCGTGGGACCGGATCAAGCCTGAGAACCGTCTTGGTCCTCGCCCGGAACGCTTGCCAAAATCGCAAGTGTCCCGGACCGTCCGTGGCGTAACGCCGGCAAGAAACATGCCGACCCAACGCCACGGTCACGACCGATGGGATCAGCGGCGACTTCCAGCTAATTTAACAGTGTTAGGTTAGGCTTTAGCGGAGACGGGCAGAATCGTTGTGCTGTGTCGGTAAGATTGGCCGGCGTTCCTGACCGCCCAATCTTACAGGGCGATTCAAAGACGTAGGTTATCGGCTTTAAATCGAAGTCACAGACCTTCCTTTGGCTGGGACTGTCCCCCAGAGCACAACGATTCTGGCTGACGGAGCGTTCACCATGAGTTTAGCTTAGAAGCGACTACTACTGAATTAGTATTTCACTTATAACCATTGTTAAATTGGGATTGATAGCTACTGTTCGTCTTTTAACCTTTAGGATAAAGTTTCAAAATAATCGTCAACTGTTATTAAATCGTGTAGGATAAATGTTAATTAGTGTTGAATTGGGGGAATTTGAAATGCGACGTTGGTTAACTTGGTCCGTATTTTATGAGTTAACGGAGATTTACACGGCACCACTAAATATCATGTGGTTTGTGTTAGGTGTGGCAATTGCGCAGTATCGAGTCGGGGTCGTTAATTGGCTGAATGTGGGCTTGTGTTTAGTGGCGGTCTTTATTTTCGATCTGGCAGTGAATGTGTCTGATAATTATTATGACTATTTACATGCGCATGACCGGGCTGGTTACGCGGCTAAAACAAATCCGATTGGCCGTTTAGCTTTGCCAGTGGCTGGCGTGGGACGTTTGGCCCTGGCATTATACGGGCTGTCATTGTTACCTGGAATCTGGCTCGTCTTACGCACTGGCTGGCTCGTTTTAGTATTAGGTCTAATCGGCTATGTGATTGGTATTTTTTATACGGCTGGTCCGCATCCAATCAACGCGACGCCGTGGTGTGAAACGGTGGTGGCGTTGTCGATTGCGTTCCTAATTCAATTAACCTGTGTGGTCGTTTCGACTTATGGGGTGCAGCCGTTAACTTGGGCGACGGTGGGGGTGACGTTTTTACTCTGTCTACCGCTGACCTTGATTTTCTTCACCATTCAATTGGCGAATAATACTGCTGATCGCGATGAAGATATTCTAAATCAGCGTTACACGCTGGCTTACTATTTAGGGAAGCCTGGTTCGGTTAAGTTGATCCAAGCTTTCTTAGTGATTGGGAGCTTGTGGCCGTTAGTTAACTGGTGGTTACAATTGGCGCCGGCGATTACCGGGCTTGTCAGCTTATTATTGCCGTTGATGTGGTTAGGCATGCGGCCGTTCTTCGCTGTTCAAAATAAGCGGCAAACTTTCATGACTACGGTGAAGAGTGCCTCGTTATTTTTCATTGCTTATCCGCTCCTATTTGCCGTTGGCGTCTGGGTTATTTAAGCTAATGTGGCACAAGAATTTTGACTGATAGCACGTGGCTCATTTAGGCGCATCTGATACTGACATAGGGTAGTGGTCCTTTTTAAGTTTCTCAAGCGCACTAAATAACGCCGACACAATTTTACGTGTCGGCGTTATTTGGGTTGCCTTTCAATTGTCTGACCAACTATCCGGAAGCAGTCAATCTTACCTGCTATCCCGGATGGGGGGCATTAGTTAGTATATTTGGGCGGTAAAATGTGTTTAAAGGTTTGGAATCCACTAAAGATTTCGTCCAAGTTATGACCGTCAATGAAGAGGTCAAGGTTTTCCTGCGGGGCAAACCCGTATTTGGTGGCGGTTTGCATCATCGTTACCATTGGATCGTAAAAACCGTCGATGTTATAAAGCGCAATTGGCTTTTGATGGATATCCATTTGACTCCATGAGAGCATTTGAATAAATTCTTCAAAAGTGCCGAAGCCACCTGGTAAAACGATGAAGGCATCTGCAAGGTGCAGCATTTTTTCTTTTCGGTCACTCATCGTTTGGGTTTCTACAAATGTCGTCACGGTTTTTAGTGCTAAGCCCTTGGCAGCTAAAAAGTGGGGGATAATGCCAATGACGCGACCGTTAGCTGCTAAAGTCGCTTCGGCAACGTCGGCCATGAGACCATGATTACCACCACCATAAATGAGTTGATAATCGTTTTGGGCCAAATAAGTGCCCAGTGCTCGGGTCTTATCGGCGAACTTGGGATCTAAACCAGAATTTGAACCACAGAAGACGCAAATATTATGAATTGCCATTAATAATCACCTTTCTAATTGGCTAACACTTAATCTTGTATAGACTTATTATCATTAATTTTGAGAACTGTTAATAAAACGGCGCAATAATTCAGGAATCATTCTTGATATATACTGGTTTATCTTTATCGTCAGCTCCATACACATTAAATTTAATAATTGTTACTTGAGAGCTGATGAGTATTTTTAGTTTTAGTGATTCCAAGGATTAATTTGCTGCAGGTATTCTGCAACAAACCTGTAGAAAACCTGCAGAATAAAATTACCACTCACAATCAACGTGAGTCACATTATTTTAGTGCTCAAATGATTTTATCTTATTAGCTAAAGGTTGAAAGATCAAAATCGCTAACAATTACTGCCATGTCAATGATTATGGTATGAAAATTAGTTGACATGGTCGCTTCCAGTCGCCACTGATAGCATACGGCCGTGGGACCGGTTCAAGCATAAGGAACGTCTTGACCTTTACCACCGATACTATCAGCGGCGACTTCCAGCCAATTTAACTGTTTTTTAGGTTAGGGTTTAGCGCAGGCAGGCAGAATCGTTGTGCTGTGTCGGTAAGATTGGTCGGCGGGGCTTGGCCGCCTAATCTTACAGGGCGATTCTAAGACGTGGGTTGTCGGCTTTGAATCGAAGTCGCAGACCGTACTATGGCTGCGGCTGTCCCACCATAGCACAGTGATTCTGCCTGCCGGAGCGGGAGTGTCACTAATTTGAAAATGCTTGTTGCCTATCTGACAGTGTCTACGAGCCCTTTTGTCCTTTCAACCTTCAGTTATTAGTAAAAAAACGGCTGGCACACATTGCGCCAGCCGCTTTTGTAGCTCCGAATATTTACAGTCGAAACGTGGAACAAAAGACTGCGACCTCCGCTTAGCTACGGAAACCGAACGATTGAAAACCCCAATCATTCGGTTTCCTAGGCTATGCTCGGTAGCAACCCGCCTTTTGTCCCACTCTCTAAAATTAAGCTTAATTAATCGTCAGGTTCACCAATATCGTAATCAGTATCCTGCATGGCTTCAACTTGGCCTAAACGATAACCATTCCCAACTTGTGAGAAGAAGTCATGGTTTGAAGTCCCAGTTGAAATCCCGTTCATGACAACTGGATTAACATCTTCAGCTGTATCTGGGAAGAGGGCGTCTTGCCCTAAGTTCATCAAAGCTTTATTCGCATTGTAGCGACTGAAAGTTAAGACTTCGTCGGACCAGCCAACTTGATCGTAAACTAAATGAATATAGTTTTCTTCGTTCTCATATAACTTATACAAGAAGTCGAACATCCAGTCTTTGAATTCTGCTTGTTGCTTTTCAGAACGGTCTTTAAAGCCAATTTGGAATTTATAACCAATATAAGTTCCATGCACACTTTCATCTCTAAGAATCAATTTGATGATTTCAGCGACGTTTGGTAATTGGTTATGTCCCAAGTAGAAGAGTGGCGTGTAGAAACCAGAATAGAATAAGAAAGTTTCTAGAAAGACGTTTGCAACTTTTTGTTTCAATGGGTCTTCATCCAAATTATCATATAATTTGTAAATCCATTTAGCCTTATTTTGCAAATATTCTTCACTGTCACTCCAGTCGAAGATTTCGTTAATTTCATCGGGAGTATTCAAAGTTTCAAAAATTGTTGAATAACTCTTCGCGTGGACAGATTCCATAAATTGGATGTTGTTTAAAACAGCCGTTTCATGTGAAGTGACCACGTGTCGCCGTAATGATTGTAAGCCATCTTGTGATTGCAAGGTATCAAGTAGCGTCAAGCCACCGAACACGTGACCAACGACCCAACGATGATCGTCATCCAAGTTACGCCAATCTGACATATCATTAGAAACGGGAATTCGGGTATCTAACCAAAATTGTTCAGTTAATTTTTCCCAAGTACTTTTGTCAATTGCATCTGAAACGCGATCCCAGTTAATTGCTTTATAGTTGCCATTACTGAGAAGTTTTTGGTAATAAGCCAAGTCTGTTGCCATAACCAGTTGTCCTCCTAGTGATCTAATGTTCTAAATTACACAGCTTTCACATTCGTTGACACCAACTTCACCATCATCATCCGTAAAGGTCCGAATGTAGTAGATGGATTTGATGCCTTTCCGATAAGCATAGTTCCGGAGGATGTTTAAGTCCCGCGTTGTCATTTTATCTGTGCGACCGTCTTTCCATTCGTATAAGCCAGCTGGAATAGTGGAACGCATGAAGAGGGTTAAACTCATGCCTTGATCCACATGCTGTTGTGCAGCCGCATAGACGTCAATAACTTTCCGCATATCAGTATCGTAAGCCGACTTATAATAGTTTATTGTATCATTAGATAGGTAAGGAGCGGGATAATAAATCTTACCAATTTTCTTTTCTTGCCGTTCTTCAACCCGATTAATGATTGGATGCAGACTTGCGGTCGTATCATTGATGTATGAAATTGACCCGTTCGGTGCGACAGCCATGCGGTTTTGATGGTAGAGACCGTCACGCATGACGGCTGTTTTTAAAGCGTCCCAGTCTGCTTGAGTTGGAATAAAAATACCGTCAAAAAGTTCTTGTGTTTTTTCAAACTTTGGTTGCCAAGCTTTTTCAGTATATTTATCGAAATATGACCCATCTGCATACTTTGATTTGTCAAAGTTAACGAAGGTGGTCTGACGTTCACGCGCAATTTCATTGGAAGCTTTTAAGGTCCAATAGTTTAAGAGTAAGAAGTAGATGTTTGTAAAATCAACCGCTTCTTTACTGCCGTAAGCCATTTGGTTCTTGGCAAAGAAGGCATGTAAGCCCATTGCGCCTAGGCCAATCGTATGTGCTTGGTGATTACCCTTTTGAATAGAAGGGACCACGTCAACGTTGGAGTTGTCGGTCACAAAGGTCAAGGCACGAACCATGGCCTCAACAGAATGTCCGAAATCTGGTGATTGCATCAAATTCACGATGTTCGTTGACCCGAGGTTACAGCTAATATCGGTTCCTAGCTTTTCGTATTCTTGTTGATCATTGATCAGTGATGGTGTTTGGACTTGCATGACTTCAGAACATAAGTTACTCATGACAATTTTGCCATCAATCGGATTGGCACGGTTAGCTGTATCAATGTTGACCACGTAAGGGTAGCCAGATTCTTGTTGCAGCTTACTGATTTCATTTTCCAAATCACGGGCTTTAATCTTGGTCTTTTTAATGTTCGGATTCTTGACCATATTGTCATATTCTTTAGTAATGTCAACGTATGAGAATGGTTCGCCGTATTCACGTTCAACCCCGTAAGGACTGAATAAATACATGTCGGCATCTTCCTTGATGAGTTCATAAAATTTGTCGGGAACCGTCACACCAAGTGACAAGGTCTTTAAACGAATCTTTTCGTCAGCGTTTTCCTTTTTAGCAGACAAGAAAGCAATGATATCTGGATGGAAAACACTCAAATAAACGACGCCGGCACCTTGACGTTGACCTAATTGGTTAGAATAGGAAAAACTATCCTCTAATAATTTCATGACCGGAACCACCCCACTGGCAGCACCGTCAATATGCTTGATTGGATCACCCGCGCCACGTAAGTTGCTCAAGTTGATCCCAACACCGCCACCGATTCGTGACAATTGTAAGGCTGAATTAATGGTCCGACCGATGGCATTCATATCATCGGTTGACTGAATTAAGAAACATGAGATGAGTTCGCCTCGGCGTGCCCGCCCCGCGTTTAAGAAACTAGGTGTGGCTGGTTGGTAGCGTTGGTGAATCATTTCATCAGCTAAGGACATGGCGAGCTTTTCGTCACCATCGGCAAAGTAGAGGGCATTCATGGCGACACGGTCAATATAGTTTTCAAGATAGTAATCGCCATTATCGGTCTTCAACGCATATTGAGCATAAAATTTATAAGCGGCCATAAACGTTTTAAAGTGGAAGTCTTGTGATTTTAAATAGTCATAGATGGCTTCGATGAAGCTAAAGTCGTATTTTTCGACAAAACCTTCTTCAAGATAATCGTGAGCCATCAAGTAATCAAAACGGGCCTTTAAGTTGTCGAATCGTTTTGTGTTAGGACGCACATTTTGATCCAAGAAAGCTGCTAGGGCTTCTTGATCTTTGTTCAACGGAATTTGATTATCAACTGGAATATTAATTTCGTTGTTCAAATCGTAATACGTGACGTCTTTTAAATTTTTTAGGGTCATGAGTACTCCTCTTTCTATCTAGTGTTGAAAGTTGTGGTTAAAAGTGCGACCCACAATCAGTAGGGTCCTATTGATTGTGGGTCGCTTATAAATAAGTGTTGAATCGCAACTATGTAACCACGCAAAAAAGCGCGGTGGTACTATACAGCGAGCTGCTTTAAAGCATCAGGACGGAAACCAGCAATTGCGCTTTCGCCATTGATTTCGACAACGGGGACCGCTTGGAAACCTTGATTCTTTAAATAGTCAACATATTCAGGATTGGTGTTGATATTCTTTTCTTCAAACGCAATGTTATGAGCAGTCAAAAACTTCTTGGTCATTTTGCATTGCATACAATTATTCTTCGTAAATACGGTTACTTTTTTCATCATTGATCACCCTTAATTCGTTTTTATCGATAAATTTAGTATACAACAAGATGTGGAAAATACAATCAAAAAACACAACATCTTGTAGGTCGAATGAATCCGAAATACAAGATATTGTGTTAGTGACGGCCTTTAACCGTAATTAAATTTTTTAAATAAATTGTCGTTATTTCTCGGAATCAGTTATCATAGAACTAGCCTATAAATTCAGAGGAAAATAAATATGACCAACTATTATTATACACACAATCCAGACGTTGTGCATGACGAAAAGCAATGGAATTTTGAAATTTTTAATCACGACTTTAAATTCACTACGGATAACGGGGTTTTCTCCAAACGAACATTAGATTACGGCTCGCGGACATTGTTATCGGCATTTGATCCGACAGCACTCCCGGCTGGAGATCTGCTAGATTTAGGCACCGGATATGGGCCAATTGGCATGGCATTGGCTTACCAGTCGCCAGACCGTCAAGTCGATATGGTTGATGTGAATGAGTTGGCGTTAAGCTTGGCACGTAAAAATACGAACTTAAACCAAATTTCAAATGTGACCATTTTTACGTCGGACTGTTATGATGGCGTCACGAAGACTGACTATGCTGCCATTGTGACTAATCCACCTGTTCGGGCCGGCAAAGCAGTGGTTGACGCGATGCTAACTGGGGCGCAATCACATTTGACGGTTGGCGGGACGTTAACGGTCGTCCTGCAAAAGAAACAAGGCGCCCCTTCGGCCAAGAAATTAATGACTACAACATTTGGCAATTGTACCATTATTAAAAAGGATAAAGGCTACTATATTTTGCAAAGTGTGAAGGAGGGATAGTTTGAAACCAACAGAAGCTGAAACTTGGATGCTTGAAGCCTTGCATGAGGCTAGAATGGCAAACGTGATTGGTGAAGTCCCGATTGGCGCCGTGATTGTGCATGATGGTGAAATCATTGGTCGCGGACACAATTTACGTGAACATGGTCAAGACGCGACTTTGCATGCCGAAATCGTGGCAATTCAAGAAGCCTGCGAATATTTGCACAGCTGGCGCCTAGAAGATTGTCAGATTTATGTCACCTTGGAACCGTGTATCATGTGCTGTGGTGCAATTATTAACGCCCGAATTCCAGAAATTTATTACGGTGCCCGTGATCCAAAGGCCGGGGCGGTGCGAAGTTTGTATCAATTGTTGAGCGATAATCGGCTTAATCACCAAGTGGCCGTACATGAACGGGTGCTTGCCCGACCTGCTGGTGAAATGCTTGAAAACTTCTTCCGTGAAATTCGCAAGCGTAAAAAGGCCGAAAAGAAAGCCCGCCGAGCTGCCGCTGAAAAAAATTAGGCTGATGGCTAGCATTCTACTAATAAATCATGTATTATAGTATTTGCCGCAAGGCCTTAAGGCAAGGGTGGATTTACGAATCGTGTCAGGTCCGGAAGGAAGCAGCACTAAGTTTGCTTCATCTTGTGCCTTTTGTTTTTATGAAATGTAACAGCTCTTAGCCATTCGGTTGAGAGCTTTTTATTTAAGTAAATGTTTATAACCAGCGTTTAAAAGACAAAAATTGTGCCATAATTGTTATTTCTGGGCGGGGTTGGTCGTGGGACCAGACTTATACATAACTTTGAACCATAGAAAGGAAGATTCGCATGTATCGGGCACTATATCGGGTTTGGCGACCCCAACGTTTTGATGAAATTGTCGGGCAACAGATGATTACACAGACCTTGAAAAATGCCATCATGACCCACCAAACGAGTCATGCGTATTTATTCACTGGCCCACGGGGAACTGGGAAAACTTCCGCGGCTAAGATTTTTGCGAAGGCGATTAACTGCCATCATTTGGTCGACGGTGAGCCTTGTAATGAGTGTGAGAGTTGCCAGGCCATCACTAAGGGCCAAATGAATGACGTGATCGAAATTGATGCGGCGTCGAATAATGGCGTCGAAGAAATTCGTGACATCCGTGATAAGGCCAAATATGCACCAACTCAGGCCGATTACAAGGTCTACATTATTGATGAAGTTCATATGTTGTCGACAGGAGCTTTTAATGCCTTATTGAAGACGTTGGAAGAACCACCAGCTAACGTTATTTTTATTTTAGCGACAACCGAGCCACATAAGATTCCGTTAACGATTATTTCGCGAACACAACGTTTTGATTTTCGCCGGATCACCGCTAAAGATAGTTACGAGCGGATGGTTTACATTTTGCAGCAGAAAAATGTTGATTATGATGAGAAGGCCTTACGCGTGATTGCGCAAGCGGCAGAAGGTGGGATGCGGGATGCGTTGAGCATTTTGGATCAGGTCATTTCCTTTGGTGATAATACGGTGACGCTCGAAGATGCCTTGATGGTAACGGGAAGTGTGACGAAAAAACTGTTGGCTGATTATGTCGAAGAAGTCACGAGTCATGTGACTAAGCCGGCACTTGAAACGATGCGTCAAATTTTACAAGAAGGTAAAGATGCCAACCGTTTCATCGAAGATTTGATTAGCTATATGCGAGATGTGTTACTCTATCAACAAGCCCCTGAAATGGTCGATAGCGTGGCGATGGGTGAAGATGACCAGCGCTTTGCAGACTTTGCAAAACAGATTGACGCGGAAGTTTTGTATCAGATGATTAAAACATTGAATGACGTTCAACAGCAGATGCGGTTTACGACCCACCCAGATGTCTATTTGGAAGTGCTGACAGTCAAGCTTTCTCAATTGGAGACGGCTAAGCCGATTACTAGGACGGAAGCCACGGCTGCAACTAATCCGGATGATCCAACAATTCAAAAGCTGGCCGCCAAGGTCGATCAGTTGCAGAGTGAGTTAACGACGCTCAAAACAACTGGTGGGTCAGCGGCGGTAGCGAAGCCGGCACGGGCACGCTCGACAACTGGACCGGTCGTTAAAAAAGTCAATGTCAGCCAAATTTATCCGATTTTGGGTGCAGCGACTAAAGATGATTTGCTGAAGGTGCGCGACGTCTGGGCAGACTTAATGTCGATCTTGAGTGTGACGCAACGGGCCTTAATGCATGTTGCTAAACCGGTTGCCGCGAGTGGTGAAGGCGTGGTCGTCGCCTTTGATTATGCTTTCTTATATCAAAAGGCGATTGATGATCAAGTCTTAATGGATGCACTTGGTAATGGTTTAGACCGGTTGATGGGTCAGGCACCAAAAATCGTTTGTGTTCCCAAAGAACAGTGGCCAGAATTGCGTAAAGATTATTTAACAACTCATCAACCTGAAGGGGCAGCAACGCAGCAAGCGCCACAAAAGGCCCCAGTGGTTGATGAAGCCGAAAAGCGTTTCGGTGATTTAGTAGAAGTAAAACCAGATTAAGTTGAAGGGATTTGATGACTAATGATGCGTGGTATGGGAAATATGCAAAATATGATGAAACAAATGAAAAAGATGCAGCAACAAATGACAACGGAGCAAGCTGCTTTAAACGAGGAGACCTTCACTGGTAAAGCACCAGATGACATGGTGACCGTCACGTTTACTGGTGATAAAAAGATGCAAGATATCGCCATTAAACCAGAAGCGGTTGATCCAGATGACGTTGACATGCTCCAAGATCTTGTAGTGGCAGCGGTTAATGACGCTTTAGCACAAATTGATACCCAAACGCAAAGTACAATGGGTAAGTATACTAAGGGGTTACAGTAAAAAAACGGTCGTGAGGTAGTGAGATGCAATATCCAGAACCAATTGCAAAATTAATTGATAGTTATATGAAATTGCCCGGTATCGGTGGTAAGACCGCTACCCGGCTAGCCTTTTATACCATTGATATGGCCGGTGACGATGTGACGGAATTTGCCAAGTCACTCGTGGCCGCCAAGCGTGATCTACATTTTTGTAGCATCTGTGGAAATATTACCGAAGATGATCCTTGCGTGATTTGTAAGGATAAGTCTCGGGATCAAAGTACCGTCTTGGTCGTTGAAGAGGCTAAAGATGTGATGGCGATGGAAAAAATCAAAGAATATCAAGGCCTCTATCACGTCTTACATGGTGTTTTGTCTCCGGTAGATGGCAAAGGTCCGGAAGATATCAACATCGCAAGCTTATTGAAACGATTGCAACGAAATGATGCGATCAAAGAAGTGATTATTGCGACAAATGCCACGCCAGAAGGTGAAGCGACCGCGATGTACATTTCGCGGTTGGTGAAACCAGCGGGCATCAAAGTGACCCGGTTGGCACATGGGTTATCGGTTGGTAGTGATATTCAGTATGCGGATGAGATGACCTTATTCAAGGCGGTTGAAGGCCGTCAGGAGATGTAAGTCATGGCGAGAGGATTATTTAAGCGGCACCAGAAGATCAAGCAACCCAAAGCAACTTATGATGAACAACTCTTACAGTCGCTGAATGCTGCCAAGGTCGATTGGGATCGTGCGAAACAAAACGAAAAAGCGATTTATGATAATAACACCAGCGAGTTAGTCACACAAACAGCGTTAGCGCGGGTTAAGTATTTGTATTTATATCGAGAAGCCCGGTTGCGACAAGTTCATGGTAATGAAATCCAACGTTCTGTGATTGATAAATAGTAATGACCTAACTGTTGTCTGAAAATTGACAGCAGTTTTTTTGTGCTAAAAGTGTGGTTAGGCGTCATTTTTCGTTAGTAAAGTTTTTTTGAATCAATCAAAAAACACAATTGGTAGTGGTGAATGCGGTAAAATAAGAAGACCGGCTACCTTCACTAGTGGTGAACGCATTAGACATGGTCGAGACAATCAAGTACAATTATGACAACTATGTATTTTAGATGGGATTGGGAATTTTGACTGGAAAATTAATTACTTTTGAAGGACCTGACGGCGCTGGTAAAACGTCCGCCTTGAATGCCATTGTGGCTCAAATTGCGCCACGATTAGGCGATCAATTAATTGTGACTCGCGAACCGGGTGGCAATCAAATCTCAGAAGCTATTCGTAAAATTATTTTAGATCGAAAAAATACCGCGATGGATGATCGTACTGAGGCGTTGTTATACGCCGCAGCCCGACGTCAGCACATCGTCCAAAAAATTTTGCCAGCCTTGGCGCAGGACAAACTCGTGCTTTGTGATCGTTACATTGACAGCTCAATTGCTTATCAAGGCGCTGGTCGTGGGATCGGTGAACAAGCGGTGTATGAAATGAATCAATTTGCGACGGAAGGGTTAAATCCGGATTTGACCTTGTATTTTGACGTTGATGCTGAAGTTGGCCTTCAGCGAATCCAAACGCACCGTCAAGATGAAATTAACCGCTTAGATGTGGAAGCATTGAGCTTCCATCATCGTGTCCAGGCGGCTTACTTGAGACTCTTGGCGGCCTATCCGGAACGAATCAAGCGCTTAGATGCCAGTCAACCACTGGATCAAGTTGTCGCCCAGGCCATTGCGGTCATGACAGCCCAGTTACCACAGTATTTCGCAACCGAGGGGAAGTCGAAATGATGAAATTAATTATTGCCATTGTTCAAGATAAAGATAGTAATCGGCTGAGCAGTCAGTTTATTGAAGCTAATGTCCGCGCGACAAAATTATCGACAACCGGGGGCTTTTTACGCTCTGGGAATACCACATTTATGATTGGTATTGATGATGATCGGGTTGATGAGGTACTTGAAATGATTAAAAGTACCAGTCATGCGCGCGACCAATTTATGACACCACCGGTCAATTTGGATGTCACCATGGATGGTGCTTCGGCATATCCAGTTGAGGTTCAAGTCGGCGGTGCGACGGTCTTTGTTTTGCCAATTGAACAGTTCCATCAATTTTAATGAGCCGAGGTGGTTAAGATGTCAGCAACGGCGCCGTTAACAACAACTTTAACGACCAAACAACCGCGTTTGTTAGCCGCGTTCAAACATATTATTGCCCAGCAACACTTGGCACATGCCTACTTGTTCACGGGTATGGAAGGCGCAGGCCAAACTGAGCTGGCTCACTGGATTGCCCAACGGCTATTCTGTCTACATGTGGTTGATGGTGAACCGGATGGCACTTGTGAAGAGTGCGTGCGGATTGCCAACGGCCAGCATCCAGATATTGTCACGGTGGCACCCACGGGTCAGAGCATTCATGTTGATCAGGTGCGCTATTTAAAAGCGGAATTTTCTAAAAGTGCTGTCGAAGGAAATCGCAAACTATTTATCATTTCGGATGCTGAAAAGATGACGGCGAGTGCGGCCAATAGTTTACTTAAATTTATTGAGGAGCCTAGTGGTAATGTGACGGCGCTCTTACTAACAACGAATAAGCAGTTAATGCTACCGACCATCATTTCCCGAACGCAAGTTATCGAGTTTCCGCCCTTGGGAGCTGCTGAACTGCAGAAAAACTTCGAAGCGGCCGGAATTAAGCCACAGGCGGCGCAAACTTTACGACAGTTAACCAATAGTGTCAGCCAGGCACAGATGTTGCTAGTGGACGATTGGTTACCCAATGCGGTAGAACAACTGTGGCGTTGGTTTGAACAGGTTGTCAAAGGCGATCCCCGCAGTTTCGTCGCGGTGCAGACAAATTTGGTTAGTTTGGGTAAGGAAAGTGGCCAGCAATTAGTGTTATTGGATCTCATTGCGGCACTATTTCAAGATTTACTCCAATTACATTTTCAAGTGGATGCGGTTGAAGAACTCAGCTTTGGCCAATATCAACAACAATTACAAACGATGACTGACCGGTTAACGGATCAGCAGTTGGTGCAGGCGACGGAATTAGCGTTGACCGCCAAACGCCAACTGGCTAGTAATGTCAGCTTTCAAAATGTGTTAGAAGGCCTGACCTTAAAGTTATGGCCGATTTTTAAAAACGCTTAATTAATAGAAAGCAGAGGGTGAGCGTGTGGATAAGCGTGATTTATATGATAGTTTCGGTGACATGGAACAACAGATGCAACAAATGCTCGAAAAAATGGCGCAACTAAGAGCCGATATGACGACTGTGCTGGAAAAAAATGCTGAACTCGTGATTGAAAATGAACACTTGCGTGAGCATATGGTTGAAATTGAAAATGAATTGCCTAAAAAACCAGCTGGTACCGCTCCCCTTTCTAAGTCACGTCAAAATTTAGAAAAACTCTATGATGAGGGCTTCCATGTCTGTAATCAGTTTTACGGCAAGCGGCGCGATGATGATGAATCATGTGTGTTTTGCTTGGAAGTGATTTATGGCGACCGTGAGCGGGCCTAAAAACGAGGGGGGAACAGTTCATTGGAGACGCAACAAAGTTTTGCCGAACACGGTGGCATTGGCACACTCTATCTTGTCCCAACACCGATTGGTAATTTGCAAGATATGACTTACCGGGCCGTCGCAACGTTAAAAGCCGTGGACTTAATTGCGGCCGAAGATACGCGTAATACCCAAAAATTATTGAATCATTTTGAAATTGAAACGAAGCAGATTAGCTTCCATGAACATAATACACAGGAACGGCTGCCCCAATTAATCGCCAAATTGCAAGCAGGAACTAATTTAGCCCAAGTGAGCGATGCTGGGATGCCTTCCATTAGTGATCCTGGGACGGAATTAGTGGCCGCTTGTGTCGCGGCTCAAATCCCGGTTGTGCCACTGCCAGGGGCCAATGCGGGGCTAACTGCACTGATTGCGTCTGGCTTAGTGCCACAGCCATTTTATTTTTATGGCTTCTTGCCACGTAAGAAGCATGACCAAGCTGACGCATTAACCGCCTTAGCACAGCATCGTGAAACGGTAATTTTGTATGAATCGCCATTTCGCGTTGCTAAGACCTTAACCGCCTTAGCAAAAGTCTGTGAACCGACCCGCCAAATTGTCGCTTGTCGTGAGTTAACAAAACGTTATGAAGAATTTGCGCGCGGCACACTGGCTGAAATGGTCGTCTGGTCGCATGATCATCAATTAAAGGGTGAATTTGTTCTCTTAATTAGTGGCAACCCGAATGATCCAGAACCAAAAAGTACGGATGAACTCGCGGAGTTACCAATTAAAGCCCAAGTAGAGGCGTTAATCGCGGCCGGGAGTAAACCCAATGCCGCGATCAAAGAAATTGCTAAACGGCGGCAGCGACAACGTCAGGATGTTTACAACGAGTTTCACGATATTAACTAGAGGATGTGAAGCGTTCAATGGCAGCTTTAGGTGCGCAAGCAAAAGTTTTTACTGAAAAACACCGCTTAACTTATTATGAATGTGATCGAACCGGACGCGCAACCTTGACCACTTTGATCAATATCGCCATTTTGGGCTCTCAAGATCAAAGTGATGATCTCGGGTTGACGACTGCCTTTGTTCAACAACATGGGGTTGGCTGGGTCGTTACCCAGTACGCCATTGAGATTACACGGATGCCACGTTTAGATGAAGTGGTGACCATTGCAGTCCGGGGGTCAGCCTACAATCCCTACTTTGCTTTCCGGGAATTCTGGATTCGTGACGATGCCGGGAATGACTTGGCCTATATTACGAGTATTTGGGTCACCATGAGTCAAACCACGCGGCGCATTGTCAAAATTGATCCCGCTTTAGTAGCGCCATACAATTCTGAGGTTACCAAACGGATTCCACGTTTGCCACGACCGATAAGTTTTGAAACGACACCAACGACTATTAGTAAACCTTATCAAGTCCGCTTTTTTGATATTGACCCTAATCGGCATGTCAATAATGCCCATTATTTTGACTGGTTATTAGATACGTTACCGGCCGAGTTTTTATTGCAACATAACTTAAAGCACGTCGATGTGCGCTATGAAAATGAAGTGCAGTATGGTCACGTCGTTACGGCTGAAGTTAATATCTTGCCCGCGACGAGTGACGCAGAAGTCACGACGAGTCACCGGATTCGTTTAGGGGACGAAAAATGTTGTGAAGTGTCGATTCAATGGCAGACGTTAGCTGCGCCAATTAAATAACTTAATTAGTGCTGAGTATCCAAACTCAGCCTTTTTTGGGTAAATTTTAAGCCGAAAGTTCAGTCGATTATGCTATGATTAGAGCATAATCAAAGGGAGGTTCATTATGTCAATTCTTGTTTTGGGTGGAGCCGGCTACATCGGTTCGCATATGGTCGATCGGTTGGTTGAACAGGGCCAAGACGTCGTGGTCGTTGATAGTTTGGTAACTGGTCATTTGGCTGCTATCAATCGTGCTGCTAAATTTTATCAGGGTGATGTACGCGATAAAACCTTTTTAACGCAGGTCTTCGATCAAGAAACGATTGAAGCGGTTGTCCACTTTGCCGCCTTTTCAATTGTGCCAGAATCGATGGCTAAACCATTGAAATATTTCGATAATAACACGGGTGGCATGATTACACTGTTAGAAGTTATGCAGGCACATGATGTTAAACGAATTGTCTTTTCATCAACTGCTGCAACTTATGGCACGCCTAAGCAAATTCCAATTAAAGAAACTGATCCACAAGAACCGATTAACCCTTACGGTGCTAGCAAATTAATGATGGAACAGATCATGCACTGGGCTGATGTGGCTTATGGCATCAAGTTTGTCGCACTACGTTACTTTAACGTGGCTGGTGCAAAACCAGACGGGAGTATTGGTGAAGACCATGGCCCTGAAACACATCTTGTTCCAATTATTTTGCAAGTCGCTCAAGGCAAACGCGATGAATTGAAGATCTTCGGTGATGATTACAACACCGCTGATGGGACCAATGTGCGTGATTATGTCCATGTGTTGGACTTAGCAGATGCTCATATCTTAGCTTTGAAATATTTGGCTGAGGGTCATGATAGCAATGCCTTTAATCTCGGCTCATCTACCGGCTTCTCTAATCGAGAAATGTTGACGGCTGCTCGCAAGGTCACTGGTCAACCGATTCCGGCGGCAATTGCCCCACGGCGTCCTGGTGACCCAGATTCATTGGTCGCTGCGAGTGACAAAGCCCGCGAAGTACTTGGCTGGAAGCCTAATTATGATGATGTGACTGAAATTATCAAAACTGCTTGGACTTGGACTCAAAAGCATCCAAACGGCTATGATGATCGTAAATAAAGTCTAAAAAAGGTCCTCATCAACTGACAATTTCACTGTCAGTTGATAAGGACCTTTTTGATTACAATTGAGTTATGGGTTTAGTTGGCGGTAGTCACTGATAATCGCAAGTAACCGATTAATGTCAGTGGTGTCAACGTCACCAATCGTCCCAATGCGGAAACTTGGAATGTTGGAAACTTTCCCAGGATAAATCACGAAGCCACGTTCCTTAATGAACTGATAGAAGTCAGCAAAATCAAAACTGTCGTTTGGATATTTAAAGGACGTGATGATTGGCCCCTGAAAGGCTGGGTTAATGACTAGGTCAAAACCTAATGCTTGCATACCAGCACTTAACCGGGATTGACTCTCGTGATAGCGCTGATAGCGTGGCGCAACGCCACCTTCTAAATCAAGTTCATTTAATGCTTGTGCGAAGGCATGGACCACGTGAGTAGGGGATGTAAATCGCCACTTACCTGGTTGCGATGTCATGGCCTGCCACTGCGCATAAAGGTCTAAGCTCAGTGAACGCGCATTGCCAGCAGTTTTAGCTAGTTCAGCTTGCTTAGCGATAATGAATGCAAAGCCGGGGACCCCTTGAACACATTTGTTGGCACTGCTGACCAAGTAGTCGCAATCCAATTGATCGACGTCAATTGGGACGCCACCGAGGCTGGACATCGCATCAATGATTGAAATGATGCCGCGAGCTTTTAACAGTGGCACGAGTTGTTCAATCGGATTAAGAATACCGGTCGTCGTTTCACTATGCACCGTCGCAAAGTGGGTGACTTCAGGATGAGCGGTTAAGGCGTCCGCAATCCGGTCGGGGTCAACAATCTCATCTTCACCGAAGACGACGTCAACATGTGGAATGGCATAATAATCTGCAATTTCACTGATCCGGTGACCATAAGCCCCATTGATAGCTACCATTAAAACGGCGTCTTTACGAGGAATTGCCGTGCCAATCGTGGCTTCTACCCCGTAGCTGCCACTCCCTTGTAATAAGACGGTCGTGTAATTATCAGCACTCGCGTTCGCCAGGGTTAAGATTTGTTGCCGGATGGTTTCAGTAACTTGACGATAATCACTGTCCCATGTACAGTAGTCAATCTGCATGGCAGCTTTCACGGTTGGCGTGGTACTTAATGGGCCCGGTGTGAGTAATAAATAAGGTTGTTTCATAAAATCTCCTTTAACTGATTATTCCGAGTCGGTAACTGGTTGACTCAACGTTGTTAAGAGTGTTGGTAGATCGGCCATTGACTGAAGAATATAATCTGCGCCAACAGTTTCGTATTGCATGGCAACTTTAGTCCGCAATTCGGTTTGTTCAGTGTTGGTTAACGCATCGAATTCTGCTTGAGATAGTCCCATGAGATTACTACCGTCAATGAGTCCAACACTAATGGCATCCGCGTTTTGTGCTTCAAGAATGTCATTGATTGAATCACCCACTTTAACCACGTTGGCATAGTCAGTGACTTCCAGTTGATCACAAGCCAGTTCCAGCATGGCTGAAGCTGGGCGACCGATACCGTTTGTTTGAGCCGAAGTAATGTTAACCGTCGGGCAGTAGCCTTGATTTGCCGCAATTGGCAAGACAGTTGCTAACATTTCTTCGTCATAACCAGTGGTTGAACCGTAAGGAATATGTTGTTCCGTTAAGTAAGCAATAACGGCATCCATGCCGGGTTTTAACCGGGCAAAGTCAGTTAAAGTTGCTAATAAAATTGATTTGAAATCTTGGAAAATTCGGTCACAGTCATCAGCTGTGGGTAAAACTTGAAAACGTGCTTGCCAATCATTTTGAACCGCTGGAAGGCTAATAATTTTTTGAATATGAGTATACTTGTCTAACCCCATATCCTGTCGAATTTCAGCTGCGGTAATTTCGATTCCAACGTTTGCAAAAGCTTGTTGGAAAGCAACGATTGGTGCACGACTGCCGTAATCAATTGTCGTGCCGGCCCAGTCAAAAATAACTGCTTGAATTGTCATTAAAAAAACTCCTTTAAACTTAGCAAACTAATTTTGCTTTAAATAATGTCCGCGCAAGCGCATCGAAATCAATTCGAGAATGATTGCAAATCCTAATAACAGGTAGACAATCAAGCCGACTTCATGGAAGTTGAAGTAAAAACCACTTGCCATAAAGAGATAGTAACCAATGTCGTCCGCACCAGCAGCTGCACCAACCGCCACTGCATTCGCAAAGTTGATTTCAAAACGAATGAAGGTCCAACTTAGCAGTGCAGGGACGATCGAAGGCAATATTGCTTGAAAAATAATTGGCCAAAAGCGCACACCACTAGCTTTTAAAGCTTCAATCGTTGCTTGAGGCGTTTCTTCAATACTTTCTGAGTAAGCTTTAACCAAGTAGGCAATACTATGGAAAGTCAGTCCAACGACAGCTGCGTTTGCACCTAGCCCCATCACTGCGGAGTAGATCAGTACCCAGATGATCGTTGGAATTGACCGAATAAAGGCCATGACAGCTTTTAACGTGTTAGCGAGCCAATTTGGTGATAAGTTGCGGGCAGTAAAAACTGCAATGAAAAAGGCAATCAAGGCACCGAGCAGGGTTGTTAAAATTGTTAGTGCGATACTGGTTGAAAGTGCCTTTAACAAGACGCCCCAAGAATCTTGACCAACATTGGGTTGAAGGAACATGGCCTTTAAATTGATGCCTAAACTATGAAAGGCATCGCCCAACTTTAAACCAGCGGTATCAATCGTCACCAATGAATAGACGGTGACTAACCCTAGCACAGCCAGCACAGCTCTTAAAATTAGCCGAGGCTTGGTCATGAGTGAGATTCGTTCAGTATTGGGAACCTTGGGTTTAATCGTGTTTGGTTGCGAAGATGAATTTTCAATCATGCAATAGCCCTCCTAATTTGCGTTGAGGTTAACTCTAGAACAATCACCAAAACAGCAATTAGTAACACGATTAGACCAGCAGCATCATAGCGGATGCTCTTGAAATATTGGCTGAATAAGAAGCCGATACCGGTCCCTGTTAGAAGTCCAACTAGGGTAGCATCACGAATGTTGTTTTCAATCATGTAAAGCACCCAGCTTGTCATGGTACTAGCCGCTTCAGGTAAGACACCACAGAAAACACATTGGAAATAGTTGGCACCGACAGCTTGTAACGCTTGTAATTTCTCAGCATCTAAATCTTCCATGGTTTCAGTGAAAGCGCGAGTCAAGTACCCAAGCGTCATGAAGAATAGGGCGAGAAAACCCGTGAAGTCGCTTTGTTTAAAGGAAAACAGCAGAATCATTGCCCAGGCAACGACTGGAATGTTTCGCAACAACGAAGCGCCAAAACGAACTGTCAATTGAAACCCACGATTAGGGCTAGTTGTTTTCGCTCCCAATACCGCAAACATTAGACTCAGAATTGCCGCACAAATTGTTGAAGAAATTGAAACAATTAGCGTGCGCCAAAGTTGATAAAAAATTGGGCCTAAATAAGTTGTCGTGTGTTGATTAGGGATGAAAGTTTTAAAAAGCCAAATTAATCCGGCTGGAACTTGTGCCAGTGACGAGAATGTTTGAAACTTAACTAAAAAGACTGAACCCAAGTAGATGGCGAGTAAAATGGCAAAAACGATTCCCATTCGTGTTCGCCGCTGACGGAAAAACTGTTGAGGTGAGGTATATTTAGGCTTCATTCGCCGCTACCTTAGCTTTCTGTTCAGTCGCTTGACGATAAATCTTTTGCAAGACAGCGTCGTTGACTTGTGCAGTCGGCCCCTCGAAAACAATTGCGCCATCATTGATACCGATAATGTGGTCTGCATAAGACATCGCAATATCAATTTGATGTAAATTAATTAGGATAATTAATTTTTTCTCGCGAGCTAATTTTCTTAAAATATCCATCACGATTTTTGTTGATTTAGGATCTAGGGAAGCAATCGGTTCATCACAAAGAATCATTTTAGGATGTTGCATTAAGGCACGGGCGATACCCACCCGTTGCTGCTGACCACCACTTAATTGATCACAACGTTGATACGCGTAATCTTTTAAGCCAACCTCGGCCAGTAATGCCAACGCTTCAGTCTTTTCGGCGGTACTGTATAGACCGAACATGCCAGCCAAGGTTGATTTAGCCCCTAGACGACCATGCAAGACGTTCTCAAGTGCAGTTAGTGGACTGATTAAATTATAATTTTGGAAGATCATCCCAATATGATGACGAATTTTACGCAATTCTGCTTTATTTGCTTGACGAATATCTTGGTCGTCTAATAAAATCTGACCACCATCGTCTCGAATAAGCTGATTGACACTCCGTAAAATTGTTGTTTTACCTGCCCCTGACGGACCGATAATTGCGGTGACTTCACCAGGTTGGGCCGTGAAACTGACAGACTTGAGTGAGTGCTTGTCTTGACCATATGTTTTATCTAGTTGGTTTACCTTGAGCATAGCATGTCCTTTCGTTAATCCAGATTAATGATAATTTTAGTAACCAACCAACTTATGAGTTGGGGCATACCAGTTATCATCAACTGAGACTAATTGTGTTTTTTCTGACTTCTTAGGGAAGAGCTTTGGTGTTTTGGAATCTTTTTCAGAGAAGATTTCTTTGTTTTGTGCAAATTCCTTGGAAGTGAATTCCTTGGCAATCTTATCTTGATCGTCTTTGCTGAGTGACTTCGTGTTGTAGACCCATGGCCCTTGTTGAACTGGCATCATGGCGATATTCACAACTTTTTTGCCTTTAAGATCATTGAATGGTGCTTCAGCGTCATCTTTAACGGCGAAAGTTGAGCCAACTTTATCCCATGAACCGTCAGTCACTTTCAAGTAAGGCATTAAGTCGCCATCATCAAAGGCTGCAACATCAACGTCACCCTTTAAGAGGTTAACTGCGGAACCTTGGTGTGAGCCACCGTAAAGAACTTTGCTGAAGAATTTACCATTTTGCGTTAAATCATCTTTATCTTTGATCTTGAATTCGTTAGTGATTTTAGCTGTTGGTACTAAGAAACCAGAAGTTGAACTGTTAGAAACGTAAGAAATCTTCTTGCCTTTAATATCTTTGATACTGAATTTACCATCTGCTTTATACTTATCGGCATCTTTTTGTTGTACCATTAAGTATGAGTTGTAGGTGGCTTTCTTCAATGTTCCATCTGCATCTGATTGTGCAGCGAATGGCTTAACATCTTTGCTGAGCTTGTGGGCTTGAATATAACCGTTCGCACCCATGTAAGCTAATTGGGCTTTACCAGAAGCGATTGCTTGAATGGCCACGTTGTAGTCAGTGGTCGTTTGAACTTTGACCGTCTTACCTGTGACCTTTTCAACTGACTTCTTCAAAGCGTCGCGTGAACCAGCGAAGCTCTTGGCTGATTCGTTTGGATAGAAGACGACCGTGATTGCCTTGCTCTTATCCGCACTCTTGCTACCAGCCTTAGTACTAGTACCAGATGCACAACCAGCCAAACCCAAACCTAAAACTGAAATTAATGAGAGTCCAACGAGGGACTTGTTAAGCTTTACCATAATAATCAATTACCTCCAAAGTAATATTAGTTACCTGTGTAGAATAACAAGGCAATGTAAACGTGTGAAAAATTATCGGTGAATAATTGGTATAAGTTATGTAAAGAATGTTTACGAATTGATTACATCGTAAATTTGATGGGGCAAACGTGAAAGTTGGTCACGAAAAATAGCTTTTTTTGTAAAATGCTTAGGATTTGATTGCAACCGCCTTGAAAACGGCTGTATTCCTTTCAAAGTCGGTAAATTATGATAAGATATGTGAAGTAATTCAAAATGAGGAGCTTTTTCTAATATGAAGTTGTTGGCAATTGAAACGTCTAATCGGCCGTTAAGTGTGGCGGTCTTAGATGAGACCCGTGTGCTCGCCACGACCACGACTAATGTGGGTCGTAATCATAGCAGTACATTGTTACCAATTATTGAAAAGTCGATTAGCCAAGCAGGCTTAACGGCAGATGACTTGGATCGCGTAGTGGTCGCCGCTGGTCCAGGATCTTATACGGGGTTGCGTATCGGTGTCACAACTGCGAAAACATTGGCGTTCACGCTACATAAGGAATTAGTTGGCCTATCTAGCTTAGCCGTATTGGCCGGTAACGTGGTGACCGAGGGACAATTAGTTGCGCCATTGTTTGATGCACGTCGGGATAATATTTTTACCGGTTTATATCGAATTAAGCAAGGACAGCCAGTTAGTGAGAAACCCGATCAACATATCAGTGTCGCGGAATGGTGCCAGCAGTTAGCGTCAATCCATGAACCAATTATGTTTATTGGGAGCGATGTTTCGCAGTATGCGACCGTGCTGCAAACCGAACTGGACGATCAATTTGTTCGTGCTCAACCACAATTAGATTTGCCACAGGCGAGCGTGTTAGGCTTAATGGGCCGGACTGCCACGCCGGTAGCCAAAATACATGATTTTGTGCCCAACTACTTACGATTAACGCAAGCGGAACGTGACTGGTTAGCCAAACATCCGAAAGAGGACCACGCGCCATATGTTGAAAAGATTTAAGCAATACCTTCAGAAGCTCACTAGAAATCATACGCAGCGTCGCCAAAAAATCATGCAGATTGATAATCACGTTGTCCAAGTCGGGTCAACTGGTTATTACGTCTCGCGGGCTTTGATCACTGACGTCCCAGAAATGTTAGCGATCGAACGAGCGGTCTATGCTGGAAAAACGCCATGGGATGAAAATGCTTTTAAAACGGAGTTGCGCCGCCAAAGTGGTCGCTTCTATATTGTGATGCGTCATGAGGATCGACTGTGTGCGTTTTGTGGTTGTGCCTTTGATGATCGGCGTCAGGACGCACATATTACGAATATTGCGGTTCATCCAGACTTCCAAAACCAAGGTCTTGGTAGCTTTATGATGAAGACAATGATGCGGCGAGCGGGTTATTTAAACTATCACACAGTGACTCTTGAAGTTCGTTACAGCAATGAAAACGCCCAACGGTTATATCAGAGCTTAGGCTTTGAGAAAACTGGAATTAAAAAGCGCTATTATTTTGGCGATCATGAAGATGCCATTGACATGACTTACAAAGTTCCAGTCGGCCAAAACGATGCCTGAACCGCAACTGGTTAAGAGTGGCGCTTGGTCAGGGACGCCGGTAGCACAAGTTTGTTATGAGTTAGCTGCAGCGGCGTATCCGGAAGGGGCACCTTGGCGGTTGGCGACTTTTGCGGCCGATTTAGCCTCACCACAATCTTGTTACCAGTTATTAGTGTGGCAACAACGACCGATTGGGTTCATTAGTCGCACGACGGTATTGGATGAAACGGAAATTACGAATGTGGCGGTGCAACCAGCGTTTCAACGCCAGGGCTATGCGCGGCTGATGCTCCAACAAACATTTGCGCAACTCATGACAAATACAAAATTATTTTTGGAAGTTCGTCGGAGTAATGAGCCAGCAAGACACTTATATGAACAATGTGGTTTTGAACAAATCTCAACGCGTCGGAATTATTATCAGCATCCACGTGAAGATGCCCTGATTATGCGGAAATTTATTAAATGAAGGATGGTCACTTGTGGAGAAACAAAATTTAATCTTAGCGTTTGAATCTAGTTGTGACGAAACTAGTGTGGCGGTTGTCGCGGATGGTCAAACGATTTTATCAAATGTCGTTGCGACTCAAATTAATAGTCATAAGCGATTTGGTGGAGTCGTACCAGAAGTTGCTAGTCGTCATCATATTGAAGAAATTACGATTTGTATTGAAGACGCGTTGTCGGAAGCCAATGTGACTTACGATGATTTGGCTGCCGTGGCGGTGACATACGGTCCTGGCTTAGTCGGCGCACTGTTAGTCGGCGTGAATGCGGCCAAAACGGTGGCCTATGCGCATCATTTGCCATTGATCCCAGTCAATCACATGGCTGGTCATATTTACGCTGCCCGCTTTGTTAAGCCGTTTGTCTTTCCGTTGATGGCGCTACTAGTGTCAGGTGGGCACACTGAGTTAGTTTATATGCAGGCGGATGGTCAGTTTGAAATCATTGGTGAAACACGCGATGATGCCGCTGGGGAAGCTTACGATAAAATTGGTCGCGTCTTAGGCGTGCCATATCCAGCTGGAAAAGTTATTGATGAAATGGCCCATCAAGGTCAGGACACGTTTAACTTTCCGCGTGCCATGATGGACGAAGATAACTATGATTTTAGTTTTAGTGGTTTGAAGAGTGCCTTTATTAATACGGTGCATCATGCAGATCAAATTGGTGACAGTTTGGATAAAAACGACTTGGCTGCTAGTTTTCAGGCCAGCGTGGTTGATGTGTTGACCGCCAAAACGATGCGGGTGTTAGCTGAATATCCGGTTAAACAGCTCATTTTAGCAGGTGGCGTTGCGGCCAACCATGGCCTACGTGAACGGCTACAGGCTGAATTACCAGGCAAGTTTCCCAAGACAGAATTGGTGTTGGCACCATTAAACTTATGTGGCGATAACGGGGCGATGATTGGTGCTGCCGGTTATATTCAATATCAACATCATCAGTTTGGTGACGCAACTTTAAACGCTGATCCTAGTCTAGAATTTGATTGGATGCCAAATATGGTCCATTAAACACAAAAAAATGAGATCTGATTAAAAAATCAGGTCTCATTTTTTAGGCTTAATCGAGGTTTTCTAACTGTTCCGCTTGGTGGGTCCAATCGTTTTCTGCTTGGTCATGTTCAGCAGTCACGCGGTCCAAATCTTTTTGAAAGTCTTGCAATTTTTCAGCATCAGCGAAGACTTCTGGTTGTGACATTTGTTCTTGAATGCTGGTGGCTTCCGTTTCAAGCGCACTCATTTTTTCCTCTAGTGCGGCGACACTGCGTTCCAATTTACGCTTGTCACGTTGTTGTTGTTTACTAGCCTGATAAGTTTGTTGGCCTTTGGAACGTGGATCGGCAGCTGCACTCGGTTGAGACTCACCAGCAGCACTTTGCTGCTCAGCTGCGGCACTTGCTGCTGCTTCAGCAAATTCAGCTTGTTCTTGTTTCTTATCAATGTAGTAATCATAGTCGCCTAAGAATAGTTCGGTCCCGGTTGGGGAAACCTCAACGACACTCGTTGCGACCTGGTTAATGAAGTAACGGTCATGTGACACGAAGAGCAGAGTGCCGTCAAAATCATTTAAAGCAACTTCTAAAACTTCACGACTATCAATGTCCAAGTGATTGGTCGGTTCATCCAAAATAAGAAAGTTATCATTTTGCATGGCCAGCTTGGTTAGAAGTAAACGGGCACGTTCACCACCAGAAAGGGCGCTGATTGGTTTATCGACATCTTCTCCGGTGAATAAGAAACTCCCAAGGATAGTCCGAATATCTTTTTCAGGGGTTGTCGGATGGTCATCCCACAATTCGCTTAGGACAGTTTTACGGTCATGTAAATTTTTTTGTTCCTGATCGTAGTACCCAGTCACAACATTGGTTCCAAAGACAGCTTGGCCTTTGATAAATGGAATCTGGCCAAGAATACTCTTCAAAAGTGTCGATTTACCAATACCGTTTGGCCCGACAATCGCAATGGCTTCATGCTTTTTAACGTTTAAAGTATCCGGTGCTGATAAGGTTTTGCCTTGATAGCCAACTGCCGCATCCTTGACGGTTAAAACGATATTACCGCTTTGCTTACTAGCATGAAAACCAAAATGAGCGGCCTTTTCATCGTTATCTGGACGTTCCAGACGGTCCATCTTCGCAAGCTGTTTTCGACGTGACTGTGCCCGTTTAGTTGTCGAGGCCCGAACAATGTTACGGTTAACGAAGTCTTCCAGCTTACTAATTTCGGCTTGTTGTTTTTCGTAGTGTTTCCATTCTGCTTGAATTCGGGCAGCCTTGGTTTGAACATACTGATCATAGTTTCCGGTGTAGTGGACCATTTCATGATGAGATAGGTCATAAACTTCATTGACCACGCGATCTAAAAAGTAACGGTCATGACTGACAATTAGCAGTGACCCAGTATAGGACTGTAAATAACTTTCCAACCATGTGAGGGTTTCGACATCCAAATGGTTCGTTGGTTCGTCTAAGATTAAGAGATCGCGTTTTTCAAGTAATAACTTTGCTAAGGCTAATTGCGTCTTTTGACCGCCAGATAACTCGGTGACTGACTTGTCATAAACGTCAGCGTCGAATTGAAAACCATGTAAAACACCACGAATATCAGCTTGATAGCCATAGCCATTCTGTTGCTGGAAATCAGTTTGAACTTGATCGTAAGTTTTTAACGTTTGTTCATAAGTGACCTGATCCGCAATGACAGTGGGGTCACTTAACTGGTCTTCTAGCCGATGCATTTGTGCTTCCAATTTATGTAAGCCAGCAAAGACACTGCTCATTTCTTCCCAAATCGAATTGGCACTATTTAGACCTTGATCTTGGGCCAAATAGCCGATTGTGAGGCCCTTGCGCATTGAAATTTGGCCTTCGTCGGGGACGGTTTCACCAGCAATCATTTTTAAAAGTGTGGATTTTCCGGCGCCATTGCGACCAACTAAGGCGACACGAGCATGGTCTTGGATATCCATTTGTACGTTATCGAACAAGACATCAGCGCCAAAACGCCGCATGACTTGTTGCACTTGTAGTAAAATCACGGTTATAAACTCCTTTCAGGGTTGATTCGTCAAATAATTGTAGCATATTGCGCCAATTAGCCCTAATGAAATGGAATAATAAGTAAATATTATTTCACAAAGTGGTGGGGTATGCTAGAATAGTGTCAGCAAATTCACAAACTTTTAATAAGGAGGGTCGTCCAATGGCAGAAACAAAGATTCCTCGGGCAACGGCGAAACGCTTACCCATCTATTATCGGTACTTGAACATATTACTTGATGCAGACAAAAAACGGGTCTCATCAACGGAACTGTCTGAGGCGGTTAAGGTTGATTCAGCTACGATTCGACGTGATTTTTCATATTTTGGGGCACTTGGCAAACGTGGTTATGGCTACGATGTCGAAAAATTATTAACCTTTTTCAAGAAAATTTTAAATCAAGACACACTAACGAACGTTGCCTTGATTGGGGTTGGTAATTTAGGGCATGCCTTGCTCAATTTTAATTTTCACAAGAACAGTAACGTTCGAATTTCTGCAGCTTTTGATGTCAACGAAGCCTTGGCAAATACGGTTCAATCTGGCGTGCCAGTGTATCCGATGTCGGAACTTAAGAAACAATTGATTGAGCAACAAATTGAGATTGCAATCTTAACGGTACCAACTTCGGTCGTTCAATCCGTGACTAATGAACTCGTTTCAGCAAATGTGAAAGGTATTATGAATTTCACGCCGCTACGGATTTCGGTGCCAGAAACGATCCGCGTTCAAAATGTTGATTTAACGAATGAATTACAAACGCTAATTTACTTTATTGAACATTATGGTGAACAGCTTGGTGACAAGTCGACTGATGAAAAATAGCTAAATTAAAGCGCCTGGGCAAAATTGCCTGGGCGCTTTAATTTAGGTCCAAAATAAGGGTAAGACCGCAAGACAGTTCATTAAAATATGGGCAATCATTGACGTTTGGATGCGACCGGTATGACGGTACAACCAACAGAAGAACAGGCCAATGAAAGCGTACAAAATTAGATGGCCATCGGCATGCGCAAAACTAAAGAGAATGCTGGAGATGACCGCAGCCCCGATACTACCAGTGACTGGCGTAAAAAAGCCGAACAACACTTTACGAAAAACAATTTCTTCCATAATTGGGGCCCCAACTAAGATGGCTAAGAAAAAGAATGGGTATTTTTGACCAGCCGCCAGCAAGGTATTTGTATTGGCAGACGCGGTCGATTGGCCTAACAGCTGAGTTAAGCCGAGGATGAGCTTTTGCCCAAGAATGACAATGACGGTGCCACCGAGTCCCCATAATAACGTCGCTAGCCAAGAACTAGGTTGTTGCTCAATCGCGTTTGGACTGGCATGGTGCCAAGCCAGGTAGCCAAGAATAATGGCGCCTAGTAGATAGTCTAAAGTTTGGATTAAGTAGACTTGTGAACCTAAGTGTGGCAAGCCAGTGACCAATAAAGATGGGAGCGCGTAGACGATAAAATAAACGATTAAAATACTGAGAGATTGGCGACGATTGGCCATTTCTTCACGTCCTTAAAGAGTAAATTTAGAATCAAAGTTGACTTAAGTAGTCCCATTATAGTCGATTTGACATTCTTTGACTAATTATTGACAAATAACTTGCATTCTAAAATGAAAATGTTATAGTTGATTTTGTGATTAGCACTTAAGTGTTATGAGTGCTAAAAAAGAATAAATGGAGGGATTCACGTGTTAAAACCATTAGGTGATCGTGTTATTTTGCAACAACAAGCAGAAGAAGAACAAACAGTTGGCGGCATCGTTATTGCGAATAATGCTAAGGAAAAGCCACAAAGCGGTAAAGTTGTTGCCGTTTCCGATGGCCGTGTTTTAGATAACGGCACAAAGGTGGCCCCAAGCGTTAAGGTTGGCGAACAAGTATTGTTTGACAAATACGCTGGTACTGAAGTTAAGTATGAAGGCACCACATATCTTGTTTTACACGAAAAAGATATTGTCGCGGTTGAAGACTAATCCATTTAAATGATTTAATTAAAAACTATTTATGAGGTGAATACAGATAATGGCTAAAGAATTAAAGTTTTCTGAAGACGCACGTTCAGCAATGCTCAAAGGTGTCGATCAATTAGCTGACACTGTAAAATCAACGTTAGGTCCTAAGGGTCGTAACGTTGTCTTGGAACAATCATATGGCTCACCAACCATTACTAATGATGGGGTCACGATTGCCAAAGCAATCGAATTGGAAGACCATTTTGAAAACATGGGTGCTAAGTTGGTTTCTGAAGTTGCTTCAAAAACGAATGATATCGCCGGTGATGGGACAACTACCGCAACTGTTTTGACACAATCCATTGTCAATGAAGGTATGAAGAACGTTACTGCCGGTGCTAACCCAGTTGGTATCCGTCGTGGGATTGAAGAAGCGACTAAGACAGCGGTTGATTCATTACACGCGATGGCCCATGAAGTTAAGACGCAAGAAGATATTGCCCAAATTGCTGCCGTTTCTTCAGCTAGCCAAGAAACTGGTAAGTTAATTGCCGAAGCCATGGAAAAAGTTGGCCATGATGGTGTGATCACGATTGAAGAATCACGTGGTGTGGATACTAGCTTGGACGTCGTTGAAGGTATGCAATTTGATCGTGGTTACTTATCACAATATATGGTAACTGATAACGATAAGATGGAAGCTGACCTTGACAGTCCTTACATCTTAATCACGGACAAAAAGATCTCAAATATTCAAGATATCTTACCATTGTTACAATCAATCGTTGAACAAGGCAAGCCATTGTTGATTATTGCAGATGACATTTCTGGCGAAGCCTTACCAACCTTAGTTTTGAACAAGATGCGTGGGACGTTTAACGTCGTTGCAGTTAAGGCACCCGGTTTTGGTGATCGGCGTAAGGAACAATTACAAGACATTGCCATCTTAACTGGTGGGACGGTCATTACTGATGACTTAGGTCTTGAATTGAAAGACACCACGATTGATCAATTAGGTCAAGCAAATAAAGTAACAGTTACTAAGGACAACACCACTATTGTTGAAGGTGCCGGTTCTAAGGATGCTATCTCAGAACGTGTCGACTTTATTCGTAACCAAATCAGCGAAACCACTTCTGATTTCGATAAAGAAAAGCTTCAAGAACGTTTAGCTAAGTTGGCTGGCGGGGTCGCCGTTGTGCGGGTCGGTGCTGCTACTGAAACGGAATTGAAAGAACGTAAGTATCGGATCGAAGATGCCTTGAATGCGACTCGTGCAGCCGTTGAAGAAGGTTTCGTTGCCGGTGGTGGGACTGCTTTCATTAACGTCATTAAAGATGTTGCCGCTTTGAAAGAAACTGGCGACGTTCAAACTGGGATTAACATTGTTAAGCGTGCTTTGGAAGAACCAGTTCGCCAAATCGCTGAAAATGCTGGTCGCGAAGGCTCAGTTATCGTTGAAAAGCTTAAGGAACAAAAGCCAGGAATTGGCTTTAATGCTGCAACTGATGAATGGGTTGATATGATCAAGGCTGGGATTGTTGATCCAACCAAGGTTACACGTTCCGCATTACAAAATGCGGCTTCTGTTTCAGCGTTATTGTTAACGACTGAAGCGGTTGTTGCTGAAAAACCAGAACCACAAGCACCCGCTGCACCTGCTGCACCAAACCCAGGTATGGGCGGCATGATGTAAGTTTAATTTGAACCCTTTTAAGAGGCTGTGACGTCAAGTCAGAGCCTCTTTAGTATCTCCAAAAATTATGATTGAAATGTGTGCCAATCAGGCGCGGTTGCCAATCGCTTTTGGGGAGGGCGGCGTTTTAGTGAAAAATAAGTAGCCAAGTGGTGAAGTCAGGAGTAAACTAGGGGGCTATGCGGGTTGAAAAAGTTAGTGCGTTCCAGTTAAACGTGTAGTATTTACTAATTTAAAGTAGTAAAATCAACTTTGACTTAGCACTTACTTGGGAATAATTATTTTTTGAAATAAAGGAGTTATTATCATGTGGCGTTATTTAAAACGGTTGGTTATCGGGAAACCGTTAAAAACCATGGATGAAGGTGGGCAGGCGCTCACTAAGTTCAAGGCGCTGGCGCTGCTGTCATCAGATGCGCTCTCGTCAGTTGCCTATGGTACTGAACAGATCACAACGGTATTAATTACCCTTTCAGCAGCAGCACTAATGTATCAGCTCTATGTTGCCGCGCTGGTCTTGATTCTATTGTTTGCGATTACGATGTCTTATCGGCAAATCATTCGTGCCTATCCTTCGGGTGGTGGGGCGTATGTGGTTGCTAGTACAAACTGGGGTCGACCGGCCGGATTAGTCGCTGGGGGATCATTGTTAGTTGATTATATGCTGACCGTGGCGGTTTCCGTTACTTCTGGGACTGAAGCGATTACGTCAGCAGTACCTGCCTTAGTAAATTATCAGGTGTTGATTGCAGTGTTGATTGTCATTGCGATTATGGCGCTGAATTTACGAGGCATGCGCGAATCAGCGTCGTTTTTAACTTTTCCGGTGTACTTCTTTATCCTCATGATTATCGGTATGATTTTATGGGGAATTATGAATATTGCAAGTGGTAACTTAACTTACCATGCTTCCGCAGCTGTGGGCGCACCTGTTCAAGGCATGACACTCGTCCTGTTTTTCCGGGCTTTCTCGTCAGGTTCTTCCTCACTAACTGGGGTCGAAGCAATTAGTAATGCCGTTCCTAACTTTAAACGACCTAAGCGCCGGAATGCTGCTAATACGTTAGCAATTATGGCGATTGTCTTGGCGGTATTCTTCGGTGGGATTACTTACTTGAGTTACTACTTGGGCATCAAACCACAAGCTGACAATACCGTCTTATCACAAATTGCGACGGCAGTTTTCGGTCATGGCTTGTTCTACTATTTGTTACAATTATCGACGGCGTTAATTTTAGCCGTGGCGGCGAATACTGGATTCTCGGCGTTCCCAATTTTGGCTTACAACTTAGCTAAAGATAAATTTTTACCACATGCTTACATGGATCGCGGTGATCGCTTAGGTTATTCTAACGGGATTATCTCGTTGGCGGTTGGTGCAATCGTCTTAATCTTCATTTTCCATGGGAAGACGACCTTACTGATTCCGTTGTATGCGGTTGGGGTTTTTGTGCCTTTCACCTTGTCTCAATCTGGGATGATCGTGCACTGGTTACGTGAACGTGGTAGCTGGTGGTGGCTTAAATCCGCCGTTAATTTATTAGGCGCATTGATTTCACTCGTGCTGGTCGTCTTCTTGTTTGCCTTACATTTTGGCAACGTCTGGCCATACCTCGTTGTGATGCCACTATTGTTGTACATGTTTTATCGAATTCATGTACATTATAATCGGGTCGCAGCGCAATTGCGGGTGGTCGCCCAAGAAAAAGCCGAATTGCACGACTATGATGGTGCGACGGTGATTGTCCTAGTTTCCAACGTTACTCGTGTGACGGCGGCGGCAGTCAATTATGCCCGGTCAATCGGGGATTACGTGATTGCGATGCATGTTTCCTTTGACGAAAATCCAGAAAAAGAGCATAAAACGGCGGCCGAATTCAAATCGACTTTCCCAGATGTGCGTTTTGTGGATATACACTCATCGTATCGTTCGATTGCGACGCCAACCTTGCGTTTCTGTGATGTCATTGCTAAGCGGGCCGCGGAGCGTAACTTCTCAACCACGGTATTAGTGCCACAGTTTGTGCCTAAAAAGCCTTGGCAAAATATTTTGCACAACCAAACGAGTCTACGCTTGCGAGCGGTCTTAAATTCTCGTGAAAATATTATTGTATCGACTTATAATTATCACTTAAAAGAGTAATTGCAGACGACGTGGAGATGGCCCTGGCTGTCTTACACGTCGTTTTTTGTTTGAATTGTGACTGAACTATGTCGGCTTTCCTAAGTTTCCTTGAATCGAGTTGTCAAGTTGGCGTCTGATTTGTATAATTATAGGTAATATGTCAGAGAGGAGTTACGCACAAATGATTAGATTTGAAATCTTAGTCAGCTTAGTGGCGACCATGATCATCTCCGCGCTCCTAACGCCGTTTGTGCGAAATCTCGCATTCAAAATTGGGGCTGTTGATAAGCCAAATGTTCGACGAGTCAACAAAGTACCGATGCCGACAATGGGTGGCCTAGCCATTTTTATCGCCTATACTATTGGGACGACAATCTTGTACTTGATGCATCAGTTTCCAACTCGGTTATTTTACGCGCTCTTATTTGGTGAGCTGATCATCTTGGCAACGGGGATTATTGATGACATCTATGAACTAAAACCGCGTCAAAAAATGTTGGGGATTACGTTAGCTGCCTTGGAAGTGTACTTCATTGGTGGGATTCGCATGACTACCTTAACATTCCCATTTATTGGCTTGATTCACTTTCAATGGTTAAGTCTACCAATCACGCTGCTATGGATTTTAGCAATTACGAATGCCATTAATCTCATTGACGGGTTGGATGGCTTGGCAACCGGGGTTGGAATTATTGCACTGAGCACGATGGGAATTATTGGGCTGTTTTTCTTAAATGCCAATACCTTTGTGTCGCTGTTAATTTTCACCTTGGTTGCCGCGATGCTTGGTTTCTTACCGTATAATTTCTTTCCAGCGCGAATTTATTTGGGCGATACCGGCTCATTATTTATTGGCTTCATGACTGCGGTATTCTCACTGTTTGGCCTCAAGAATGTCACCTTGATTTCGGTGATAATTCCGGTCATGATTTTAGGCGTTCCGATTACCGATACGATTTATGCGATGATTCGACGGATTTTAAACAAGAAGCCAATTTCACAAGCAGATAAACACCATCTGCATCATCGGTTGATGCAGTTAGGCTTAACCCATCGTCAGACCGTGATGGTTATTTACGGCATCGCTTTAATCTTTTCGTTTATTTCGTTGCTCTATCCAATTTCATCCCTCGGCGGATCGGTATTGTTAACCATTAGTTTGCTGTTTGGCTTGGAACTATTTGTGGAAGCGATTGGCTTGGCGGGGGATAACCGCCAGCCGTTGTTAGATTGGATTAAGCGCACGGTTGCGAAGTTCACTTCCAAAAGTAATCACTAATTGATTTTGAAATACGACAGGCTCGATAACGCGTACTGGTTATCGAGTCTGTTTTTGTCCCTTTAAAGTATTAATTAGTTGGCCCATTGGTTAAAATTGATGGCCTTTACCTAAACTATACAAGGGTTTTACATAAACATCATTTTGAATTTACAAACGGCCAGTAATATTAAGACTGTTCCAATGGCAGTCAATGAATCGTCTAACCTAAAAAGTGATCATGCTCGCATCACGAAGTAGCACTTCCTACCCAGGTTTGCTAGTTTAGGTTAGCGGCGTTGATTGTTCTAATTATGAGCGTAAAAATGGAAAAGGGGAGTTTCAATTATGAAAAAAACAGTGACATTAGGGGCGCTGGCCGTAACGATGACCATCTTATTAGCCGGTTGTGGCAGTAGTTCAGCCACTAGTACCAAGAATACTAGTAGCAGTAGTGCCAAGACTTCTAAGACAACTAAGATTGTGGCAACCGGATCAACGGCGTTACAACCATTAGTTGAACAAGCTGGTCAAACTTTCCAAAATGAACATTCAAATGTTACGATTAACGTACAAGGTGGCGGCTCTGGTGCTGGTTTAAGCCAAGTTGCTAAGGGCTCAGTCAATATTGGGAACTCAGACTTGTTTGCTGAAGAACAAAAAGGTTTGGATGCTAAAGGCTTAGTTGATCACAAAGTTGCCGTTGTCGGAATGGCACCCGTGGTCAATAAAGAAGCTGGCGTGACTAATGTTTCTAAAGATCAATTAGTCCAAATCTTCCAAGGCAAGATTACCAACTGGAAAGAAGTTGGCGGGAAGAATGAAAAGATCACTGTTGTGAACCGTGCACAAGGCAGTGGGACCCGGGCTACTTTTGAAAAATGGGGCTTAGACAACGCTAAGGTTGCAACTAGCCAAGAACAAGATTCTAATGGTACTGTTGAAAAGATCGTTTCTACAACGCCAGGTGCAATCAGTTATCTTGCCTTTTCATACATTAAAGGTGATCTAGCGTCATTATCAATTGATAACGTTAAACCAACTGAAGCCAACGTTGCGAATAACAAGTGGAAGATCTGGGCATACGAACACATGTATACCAAGGGTGCACCTACTGGTGAGCTGAAGACCTTCTTAACTTACATGACTTCTAAGAGCGTTCAAGGTAGTCTGGTCAAGAAATTAGGTTACATTCCATTGACGTCAATGAAAGTTGATCGTGGTCAATCTGGTAAAGTCACAACACTAAAATAGTTTTGATTAAAAAAGAGCTTTTCAATGTCAGCAATTGACGTTGAAAAGCTCTTTTTAGTGGGTTAATATCGGAACTTCGCTATATTGTTGCCCCTGGTCCGCAAATTCGACCTGACCGCTGAGTAAGTTGTTAATCGCGGTTTCGACGACGGGGACCGCATCAATCGCCACCGCAATAATCAGTTGAACCTTAACGGCATAGTTAGTTGTTAATGGCACTATTTTTTGTTGGTTTAAGTAATAAGTCAGGGCATCAACGTTGCGGTAGTCGATAGTGACTGCTAACTTTTCCTGTCGCACGCGCTGGACTTTGCCAACCTGCTTAATGGCTTCAACGGGAGTCCCATTATAAGCGCGAATTAAGCCACCAGCGCCAAGTTTGATACCACCGAAGTAACGCGTAACCACCGCTAAGACATCGTGAACTTGAGTCAATTTTAATGCTTCAAGGATTGGCACGCCAGCTGTACCGGCAGGTTCACCATCATCACTCATTCGTTGAATATGGTCATCATCACCAAGCAAATAGCCAAAACAATGATGAGTTGCCTTGGGCTCGGCAGCCCGGACAGCGTCAAGCTTCGACTTGGCGTCTGCTTCATCAGTGATGCGGTAAAGGTTTGCGATAAAGCGTGACTTTTTAATCGTTTGTTCAAAAACAGTATCTGATGCCAAGGTATAGTATGGCTTGGTCAAACTAATCAACTCCTTTTTAAATTAATTCGCGTGAAATCTCGTAATTGGGTGATAAAAGGGAGGCCTAAACATGCAAGCAAGTGAACTGTATGGTCGTCAACTCGCTTTAACACCATTGGAAGCGCAAGACTTACCGGCAGCAACCCAGAAATTCGTCGCCTTGCGCGTGACCGCTAATCGATTGCAGTGTCAGCGCTGTGGCAGTGTGTTGAATCGACAAGCAGCGCAATTACCACGAGACCAGTTTTATTGTTATGATTGCTTGAATCTTGGTCGTGTCAGCACCTTAACTTCACTGTATCATATTTCAGAGCCAAATGACTTTCCAAAAGTTGATCAGTTGACTTGGCAAGGCCAGTTAACTGATCAACAAGCGAGTTGTGCAGCGATGATTCAAACTAAATTTGAAGCTCATCAACGACAGTTATTATGGGCCGTCACTGGTGCCGGCAAAACTGAAATGCTATTTCCAGGGTTAGCTTGGGCACTTGCTCAAGGCTGGCGGGTTGCCATTGCCTCACCGCGCGTGGATGTTTGTTTGGAATTACACCCCCGGCTTCAGGCCGCTTTTGCAAATTTAGAAATTGCCTTACTGCACGGCCGTCAAATAACGCCTTACCGCTATTGCCAATTAACAATTTGTACGACCCATCAATTATTGCGATTTCGAGCGGCATTTGATGTGCTCATTGTAGACGAAGTTGATGCTTTTCCGTTTGCGGCTAATCCACGACTAGGCTATGCCGTTGAGCAGGCCTTGAAACCAGTTAGTGCCTTGCTGTATTTGACTGCGACACCTAGCCAAGACTTGTTACGCCAAGTTAGACAGCATGAGCTGGGGCTGAGTTACTTGCCACTTCGGTTTCATCAGCAGTTGTTGCCGCCGATTCGCGTCACTTTACAACCCCGTTATTGGGAACGATTAAAGAAAGGTAAACTGCCGTGGCCCTTGCGTCCTTGGTTGGCTGATTACGCGAATCGTGGCCAACGCTTTTTGATTTTTGTCCCAAGGGTTGCGCAGCTCGCCGTTGTGCAGGCAGCCATTCAACAAGTCTATCCAGGGCTCAAAGGGTTGACGGTCCATGCCAGTGATCCAGAGCGCTTAGCCAAAGTACAAGCGATGCGAAACTTAGACGTTCAATACTTGGTTACGACAACGATTTTAGAACGTGGAGTGACGTTTCCGGGCATTGATGTGATTGTTTTAGGCGCCGATGATCCGATTTTTTCAACTGCGGCATTGGTTCAGATTGCCGGGCGTGTTGGTCGCAGTAAAGCACGGCCAACTGGTTTAGTACGGTTTATTTGTCGCAGCTATGCCCGACCAGTTAAACGTGCAATCCGACAAATTAAGCTCGTGAACCGGAAAGGACGGCGGTTACGTGCTGAAATGCCTGTTGTGTCACCGCTCGAGTGAGCCAAAATTAAGGCTGCCATGGGTGCTAAGCTGGCAGCCACTTGAGCGTCCCGTGGTTTGCCAAGCGTGTTGGCAAACGTTTACCCCGATTATGACTAGTCAAGCGTGTCCTAGCTGTGGTCGCGCCCAAACACAACGATCACTGTGCCATGATTGTCAGCGGTGGCCGCAGCAAGCTTTTTATAATCAAGCCTTGTTTACTTATAATGAGGCCATGCAAGCGTACTTTGAGCAATACAAATTTAAAGGGGATTACCGACTACGGGCCGTTTTTAGGGCGGTGTTAATGGCGCGACTGGCCAGTTTGCAGCCGGCTATCGTCGTCCCCATCCCGGTCACAGCCAATACCATGGTGACGCGCGGGTTTAACCAAGTGACTGGTTGGCTGAGTGATGGAGAAAATTCAGGCTGGTTAAAAACCAAGCATCAAACGAAGGCTGTGCCACAGTCGCAAAAGAAACGCCAAGCGCGGTTGCTAACCCCACAACCGTTTGAATTAACAGGTGCTGGTCCAGATTTAACTGCCAAAACGGTTGTCTTGGTGGATGATGTTTATACGACCGGCCGAACGATTCGACATGCCGCTGATCTGATTTTGGAAAACGGTGCCAAGTCAGTCATAGGCCTAACTTTGGCACGGTAAATCTGATGAAAAACGGCATTTCGATTGTTTATTATAGCGCTTTCTATTATAATGAATTTAAGCAAAGTAATGAAAGAGTGGTCCTTTTATTACTTTGGGTACACAGTAATGTGTGTGAAGGGAGAGAAGATCTATGCTAAATTTTAATATTCGCGGTGAAAATATCGAAGTGACACAAGCTATTCGTGACTATGTTCAAAAACGGGTGGGTAAGTTACAAAAATACTTTGACAATAACGTTGACTCAATTGCCCACGTAAACTTGAAGATTCACCCAGACAAGACTGCTAAAGTCGAAGTAACGATTCCACTTCCCTATTTAGTTCTCCGGGCAGAAGAAACTTCTCCTGATATGTATGCTAGCGTTGATTTGGTGACCGATAAACTCGAACGCCAAATTCGCAAGTATAAGACCAAAGTCAATCGCAAGTCCCGCGAAAAGGGCTTTAAGGCCATTGACTTTGCGGCGACTGATGAAACGGTTGCAGCTGCTGATAACGATCAGGACGATAAGTTGGATGTTGTACGTACGAAGCGGGTTTCTTTGAAACCAATGGATAATGAAGAAGCAATTCTGCAAATGGATATGCTTGGTCATGATTTCTTCATCTATGAAGACGCGGAAACGGATGCCATTAATATCGTTTATCGGCGCAATGATGGTCGTTATGGTTTGATTGAAACTGGCGACAATCAATAAATAGAATAGTCGATTCAGAAAGAACTGGTCTTTGATCAGTTCTTTTAATTTACAAAAAATATTGTTAAGGCGCGTTAATCATTAAGAATGTTGCAAATAATCTGGAACAGCGGTAGTATTTTTGAAATAAACCCATTCGGTACCGGTTACATTGACTGGCTATAGTTCCCATTAACGCCAAAAAATGTTAAAATTACAGATGGTATTTTATTTTGAAATAGACGATTAAGAATCAATACTTAAGAATTATTATTTGGAGAGGATACGTAAATGGCCAACATTTTAAAACGCTGGGTTGAAAGCGACAAGCGCGTCATTCGGCGTCTTGATAAAATTGCAAACAAAGTTGAAGCTTACGCTGATGAATACGCTAAGTTAAGTGATACCGACCTGCAAGCTAAAACACCAGAATTCCGTGAACGATATAAAGAAGGCGAGTCGCTTGATGACTTGCTGCCTGAAGCATTTGCGACCGCTCGTGAGGGTGCCAAACGTGTACTGGGGTTATATCCATTCCACGTACAAATTTTAGGTGGGATTGTATTACATGAAGGTGACATCGCCGAAATGAAGACAGGTGAAGGGAAAACCTTAACTGCCACCATGCCGGTTTATTTGAATGCCATTTCTGGCGACGGCGTCCATGTCGTTACCGTGAATGAATACTTATCAGCGCGTGATGCGACTGAAATGGGTGAACTCTATCAATGGTTAGGCATGAGTGTCGGGATTAACGGTGCTGATAAAACTCCCGAACAAAAACGGGAAGCCTACAATGCTGATATTACTTATTCAACCAATGGTGAAATTGGGTTTGATTACTTGCGAGATAACATGGTTGTTTATCGTGAAGATATGGTTCAGCGACCATTAAACTTTGCGATTATCGATGAAGTTGACTCAATTTTAATTGATGAAGCGCGGACACCACTGATTATTTCTGGTCAATCCGAAGGGACGACTGGCATGTATAAGCGTGCTGACCGTTTCGCTAAGACTTTGACTAAAGACGACGATTACAAAGTTGATCTGGAATCAAAGACCGTGGCGTTGCTTGATGAAGGGATTCGCAAGGCTGAAAAGTACTTTGGCCTATCTAATCTATATGACACGGATAATACGGCTTTAAACCATTATTTGGATGAAGCGTTACGTGCCAACTACATCATGTTGAAAGACAAAGACTATGTGATTCAAGATGGTCAAGCAATGATCGTGGATTCCTTTACTGGTCGGATTATGGATGGTCGGCGGTTCTCTGATGGGCTACATCAAGCCATTGAAGCCAAAGAACATGTTGAAATCCAAGAAGAAACTAAGACCATGGCCAACATTACCTATCAAAACTTATTCCGGATGTACAAAAAGCTCTCTGGGATGACTGGGACGGCTAAAACGGAACAAGAAGAATTCCGTGAAATTTACAACATGGAAGTTATTACGATTCCAACTAACCGACCAATGATTCGTGATGATCGTTCAGACTTACTTTATCCAACGTTACGTAGTAAGTTTAACGCCGTCGTTAACGAAATTTCTGGTTTGTATAAAAAAGGGCAACCAATGTTAATTGGGACAGTTGCCGTGGAAACTTCTGAATATTTGTCGCAACGTTTGGATGAAGCTGGCATTCCGCATGTGGTCTTGAACGCTAAGAACCATGCGAAAGAAGCCGATATCGTTGCCAATGCCGGTCAACGTGGCGCCGTGACGATTGCGACCAACATGGCTGGTCGTGGGACTGATATTAAATTAGGACCTGGTGTGAAGGAACTTGGCGGGTTAGCCGTTATTGGGACCGAACGTCATGAATCACGACGGATTGATAACCAATTGCGTGGCCGTTCTGGTCGGCAAGGTGATCCCGGTATGTCACAATTTTACTTGTCATTGGAAGATGATTTGATGTTGCGTTTTGGTTCCGAACGAATCAAGAACTTCTTGCAACGGATGAATGTTGAAGATGATGATGCGGTGATCCAGTCACGGATGATTACGCGACAAGTTGAATCTGCGCAAAAACGAGTCGAAGGAAATAACTATGACTCACGTAAAAATGTCTTACAATATGATGATGTGATGCGTGCACAACGTGAAGTCATCTATGGTGAACGTCAACAAGTCATCATGGAGAATAAGTCGTTGAAGTCGGTGATTATGCCGATGATCAAGCGTACGGTTGAACGCACTGTGCAATTGCATACGCAAGGTGACCAAAAGACTTGGGATCTGGATGCAATCATTGATTTTGCAACTGGTGCGATGGTTAAGGAAGACTCAATCAGTGCAGCGGACTTGAAGGATAAGTCGCAAACTGAAATTGAAGATTACTTGATGAAACGGGTCGAGGACGTTTATACGGCGAAGGCAAAGCAACTTTATGATGAAGGCCAAATGCTGGAATTCGAAAAAGTCGTTGTTTTACGAGTGGTTGATGCGCACTGGACTGACCACATTGATGCCATGGATCAATTACGCCAATCAATTGGGTTACGGGGCTACGGCCAGTTAAATCCATTAGTTGAATACCAACGTGATGGTTATCGGATGTTTGAAGAAATGGTTGCGGATATCGATTATGATACAACCCGATTATTCATGAAGTCTGAAATTCGTCAAAATATCCAACGTTAATTAAACACAAACTGGTAAAAGCGTAGTTGGATTAGTCCCAACTACGCTTTTTGCCAAATAATTGTATCAATAAGTTGAAAGAAGGGTTCTTTGTGGAATTAAGTGAAACTAAACATGTTATTGAAGAAATGCAAAGTGCCGTTGACGACTTTAGGGGGTCGCTTTGACTTAGATGCTTTAAATGAAGGCATCCAAGAAAATGAAGCGCGGATGGCAGAACCTGGGTTTTGGGATGACCAAGCGACTGCCCAAAAAGTTATTGATGATAACAACGAGTTGAAGGGAAAATTTGAGACTTATCAACAGTTAGCAGATGAGGTTGGTGATTTAGCCGTGGCTTATGAACTGTTGGTTGAGGAACCAGATGACGAGATGCAGGCCGAATTTGAAACCGATTTGGCCAAAGCCCAACATGATCTCCAGCAATATCGGTTGAATCTATTATTAGATGGCCCATATGATCGCAATAATGCGATTCTTGAAATTCATCCCGGTGCAGGTGGCACTGAATCTCAAGACTGGGGCGCCATGTTATTACGGATGTTTACCCGTTGGGCAGGCAGCCATCATTTTGGGGTGGAAACGGTCGACTATCAAGCCGGTGATGAAGCCGGACTGAAAAGTGTCACCTTGTTGATAAGTGGTCATAATGCTTATGGTTATTTACGCTCCGAAAAAGGGGTGCATCGGCTCGTTCGAATTTCGCCATTTGATGCTGCTGGCCGGCGTCATACGTCATTTGCCAGTGTTGACGTGATGCCGGAATTAGATGACAGCGTTGACGTTGAAATTCGGCCAGATGACCTAAAAGTGGATGTTTATCGGGCGAGTGGTGCTGGTGGACAGCATGTCAATAAGACGTCTTCAGCGGTGCGAATTACCCACCTGCCAACTGGCATTGTGGTCGCGAGTCAAGCACAGCGTTCACAACTGCAAAACCGTCAAACGGCGATGAACATGTTGCGCGCTAAATTATATGAACGTGAGGAAGAGAAAAAGGCCAAAGAACGGGCTGCAATCCAAGGAGAACAGCTCGATATTGGCTGGGGTTCTCAAATTAGATCGTACGTTTTCCATCCATACACGATGGTGAAAGATCACCGGACTAATTATGAATCTCATGATGGTCAAGCAGTGATGGATGGCGATTTGGATCCATTTATGGACGCTTATTTGCAATGGAAATTAGCACAGCGTAATCCACAGTAGCTAAACGTATACTAAGTTGACTTAGCAATCAGTGGGTCGACTTAGTATTTTTGTGTTTATAAGCATTATAATGACAAGGTATTAAGGCCTTGATATCAAGGGAAAACTCGACGCGGCTGGCATTGGTGTGACCAACTAAAAATGCTATACTAGCTTCAGAGTTTAACGTTAGGAGCAACGCGCATGCACGTATTGAAAGTATTGGAACTATTCTTGATTCAACCACTGGTCTGGGTAGGCCTGATTCGCTGTTACCTTGCAGCGCGTCGCCGAGTGCGTTATGAGCGGCACCAGTTTAAAAGTGCGATTGATGCTCATTATATTGAAGTTCGGAATTTTTTTAAGGGCGGCTTAGTGTTGGGGGTGGCCGCAACGCTTGTCAGTTTAGGCTTGGGCTTGGTCGTCTCACCAGTTTGGGCCGTCATTTATGAACTGCTAGCGGTGGTCAGTCTGATTATTGTGCCAAATGGCTTAGTGCCAGTCACGGTGTTTGGTTTGAGTTGGTTAGTGTATTGGGGCCTAAAGCCGAGCTTAACGACCCAGCTCAGTACTCAGTTGCAGACGCATGGTGTCGCAACGCTTGGTCTAAACAGTGGCGTGATTATTAGTGGTTGTTTAATTTTGGGACTGGGCTTTGCCGCAACGGCGATCTTGTTGAGACGTCGTGAGACCCAACTGAATTCACCACAGATTCGTCCAGACCAACGCGGAAAGCGAATTGTGCGTTATCGCTGGCAGCAATTGCTCGTTTTGCCTGTAGGGGTGCTCATCCCGGGAGATTGGATTCATGCGACGGTCGCATGGTGGCCGGTCTTTCAGTTTGGCTCACAGCAATTTAGCGTTTTATTATTACCATTGTTATTGGGGGTCAGCGCACAGGTCTACAAACAACAGCCTCAACTGGCCTGGCGGCGGCTAGCAACGCGTTACTGGCTACTGGCGGCAGTTAGTGTTGTTTTTGCAATTGTGGCGCGGGTGGCAACTTTGAGCCCCCGTTGGTCAATTGGCATACTAGGCTTGTTAGTTGCGGGTGTTTGGGCGATTTTAGCACAGCATCGCTATCATGATCGTCATCAACAATTTTGGTTTTCAGATACCGACTTGGGCGTTCGGGTCATTGGGATTCGTCCGCAGACGCCAGCGACCAAGCTAGATTTGAGCATTGGCGATGTTATCTTGGAATGTAATCGGCAACCAGTACATTCGGAGGCAGAATTTTATGCGGCATTGTTGATAAGTCCGACCTATGTGCATCTCAAAGTGAGAAATGTTGAGCAACAACTAATTATTACTGAAACAGCCATTTATACTGGCGCACCGCATGAGTTAGGAATTGTGTTATTCACTGATCAGGAGGATTAACGACCATGGATAAGATTTTAGTAGTTGACGATGAACCAGCAATCGTCACGTTATTATCGTATAATTTGAAACAAGCCGGGTATGAAGTTGTGACAGCGACGGATGGGGAAGCCGCGTTGGAATTAGGATTAGAAGAATCATTTGCTTGTATTTTGTTGGATCTCATGTTGCCAAAGTTGGACGGTATGGAAGTTACCAAGCGATTGCGTCAAGAAAAAGTCCACACGCCAATTATTATTGTGACTGCCAAAAATGATGAATTTGATAAAGTTTTTGGTTTGGAATTAGGCGCTGATGATTATATTACGAAGCCATTCTCGCCACGAGAAGTTTTGGCACGAATTAAGGCCGTGATTCGGCGGATGACACCAACGGATGAAACGGCGGTGACACCACCAGTGACGCCTAATCGTGCGATTACGGTGATTGGCAATCTGCGAATCGACCAAAACAAGTACCGCGTGACTCGCAATGGTAAAAGTGTTAGCTTGACCCCAAAAGAATTTGAATTGCTCGTTTATTTCATTGAACGCGAGGGTCGGGTTTTAAGCCGAGATGCCATCTTAAATCATGTCTGGGGCTACGATTATGCGAGTGAAACCCGAATCGTCGATATTCATATTTCACATCTGCGTGAAAAAATCGAACTTGATCCGAAGAAGCCGCGGTTGATTCGCACCGTCCGTGGCTTTGGTTATGAGTTCGTTGGTGAAGATCATGCATGATCAGTGGCAGCAGACTTGGCGTTTGCTGACGTTGGAAAATGTGCTGATGTTGTTACTCGGTCTAGTCGTGGTACAACATTTTTCAGCCATTCGGTGGTCCACTGCGCTGATGCTGAGTTTGCTAGTGGCAGTTTTGCTTTTAGCCGTGATTGAAGCGGGTGTCATTTGGTTTCGACAACGCGAGCGACAAAAAACGATTGATCGTATGGAAGAAAAGCTGCGTCAAATGAGCAGTCAGCAATTTCCACCACATATTTTATTGCCACAAAATGACCCGTTATATAGTTTGTCACAGGCAGTCAATCAGCTGGAAAGTTACCAGCGCAATCAGACGCGGCGTGCTGAACTTCAGGAAAAAGAATTGATGATGATCATGCGCTATTTACCGGTGGGGGTCATGGTGATTGATCACCATCGGCAAGTGCAGTTGTCGAATCCGGCGATGAGCGAACTTTTACAACAATCCATCAACTCGGTGGCCCATGTCTACACCAAGGATATCCGATTATACGCCTTGACCAAGGTTATTGAAGATACCATTACGACCCAAACCAATCAGCGGGCCACGGTGACGTTAACGCCGGCGCCGAATACGCAGGTGGTTGAAGCAACGACCGTTTTTATTCAAAATAGTCGTTCGCATTATCAAATTGTGTTGATGCTGTATGATATTACCGAAGTCTATATGATTGAACAGATGCAAGATGATTTTGTCAGCAATGCGAGTCATGAACTCAAAACGCCGATTACAGCGATTGCTGGTTTTACAGAGACGCTATTGAGTGGTGCCAAAGATGATCCGGCAACGTTGGATCAGTTTTTAAAAATCATTGCCGATGAGAGTCAGCGCTTAATTGATTTGATTCAGGATGTGCTATCTTTGTCACGGATTCGTGCTCAGAACACGACGAGTTTGACTAGCCGAAAAATCAAGCTGAAACCTTTAATTGATCAAGAACTGTCACTGTTACAACAGGCGATTCAGAGTAAGGCCTTGACGGTCACTGATAACGTAGATGCGGCAGTCGCAGTGACAGCCGATGTTCAGAAATTGAGTCAGATTATCAAAAATTTGTTATCCAATGCCATCAAATATAATCGTGCCAATGGGACGGTAACGATTACGGCAACCGCGGATGAGACGCATTGGTATTTAACGGTGAAAGACACTGGTATTGGGATCAGTGCCGATGACCAACAGCGAATTTTTGAACGATTTTATCGCGCCAGTCCATCACGTTCGCAGCAAGTGGTCAGTGGCACTGGTTTAGGCTTGGCAATTGTAAAAGAATTGGTGAATGCCATGCAAGGCCAAATTTCGGTAATTAGTCAACGCGGTGTCGGGACAACCATGACCGTGACGTTACCGTTAGTTGTGACGACTAAAAAAGACGATTTGGGTTAATTAACCCGAATCGTCTTTTTTAGTCTAAAATTTTTGCCGAGCTAGTGAGACCGTGAAGTGCGCTTAGGCGTCAAGCCCATTTTTGCGGTAGGCCAGTAACACCGCGACCAAGCTCAGTCCAAGCCATAGTCCCAAAACTAGGATATCAAAGCCATGCCATTGAAAATTGTTAGCGGCAATGCCGTCGGCGAGTTGTGTCACAGTTCCGGCATACAGGTAGCGCACCACGTGTTTAAGCGTCGAATTGAGTAGTTGAAATGATGGTGCCATGGTGAAAATTAGGATTAACGGTAAACTTAATAGGCTGGCCTGGGTTTGATTATGCGACCATAATCCTACTAATGAGCCCAATAATAGGCTAGTTACGGTAGTGATTGCAGTAATAACTAAGTAACTGCCTAATGGGACTTGTTGAAAGTTGGCGCCGGCTAGTGGAATAATCAGTAAATTTGTGAACATTAAAATTAAAAAAGGTGGACATAAACTACCAATAAAATAGTCTAAGCCAGTTACTGAAGAAGTCATCAACACTCGCAAGGTATGCTTCTCTTTTTCTTCAGCCAAGGGTCCGCTGGTCATCATAATGCCGCCCATCACGATATTAAATAATAGACCGAATCCCATTAGAAACCCAGTATTAAAATTGGGTGATAATTTATGACTAAAAAGTAAGCGCATGATTACGACCATCCCAATGGCAAGGCCCGGCGCAACCATGACGTTCGTATTTGTCAGAAGTAAGGTTGTTTTTAAATTAAAAATTGCGTGAATTTTACGTAGGCTGGTGGTCATTGTAAGTTCCTCCCGGTAACGGTTAAAAAGACATCTTCCAGTGTTGGTTCACAAGAATGGATACTCAGTAAAGTTTGTTCGGTTAGCCAGTGATTAATTTTGGCAGTGGTTTGTGGCCCAGCGGTTAAAGTTATGGCTGTAGGCTGCATCTTAAGCTGGATATTAAAGGCTATTTGCCGATTATACTTTAAACGTAAGGCTTGGGGCGTCCCTAATTCCGCAAAATGGCCATTATTTAGTAAGGCGACTTGATCACATAGGGCGGTTGCTTCTGCCATATTATGAGTGGTTAATAAGATGGCGGTACCATGAGCTTGTAAGTCACGAATTAACCCATGAATTGCTTGGGTGGTCATTGGATCGAGGCCACTAGTTGGTTCATCCAAGAATAAAACTTTAGGCTGGTGCAAAATTGCGCGTGCCAGAATGAGGCGCTGGCGCATTCCTTGAGATAATTTGCTTGCTCGCTTGTTGCGATCAGCTTCCAGGCCAACATGTTTTAAGACAGTGGTTACTCGAGCCGGCTTTAATTGATAAAGCTGTGCGAAATAATTTAGATTTTGATTAACGGTTAAGCGGTCGTATAAGCCACTTTGATGAGTTACAATACCAATCTGGGCATAGCTTTTCTCGGTTAAATTAGTGACAGGCTGACCGAGAACTTCGGCAAGACCATTGGTGGGAGCTAATTGTCCGGTTAAGATTTTAATTGTCGTTGTTTTTCCCGCACCAGACGGGCCCAGCAAACCGAAAACTTCACCGGCCTGAACTTGAAATGAAATTCCGGCTAGTGCAACATCAGTTTTGAACTGTTTTGTTAAGTTGGTGACTTGAATTGCGGTCGTCTTCATAGGTGATTTGAACTCCTTTAAAGTTAATGGTTAGCAGCGCTGCTATCAGTTATAGCCTAAAGGAGTTTTGACACAATGTCGTTAAAATCAGTTAAAATGCAGCCAATTCAGGTTGAATAGTGACTAAATTGGGGTGACTGGTGCAACTAAAAGTTGATTAAATCATGTAAGTCGGTCAACTTTGTTCGCGCTAAGGGAATTTTAGCGTGGCTTTTTAAAATTAGCGTGTAACTGTTCCGCGAATAGCTATGCAGTTCAGCAATTTGCTGCAAATTGATTAAATAAGACCGATGGCAGCGAAAGAAGCCGAAGTTGGTGAGCTGTTTTTCTAATGCTGTCATGGTGAGTGGAGATGGGAAACTCTCGCTGCCAACTTTGAGTTGACTGATACCATTGATACTTTCGATAAAGTCGATTTCGTTGGGACTAAAAAAGACTGTTTTGTCCTCAAGTTTTGAGGCAACTTTGAAGATAGACCGTGGTTGTTTGACCTGGTTAGAGTCGTTTGCATCAAAAACAGTTTGCTCAGGAGTAAGGTCAGTTTGTTCTAAACCATTTTTGACGTGATAGCGATAAATAGTCGTTGACAATAGTAGGAGATCTTCTAGGTAGTGTGAGGTAATCAAAACAGTTGTCCCAAGTTTACGAACCGTGGCGAGTGCTTGTAAATATAAGTCAATGCCAGGATCTGATAAGTTGGCCAATGGATTTTCGATTAGTAATAAGGTTGGCTGAAATAACGCTGCACGTAACAGAACTAAGCGGCGTTTTTGATCAAGCGTAAGCTGTTTTAGCCGTTGTTGGCGGACATCGGCTAATGAAAATTGTGTTAGCAGTGAGTCTAATGCGAGGTTCAGGCCTGCCAGTCGATTAAATTGTTTAAGATAGCCGATAACGGTGAGTTGATCATAGAGACCGTCCGTTGCTAGCAGTGTCAGAATACTTTGGGTGCTTGCGTTAATCTGGCCACTAGTTGGGAGTGTTTTACCAACGATTAAGTCAAAGAATGTCTGACTTTCATGAGTGGTCATTTGAAGGCCTAATTCGCTCTGACTTTCAATGGTTAGTGTGAGTTTTTGCAAAATAAGTTGCTGATCTAATTGTTTTGAAACTTGTTGTAAGTCGATTAATGACATGCGTCTGCTCCCAAACGATAAATTGTTGACCAAGTTAGTAAAAATTTAGTCACGATCTTAGTGTACCAAACCGTGCCAGCCGCGGGTAGCTCAGCTAGTGGGGACTGACCATAAGTTACTGATATTTACACAATCTTTACATAACGCCTATCAAGACTTTACACAAACTTTGTATTATTAATATTGAGCAATGGGTAGGAGGTATTTTGTTATGAAAAAAAGTCGGGTCATCCAATTACTAGGATTGATCTTAATTGGCGTTTTGGTCGGACTGGGATACAGTCAGCGAGCAACGACCGATGCCAGTGAGTCAATTACCGCAGTTGGTTCCACCGCTTTGCAACCATTAGTTGAAGCTGCTGGTGAGCAGTATAGTTCTGAACACACGGGTGTTTTTATTAATGTTCAAGGTGGCGGCTCAGGTACAGGCTTGAGCCAAATTCAGACGGGTGCCGTTGCGATTGGTAATTCAGACATATTTGCCGAAGAACAAGCCGGAATCAAAGCGAGCAAGCTAAAAGATCACCGGGTGGCAGTTGTGGGAATTGCGCCGATTATTAATAAGAAAACTGGCGTTACTAATTTAACGAGTCAAGAGTTGACGGCGATTTTTACGGGTAAGATCAAAAATTGGCAAGCGGTTGGTGGTAAGAATCTGCCAATTGTTTTGATCAATCGCGCCCAGGGTTCTGGGACACGTAAAACGTTTGAAAGCTATGCGCTAAATGGTCGGAAGAGTGCTGATTCACAAGAACAGGATTCCTCTGGTTTAGCACGGTCGATTGTTGCCAGCACACCAGGAGCGATTAGCTATGTCGCATTTTCATATTTAGATACGTCGGTGACAGCCCTACAAGTTAATGGGGTTAAGCCGACTGAAGCTAATGTAAAAAATAATCATTGGCACATTTGGTCGTATGAACATCTTTATACTGGATTACAGCCAAATCAATTAACGAAAAAATTTATTAATTATATTTTATCAGCAGCGGTTCAGAAAAAATTGGTCAAACAGTTAGGTTATATTTCGGTCCATGATATGCAGGTGCAGCGAAGTGCGACCGGTAAGATTACAACAGTGAAATGAGGGGAACCGCATGGATAAAATTCGAGCAAGCTTATTAAAAAAATCAATTGCCAGCAAAATTGAGCGCCGTGGGAAGATTATTAGTCTGACCTGTTTAGCATTAATTATTCTGGTCGTCTTCTTAATCTTTTATTTTGTTGCGTCGCGTGGGCTAGCAACATTTTTTCAGAATCATATTAATTTCTGGCAGTTTCTAAGCGGCACGCAATGGAATCCAGGTACGACCGGCACGAATGGTCAACCCGCTGTTGGCGCGTTGCCAATGATTGTTGGGTCATTCTTGATTACGATCCTTTCAGCAATTGTGGCGACACCATTTGCGATCGGGACGGCCGTCTTCATGACTGAAATCTCACCGCGTCGAGGTGCGCAAATTTTGCGGCCGGTAACGGAACTCCTGGTGGGGATTCCATCAGTTGTCTATGGTTTTATCGGGCTTCAAGTCGTGGTGCCATTCGTTCGTAATACGTTTGGCGGCAGTGGTTACGGAATTTTATCTGGGACCTTTGTGCTATTTGTCATGATTTTACCAACCGTGACTTCGATGAGCGCGGATGCCTTAAATGCAGTGCCACGTTATTATCGAGAAGCGTCGTTAGCCTTAGGTGCAACTCGTTGGCAAACCATCTATAAAGTTGTTTTACGGGCGGCAATTCCTGGCATGCTGACGGCGATTGTGTTCGGGATGGCTCGAGCATTCGGGGAAGCTTTAGCGGTTCAGATGGTTATTGGGAATGCCACATTGCTCCCACAAAACTTAGTTTCACCAGCGTCCACATTGACCAGTATTCTGACCATGGGGATTGGGAACACTGTCATGGGGTCACTGCAAAATAATGCCTTGTGGTCACTGGCCATGATCTTGTTATTAATGTCATTAGTCTTTAATATGGTCATCCGTTATATCGGTCGAAAGGGGAAATTAAACAATGAACGCTAAACGAATTGATAAGATTGCAACCGGCGTTCTATACGCGATTGCGGCGTTTGTCGTCATTATCTTGGTGGCGTTGCTTGGTTATATCCTCGTCCAAGGAGTACCAGAAATTTCGTGGCATTTCTTGACTTCACCGGCGTTGTCTTTTGAAGCTGGTGGTGGGATTGGCATTCAGTTGTTCAATTCTTTCTACTTACTTTTCTTAGCGCTATTAATCTCATTACCAATTTCCTTAGGTGCTGGGATTTATTTGAATGAATATGCCCCACAAAATACACTTACTGGGCTTATTCGAACGACGATTGAAATTTTGAGTTCATTACCATCTGTAGTTGTCGGGTTATTTGGTTATCTGTTCTTCGTTGTGCAGTTCAAGTTAGGCTTTTCAATTCTGTCTGGGGCCTTTGCGCTAACAGTTTTCAACCTGCCAATCTTGACGCGGAGTATTGAAGAAGCTTTAGCTAATATTTCCAATGACCAACGGGAAGCGGGCTATGCTTTAGGCTTATCACGCTGGGAAACCGTGACGAAGATTGTTGTGCCGGCTGCTTTACCAAGTATTATTACTGGGATCGTTCTGAGTGCCGGTCGGATTTTTGGGGAAGCCGCTGCACTGATTTACACAGCTGGTCAATCAGCGCCAGCACTTAATTTCCATGATTGGAATCCATTCAATATTAGTAGTCCGTTGAGTCCAATGCGCCCCGCTGAAACCTTGGCCGTGCATATTTGGAAGATTAACTCAGAAGGAATTATGCCCGATGCTAAGGCTGTTTCTGCTGGGGCGTCCGCAGTCTTGATTATCGCTGTCTTACTCTTTAATTTCTTAGCCCGTTGGCTTGGCAAGCGATTGTACAAACATTTAACCGCTGAATAAAGGAGGGCCTTTTTTATGGCAGATAATACAAACTTAACTACGAACCAACGTAATATTATGAAATTCGATCCAAAAGACCATGAAATCGCGCTTTCGACCGAGGATTTACATGTGTTTTATGGCAAGACCGAGGGAATTTCGGAAGGTGACCTTCAGTTTGAGCGGTATAAAATTAGTGCCTTAATTGGGCCTTCTGGTTCGGGTAAATCGACTTATTTACGGTCGTTGAATCGGATGAATGATCGCATTGCGACTGTAACCGGCAAGATTATGTATCGTGGCTTAGACATTAATAGCAATGATATTGATGTTTATGAGATGCGACGGCATATCGGGATGGTTTTTCAGCGTCCCAATCCATTTGCTAAGTCGATTTACGAGAATATCGCCTTTGCCTTACGTCAGCGTGGGATGAACAAAAAGCAAGAGTTAGATGAAGTTGTCGAACGGTCATTACGGCAGGCAGCGATGTGGGACCAAGTTAAAGATGATTTGAATAAAAGCGCGTTGGCACTTTCCGGTGGTCAACAGCAACGGCTCTGTATCGCACGGGCGATTGCAATCAAGCCAGACATTTTATTGCTAGATGAGCCGGCCAGTGCACTGGATCCCGTATCAACCAGTCAAATTGAAGATACGCTCTTGGAATTGAAACAAAACTATACCATTATTATTGTGACCCATAATATGCAACAAGCGTCACGAATCAGTGACTATACGGCGTTCTTTAACTTAGGTAAAGTTTTGGAGTATGCCGAAACCGGCGATATTTTTACCAATCCAAAGGTTGATCTGACGAATGATTATATTTCCGGGAACTTTGGTTAGGAGGGCCGCTAATGAGTACGATTTTAACAACTGAAAACTTATCACTGTATTATGGTAAGAAACAGGCCTTAAAAGGGGTCAATATGAGCTTTGATGAGAAGGGAATTACGGCGTTAATCGGCCCTTCTGGTTGCGGTAAATCGACCTTTCTACGATGCTTAAATCGTATGAATGATTTGATTCCGAATGTGACGATTACCGGGGAAGTTAACTTTAATCAAAGCAATATCTATGCCCCAACGATGGATACAGTAAAGTTGCGTAAGGAAATCGGGATGGTGTTTCAACAACCGAACCCATTTCCATTTTCAATCTATGAAAATGTGGTCTATGGCTTGCGGTTAGCCGGTGTTCGGGACAAAGAGCAACTAGACGCCGCGGTTGAAAAAAGTTTAAAACAAGCCGCAATTTGGGATGAAGTCAAAGACCGATTGCACGTCAATGCCCTGTCACTTTCGGGTGGTCAACAACAACGGGTCTGCATTGCGCGCGTGTTAGCGGTGGAACCAGATATCATCTTGTTGGATGAAGCAACTAGTGCGCTAGATCCAATCTCAAGTCACACAATTGAAATGACCCTCTTGAATTTACGGCATGATTACACTATCATAACTGTTACGCATAATATGCAACAGGCTTCGCGGATTTCTGATCGGACAGCGTTCTTCTTGAATGGCGAATTAATTGAAGTGAATGACACCAAACAGATTTTCATGAATCCAGTAAAACAAGAAACCAATGACTATATCTCAGGACGATTTGGTTAGGAGGATAAAACATGCGACGACTATTCGACGATGAGTTAAATGATATCGATGCTAATTTTACTGAAATGGGAATGATGGTGAGTGCCACCATCGAAAAAGCGGTCAAGGCTTTTATTGATCATGATCGGGAATTGGCGCAAGAAATTATCGACAATGATGCCAAAATCAATGAACGAGAAGTGGAGCTAGAGCAAAAATCATTTGAAATGATTGCCCTCTACCAACCAGTGACCTCTGATCTACGGGAAATTGTCACCATTTTAAAAGCTGTTTCTGAACTAGAACGAATGGCTGACTATGCCCGTAATATTGCTCACGCCACAATTCGCGTGAAAGGTCACGTACGAGTGCCCGAAATTGAGGCTCAGTTATCGGAAATGGGAAACCGTGTCCGAAAAATGGTTGAAGAAATGTTAGCAGCTTATGTTAAAAGTGACGATGCGGCGGCAAGAGCGGTGGCCGCTAAAGATGCCAAGGTTGGCGAAATGTTTGATAAGATCAATGAAAAAGGCATTTCAAAGATGGAACGTCATCCTGAAACGGTGATTGGGTCTACTGATTATTTAAATGTTGCCAGTTACTTAATGCGAATTGGCGCGTTAGTCACGAATGTTGGCGAGTGGATTGTCTACTTGAATACGGGGAATATTATTGAATTGAACCCGGAAAGCTCCAATCTCGTTTAATAAAACCTAAATAATCTTTAAAGCTGAATCATGAAGTTTGCAACTACCTTTTAGGATTAGTAAAATATAATTAGACTAAACTTATGAGGTGTCTAATTATGAAAACTAAAACTAATCGTAAACTAACCAAATCTAATAACCGTGTCATTGCCGGAGTACTTGGTGGCATTGCGGAATATTTACAGTGGAATGCGACGATCTTACGGGTGCTATTTGTGCTATTAACAATTGCCTCACACGGATTCGGGATTTTGCTGTATCTTGTCTTGATGACCATTATTCCAAGTAAGCCAGAAAACACCGGCTTCTTCGAACAAATGCGTCAAGCTGGTCAACGGGAAACACCAAGGGCTCAACATTCTGATGGACGTAAAGAAATTCATAACGTGCATGAAGAAGATGAACCTCGCCACCAAGATTAATGGAGTGATAGTGATTGGGCTTTTGGAAAAGAATTTTAATTGATACAGTGTTGTTTATTGCCATTGCCGGCTTCTTTCAGAGTGGTTTCCACGTGGCCAATATTTGGGTGGCACTCATTGCCAGCTTTGTCTTGGCAATCTTGAACGCGGCGGTAAAACCAATTTTGGTTTTGCTGACGTTACCGATAACCCTGCTCACGATTGGGTTATTCAGCATTGTGATCAATGGCTTGATGTTACAAATGACATCATATTTTGTCGGTAAAGCTAATTTTGGCTTCTCAAGTTTTGGGATGGCCGTCTTAGTCTCAGTGTTAATGTCACTGGCCAACGCGATTGTTTCTAACTTTTTCGCCAAGTCTGCTGAGTAATTGGTGAATAAAGCGCTTTAAAGTGCTAATATTAACAGATAGGAATGATCCGTTTTCGGTCCAAAAAGTGTGGAAGGCTTGAAAGATGATTGCAATAGTCATCACGGACAATGCCGACTGCACTTTTTTTTAATAACTGATTGATTTAGGAGGGATTAACTTGGCAGGAAGTGTAACAGTTGCCGATTTAGTGAAGAATACCCGTTTAGATGTTTATCATGGTGGCGACTTATTGGCGGATAAAGCCATCACAACTAGTGATATTTCACGCCCAGGCTTGGCGTTGACTGGTTACTTTAATTATTATCCGCGCGAACGGGTACAACTTTTAGGTAAAACTGAAACCGCTTATTCAAAAAATATGAGTCATGATGAACGCTTGATGATTTTTCGTAAAATGTGTCAAATGACGACGCCGGCGTTTGTGATTTCCACCGGATTACCCGTACCAGATGAACTGGTGCAAGCTGGTAAGGAAAATAGTGTGCCAATCTTGGGCACCAAGATGACGTCTTCACGCGTTTTGAGTAATATGACGAACTACCTGGAAGGAAAATTGGCGGAACGCCAATCCGTTCATGGTGTGTTAGTGGATATTTATGGCTTAGGGGTGCTCATTACCGGAGATTCTGGTGTTGGGAAAAGTGAAACCGCTTTGGAACTCGTCAAACGTGGTCATCGCTTAATTGCCGATGATCGGGTTGATGTTTACCAACAGGATGAACAAACCTTAGTTGGTGAAGCACCTAAAATCTTGAATCACTTGCTCGAAATTCGTGGGATTGGGATCATTGACGTCATGAATTTATTTGGTGCTGGCGCGGTGCGTCAAGATACGGATATTGATCTCATCGTTCACTTAGAGAATTGGACGCCAGATAAGCAATTTGATAGACTAGGAAATGGAGAACAGTCGCGGAAGTTCTTTGATGTCGAAGTTCCTGAGATTTCGATTCCAGTTAAAACTGGGCGAAACTTAGCGATTATTATCGAAGCCGCCGCCATGAATTTCCGGGCGGAGAGCATGGGCTATGACGCCACGAAAGTCTTCGATGATAATTTGAACTCCTTAATTAAAGAAAATTCGAGTCATGATTCTCACAAGCATTAAGGAGATGGCAGCAGCGTGAAAACTGTCCTGGGGGCATTAAACCCAATCGCCTTGAGATTAGGGCCGATTGAGGTACATTGGTATGGGGTCATTATTGCAACGGCAGTAGTCATTGCAGTCGCTTTAGCTGTGCGTGAAGGCCGTCAACGCGGGATTCGTCCAGATGATATTTATGATATGATCCTATGGGCGTTGCCATTTACGTTGATTGCTGCGCGGACGTATTATGTCGCGTTTCAATGGTCATATTACAGTCAAAATCCCGGTGAAATCATCCGAATCTGGGATGGTGGGATTGCCATTTATGGGGGTCTAATTGGTGCAGCGATTGTCGTCTTGCTATTTTGTCGGCATCGGTTTATTCCAGTTTGGCTAATGCTAGATGTGGCCGCACCAACCGTCATTATGGGACAAGGGATTGGCCGTTGGGGGAACTTTATGAATCAGGAAGCTTTTGGGCGTGTCACAAGCCTAAGCTTTTTGCAAAGTCTGCATTTGCCACAATGGTTGATTACCCAAATGAACATTAACGGTGCTTATCGGCAGCCAACGTTCCTGTATGAATCTGTGTGGGACTTATTAGGCTTCGTGTTGTTGATGACAACACGGCATAGAAAAGGGCTTTACAAGCAGGGTGAGGTTTTCTTAACCTATGTTGCTTGGTATTCCTTTGGCCGATTTTTCACAGAAGGCATGCGGACTGATTCACTGATGCTATTTAATGTCATTAGAATTTCACAAGCGTTATCTGTGGTATTATTTGTTGGGAGTATCGGGCTGATTATTTGGCGCCGACGCCACCTGAACCAGAATCGGTGGTATCTTGATGGTTCTGGACAAAAAATTGCCACTGAAAATAAGTAGATAAGAGGTTTATTTGGATGACAGAAAAAATTGCTGTTTTAGGTGCTGGCTCATGGGGCAGTATCTTAGCGAACTTATTGGATGAAAATGGGAATGAAGTGCGGTTATGGTCAAACTCCGCAGCACAAGTTGCAGAATTAAATGATCAACACACCAATGAACGTTACGTCCATGATTTTCATTATTCCGAATCATTAACGGCCTATACGGACTTAGCAGCTGCTTTGGATGGGGTCGCAGCAATCTTGTTTGTTGTTCCAACCAAAGCAATTCGTTCTGTGGCACAACAAGTCACGACCGTTTTACAACAAAGTCAACAACGGCCAATTATTATTCATGCCAGTAAAGGGTTGGAATTGGAAACCCATAAGCGTTTGTCTCAAGTTTTAGCAGAAGAAATTCCAGCTGAATTGCGGCAAGCCATTGTGGTGCTTTCAGGACCAAGTCACGCTGAAGAAGTGGCCAAAAAAGATATTACGCTAATTACGGCTGCGAGTGCAGATGAAGCTGCTGCTAAATTGGTTCAAGACTTATTCATGAATGACTACTTCCGAATTTACACGAATCATGATGTTATCGGTGTTGAACTTGGTGCCGCCTTGAAAAATATCATTGCTTTGGGTGCCGGTGCTTTACACGGCCTCGGCTACGGTGATGATGCTAAGGCAGCACTGATGACGCGTGGACTTGCGGAAATTAGTCGTTTGGGTGTTGCTTTGGGCGCCGAACCATTAACTTTTATCGGGCTATCCGGCGTGGGCGATCTCATTGTGACCGCAACGAGTGTGCACTCACGTAACTGGCGTGCTGGTAACGAACTCGGTGCTGGTCAGGATTTGAAGACGGTGATTGAAACGATGGGGATGGTTATTGAAGGTATCCCATCAACCAAAGCCGCTTACGAACTCGCACAACAATATAATATTGAGATGCCAATTACGAGCGCAATCTATGATGTCTTGTATAATGGTGCCGATATTAAACAGGTTATTCCACAATTAATGCGTCGTGAGGGGAAACCTGAAATTCAATAGGTTATAATCAATTTCATTTTATTTAGGAGGATTATCATATGTCTAGAGTTAAAAAAGCAGTGATCCCTGCTGCTGGTTTAGGAACCCGTTTCTTACCTGCAACAAAAGCAATGCCAAAGGAAATGCTACCAATCGTTGACAAGCCAACCATCCAATTCATCGTGGATGAAGCACGCAAGTCTGGTATTGAAGATATTGTGATTGTGACTGGGAAGAGTAAGCGCAGCATTGAAGATTACTACGATTCTAACCCAGAACTAGAAGATAATTTGCGGGCTAAACATAAGGATGAAATGTTGAAGTTAGTTCAAGAAACAACTGACGTCAACTTATACTTTATCCGGCAATCACACCCTCGTGGCTTAGGCGATGCTGTATTGACCGCCAAGGCTTTCGTTGGTGACGAACCATTCGTTGTCATGTTAGGCGACGACTTAATGGAAGATAAAGTGCCGTTAACTAAACAATTGATGGATAGTTATGATAAGACCCATGCTTCGACTTTAGCGGTCATGAAAGTTCCTCATGAAGAAGTTTCGAAATATGGCGTCATTAATCCTGAAAGTGAAAAAGAACCTGGTTTATACAATGTGAATAACTTTGTTGAAAAGCCAAGTCCAGAAGATGCCCCTAGCGATTTGGCAATCATTGGTCGTTATTTATTAACACCAGAGATTTTTAATGTTTTGGAACATCAAAAGCCTGGTAAGGGTAATGAAATCCAATTAACAGATGCCATTGATACACTAAATAAGACCCAGCGCGTCTTTGCCCATGAATTTAAGGGGACTCGGCATGATGTTGGCTACAAGTTCGGTTACTTAAAGACAACGATTGAATATGGTCTCGAACATCCAGATGTTAAGGATGATTTACGTGCCTATATTAAAGATCTTGGCGCTAAGTTGACCAAAGCTGATGCAAGTACAGCTAAGAAGAACACTAAATAAATGAGTGATAAAACGTTGTAGCTGAAAGTTGGTTATGACGTTTTTTAGTCGGATACGAGTTGAAATCCGCTAGTAATGACTGTTATGTCAATTATCAGCCATTCAGATTAGTTAACAGTTACCGCCTCTGCTTGTAACTGATAGCGTGCGGTCGTGGGCTTGCTTCAAGCTAGAACTGTCCTTTCACCTTTTTTTAGTTCAGTCTGATGGCGTGAACAACGTCACAATGGCTGTAGCGGCGACGAGCCAGCCATTGCTGGATCCAAATTTTGAATGATGGGCTTGCACCTCAAAACAAGCCTTTTCGGTTGTGTACAAACAACTTAGTCGACAAATGTAAATTTTGGGGGTATATTAAGCCACATAGTATTTTTAGTGGAAGGGGTCTTTTGAAATGGCAAAGAGTTACGACGTGATTATTATTGGTGCTGGTCCTGCTGGGATGACAGCGGCCCTCTATGCTTCACGGGCCAACTTATCAGTGTTACTGTTAGATCGCGGTATCTACGGTGGCCAAATGAATAATACCGCCGCAATCGAAAACTATCCTGGTTTTAAATCAATTTTAGGACCAGATTTAGCGAAGGACATGTATGAGTCTGCAACCCAGTTTGGGGCAGAATATGCTTACGGGAGTGTCGAATCGGTTGAGGATCAAGGCGATGTTAAGATCGTTAAGACTGATTCGGACACGTTTGAAACCAAAGCCCTCGTGATTGGCACTGGTTCTGAATATCGGAAACTAGGCGTGCCTGGTGAAGATACTTATGGTGGCCGTGGGGTTTCATACTGTGCCGTCTGTGATGGGGCTTTTTTCCGTAACAAGCATGTCGTTGTCATTGGCGGTGGCGATTCTGCCATTGAAGAAGGTAGCTATTTGACCCAATTAGCTGATAAAGTGACGGTGATTCATCGTCGTGATCAACTACGGGCACAACAAATTCTCCAAGATCGGGCATTTGCCAACGAAAAAATGGACTTTGTGTGGAATAGCAACGTGACTGAGATTGTTGGTGATGGTAAAAAGGTCACTGGCGTTAAAGTGAACAATAATAAAACCGGCGAAAGCAGCGAAATTGCCGTAGATGGTGTCTTCATCTATGTCGGGATCAACCCAATCACCAAACCATTTATGAATTTGGGTATTACGGATGAAAATGGTTGGATTGAGACCAATGACCATATGGAAACTAAGGTTCCTGGTATTTTTGCGATTGGTGATGTGCGTAAGAAAGACTTACGCCAAGTCGCGACCGCTGTCGGCGAAGGTGGAACTGCTGGACAACAAGTCTACAGTTATATCACTGCCTTAGGTGACAAGGTTAAAAATTAAATGTAATTCGACTGATTAAATAAAGACGCACTTGTTTTTCCAATTTGGAAAGCAAGTGCGTCTTTATTTTGTTGAAATTGGTCCCATCCTTAATTCTGAATTGGCCCTTGGGATTATACGTCAACCTTGTAAAATAGGACTTGTTCTTAAGGCTGCCAACAGCGGTACAACTGGTCAATCCCACTGTCAATCTGGTTGTCATCGACTTGGCGAAAGCTAAGTACGATACTTGGAAATGGCTCAAGCTGATTTAGCCAGCAACGGTCAGGGTTGACGATGCCAATGCCAGCTTGAGTCGCTTGTGCAATCAAGGCGATGACACTCGTGGTTGGGGCTGGCGTTAGTTGAAAGGGGATAAACGTTCCGGCAGTTGTTCCCATTGGGGTGAGCGTTGGTCCAAAGACGTCATCGACTTTACTGATTAAGTGTTGGCGGCGGTTGCGATAAACGATGGTGAGTTGCCGCATAAAGCGCTCTAAGTCGCCGCTAGCAATTAAATGGCCTAAAATTTGCTGTTGCCATTGAGAATTACGGTTAGGCAAGCGGCCGTATTTGGCTTGATAGTCGGCAACCAAATGACTGGGAATGACTAAAAATCCCATGCATAACGCGGCACCGAGGGTATCATCATAGTTACTGTAGTAAAAGCCGTGGTCAGCCAAATCATTAAAAAGTGCTGGTTGGGGTTGACCACTGTAATCCAAGGTGGCATCCGTGTCGAGTTCGATGACGTAACGTTGATGACGCCGAGCCCAGCTGGCGAAGGCTTGCCTTTCAGCCTGATTAAGCCCACTGCCGGTTGGAAAATTATGGGTTGGCGCAAGTAAGTAACCACCAGCTACTGGTTGCTCAGTTGTTGGCGTAAACGGTATTGTTGGGACTTGGAGTCGTTGCCAGACAGTACGCGCATTTGGTGCAATCGGATTTTGTACGGCTAACTTGTCAGTCTTTAAGGCTGGCACTAAATTGGCAATGATTCCGGCCGCTTCATTAAAACCACTTGTAATGATAATTTGTGCTGGAGAGACGTTTAGTCCCTTGAGTCGGGCTAAAAAGTGGGTCAATTGTTGGCGATAAGCCAAGTCACCATTTGCAGGTTGAATGTGAGGTAAGCCTTGAAACATGACTGCTTGCTCGGCGGCGCGCCAGGCCTGTTTTGGGAATAAGCGCAAGTTATCGTAGCTCTCAGTAAAGTCGACTTTAAATGCGGGTGAGATTTTTGGAATCTGATCCGTTAAAGGCCGTCCGGTCAAGTAAGGCAGTTGGTGACTGACGCGATAGCCGGCGCCGGGCTGACTAATTAAGTAACCTTCCGCGACCAAGTCTTGATAAGCATGGTCGACCGTATTTCGGCTCAATTTGAGTTGTTGTGCCAGAAAACGGGTACTGGCAAGACGTTGTCCCGGTTGACGAACGCCGGTCTCAATTTCAGCCCGTAGTTGGCGATACAGTTGATGATAGATCTGTTCAGGACTATCTCGTTGAATCGTTAACAAGCAACCATCTCCAATGACGTGATAAATTTGAAAGGAAGTTCATCCTATGAAAATTTTAGTAATTAATGCCCATCCTGATTTTATGAATCCTGCTCGTACCATTAATCAATTGCAGAGCCATGCCCTGACGACGATTCGGCAGTTAGCGCCGCACGCGACCGTGGCACAAGTCACCCTTTATGATCCGCAAACTGATTTACCGCGAGTGACGGCGACCAGCTTAAACCAGCCAGAAACAGTCGTTGCCCAACAAAATCGTCTGATTGATCAGTGGCAAGCTGCCGATTTGATTATGATCATGATGCCCCTGCACAATTTTAATGTGGTCAGTAAACTTAAAGATTATATTGATAATATTTTTATTGCCAATAAGACTTTTAAATATACGGCGACGGGGTCAATTGGGTTACTAGATGGTCATCAAAAGGTCGTCTACGTGCAATCAAGTGGCAGTGATTATGAACACGATTTGCGCTACGTTGCGGCTGACATCGCCCCATACTACTTACGCACGATTTTAAATCTGATGGGCATTCCCAAAATGACAGTGATTCGGGCCCAGGGACTGGATTTGACGGGGGCAGATCGACCGGCAATTGTTGCGCAGGCAAAACAAACGCTAACCGCCTATTTAGCCGCTAATTTAGAATAAGTTCGCAAAAAATTGCTAACTTTTTAGTGTTGATAAGGAAATAGTAATAATTGCTTATTCGTATAAGTTGCCAAGTAAATATCACTGATGGCATAGTTCTTGGCGTCCAATTGTGACTGCAGCCAATTGAGATCGTGATCACTTGTTTCGAGCGCATCCGCATTCAACTGTCCATCTACGATAATCGGGTATTTGATCGCATCATCGCCAACTTGGGTAATGGTCAATTGGCCATTTTGTTCTAACACGGTCCGTTTCACAAAACGAATATCAGTAATGCCCTCAGTTCGTAATCGAAAGGCGAGGTCGTTAGCGCTCATGCCATTCTTTAGCGCGGTGGCAACTAACAATTCACCATTTTTGATTAACAGCTGTGGCTTGCCGTCAATCAGTTGCTTAATATAATGATTGTGATGTGTTAAAAATCGCAGGATTAAGACTAGCAAGGTCCAAATGAGCAGCACTAAAATGTATTGTAATACCGTCACAGTAGTGCTGTAAATCATGCCACCAACGATGGCACCGAGAACATAATTTTGAACTTGATCCAGGGCACTAATGGGGGCGAGATTGCTTTTACCTGAGAGATTGATTTGCAAAATAATCGTCAATAAGCCTAAAGCTAACTTAATTGAAACCGTCCAATATGAAAACATCTAATTCCCCCTTTTAACGTAGTTGAGTCGTGCATTAATAGTGGTGGCTTTAGTTAAAGTATAACTATTACCATCGGGATTAACGGTGACGTTGTAAATTTGAGCTTTGACTTTGATTAGCATGCCGCTGCTGACAGTCGCCGTATTTGACCAGACTTGTTGTCGTGGCACGTCTTTTTCTTGGGCGACGCGCTGCATAATTTGAGTAACTTGAGATTTCTGTGAAAAACGCGATTGCAAACTTTGCCATTCGTTGACTTGAATGCCAACGAGTAATAATAGCAGCAAGACCATAATAATGACCAAATCACGGTATTTGAGGTCAGTTTTGTGACGATACCAGAGCCAACTAACAGCCGCAATGATAAGAATAATAATACTAATCGCTGCGAGCTGAAATAGGACATGATTGCTATTTTGATGCGTTAAATAATCGTATGAATAAAAAGTCATGATAACCTCCTTAATTAAGATAATTATACCAAGTTTGATGAGTGACTTAACCAATTAAGCGTCCCAAAATTGACACGCAACTCCTTGAAGCAAGGCTAGATGTGAATAATAACTGCTTGTTCTAACGGGATTTTTAGCGAATTTTAGACTACGACCGGCGCGCATGTTGTATACTGTTTTTGTAAGCACTAACAACAATATGAATTGGGGATGGTCTACTTGAGTTGGAAAGACACCTATGCGACTTGGAAAAACCAAGCAACACTTGAAACAAGCCTTAAACAAGAATTAATTGCCAGCGCCGGTGACGACGCGACGTTAGAAGATGCATTTTATCAACCAATGGAATTTGGGACGGCCGGAATGCGTGGCGTGCTCGGACCTGGTATTAACCGAATGAATATCTATACGGTTCGGCAAGCTACCGAAGGCCTCGCCATTTTTATGGATACGCTCCCTGCTGAGGTTAAAGAACGTGGGGTCGCGATTAGTTTTGACTCACGCCATCATTCAGAAGACTTTGCGCATGAATCTGCGCGGGTTTTAGGTGAACACGGTATCAAGTCATTTGTATTTGAAAGTTTACGGCCGACGCCTGAATTATCCTTTACTGTGCGGCATTTACACACCTATGCGGGGATTATGATTACTGCTAGCCATAACCCTAAACAATATAATGGTTATAAGATTTATGGTGAAGATGGCGGTCAAATGCCACCAAAGGAATCTGATTTAATTACGTCTTATATTCGCAAAGTAACGGATTTGTTTGCCATTAAAGTGGCTGATGAAGACCAACTACTCACGACTAAAACGATGACGATTATTGGCGATGATGTCGACCAAGCTTATTTGGCTAAAGTTAAAACGGTCAATATCAATCAAAAGTTGATTGATGAAGTTGGGAAAGACATGAAGCTCGTTTTCACGCCATTGCATGGGACTGGCCGGATGTTAGGCGAAAAAGCCTTGCGTAATGCTGGCTTTAAAAACTTTTCGGTCGTTAAAGAACAAGCCGTCGCTGATCCTGAATTTTCGACGGTCAAGTTTCCTAACCCTGAATTTCCAGAAGCCTTCAAAATGGCGATTGATTTAGGCAAAAAGGAAGGCGCGGATGTTTTAATTGCCGTTGATCCTGATGCTGATCGCTTAGGAACTGCGGTGCGGCAACCAAATGGGGACTATGTGTTATTGACTGGGAACCAAATTGCGGCCGTCTTGTTGCATTATATTTTACAAGCCAACCAGGATGCCGGCACCTTGCCAGCTAATGCAGCGGCAGTTAAGTCGATTGTTTCCAGTGAATTTGCAACCAAGGTCGCGGCATCATACAATGTCGAGATGATCAATGTGTTGACTGGGTTCAAGTACATTGCTGAACAGATTGAACACTTCGAAGAAACCGGCGAACACACTTACATGTTTGGTTTCGAGGAAAGCTATGGTTACTTGATCAAGCCATTCGTCCATGATAAAGATGCAATTCAAACAACCGTCTTGCTGGCAGAAGTTGCCGCTTATTACAAGCAACAAGGCAAGAACCTTTATGATGGGTTACAAGACTTGTTTGCAGAGTATGGCTATTTCCGCGAAAAGACGACTTCCGAAGAATTCGATGGTGTTGGTGGCGGCGATAAAATCAAAGCGCTGATGACAAAATTCCGGAATGAAGCGCCAGTGGACTTTGCTGGGAATAAAGTTGTTTCAACTGAAGACTTTTCGTCACAAACGGAAACTTTTGCTGACGGTCATACGGCACCAATTGCGTTACCAACAGCGAACGTATTGAAGTATAAACTAGCTGATGGGACGTGGATTGCGATTCGCCCATCTGGGACAGAACCTAAGATCAAGTTCTACATTGGGACTTTGGGCGATAGTTTGGCTGAAGCTAACACGAAGCTTGATCAGTTTGACCAAGCGATTCAAGCATTTATCAAAGAATAAACGGCAAGTTAAAAGCGATACGCTGAAAAGTGAGCGTATCGCTTTTAGGCCAATTTAAAATAGCGCCACGATGACTGGATTAAACCTTGTCATCGTGGCGCTATTGTCGATTAATAATCATTAGGATTTGCGGCTAATGGCTGATAGCTGTCCATATCCGCATCACGGTAATCCCACCACTCATTTTCGTAGCCGATGAAGCCAGCATTGCACATCGCGGTGTTCAAAATTTGATAGTAATGGTCTTGGGCCACAGTTCTTGGCGCGTCACGATGGGCCGATGGACTGAAATCGTCGAAGGCGGTCGGCATCGTGCACTCGTGACCAGTGAGATCGGTTAAGGTTAAGTCTAAGGTGACCCCCTTTTGATGACTGAAATTAGGATTGGGCTTAGCGACAAATTCAGGATCGGGATAAACGTCAAAGAGGCGTTTTTGCGCGCTCACCGGCCGATAAGCATCCCAGATCTTTAAACGGTAACCTTGTTTTGCCAAGGCCTGACTAGCGTTGGCCAGTTTTTGAGCGGTACCCGTGCGAACGATGGCAGTGGTGAAATCATAAATAATCTGGTGAGTAAAGTTATGAGTCGTAGCGTAACGTAAGTCAACAATAATTGTTGGTGAGAGCTTTTGCACATTTGTGAAACCGGTTAATTCAGGACGCATTTCGTTGAACCTCCAATGTTGTCATTAGCGCTATTGTACGCAATTTTACGGCTTTTGTCTGCTGAGATGAATTCCATCAATTGATACGGTTATAAAAGTGGACAATTATTATGATTGCTTGTTATGATGTACGTTATTGTGTCAAAAATACTCTCCGAGGTGAAGCTGTCATGACTCGTCAAACGAAACGTGCCATTTTTATATTAGTTTTTAGTGAATTTTTAGTCTGTTTGGGAATCAGTTTAGTGATTCCGGTCATGCCATTTATTAAAAATGAACTCCACTTAACGGCAACTGATATGGGAATTATGAACGCCTTATTTGCGTTGGCCCAGTTTGTGGCCTCGCCAATTATCGGGCGGGTCTCAGACCGCATTGGACGTAAGCCAGTGTTAACCGCCGGATTATTCTTGTATATGGTTTCGGAATTCTTATTTGCACTAACGAATCACCTCTGGATGTTTAATATTTCGCGGCTGATCGGTGGTTTGTCGGCTGCCATGGTTGTGCCAACCGCGATGGCATTAGCCTCGGATATTACGACCAAACGGCAACGTGCTAAGGTCATTGGTTGGTTATCAGCGGCGTTCAGTGGTGGCTTAATTCTAGGCCCGGGGATTGGTGGAATTTTGGCCGGAATCAGTTATAAAACGCCATTTTGGGTGGCCGGAACCTTGGGCCTGGTCTCCGCCATTGTCTTGATCAGCCTGTTACCAAGTGATGCCGAGACCTTGGCGAAAACTGATTTGGCGGCTGAGGCAACGACTGAGCCAGCCCACCATCCGATGACGCGGGCTTTCTGGACGGTGCCAATCATCATCCTGTTTACGATGATTCTGGTCTCGTCATTTGGGCTACAAGGATTTGAAAGTATCTACAGTATTTATGTGAACGAAGTCTTCCACTTTAGCCTGAACAACATTGCGTTAGTGTTAACGTTAAATGGGCTAATTTCACTATTTTTGCAAGTCGCCTTATTTGATACGTTTGTGCAACGTTTCGGTGAACGGCGGGTGATTCGAGTCTGTTTTGCGTCAGCGGCAGTTTGTACGATTTGGATTACGCAAGCTCATGCCAAATTGGAAGTTATGATTGCGACACTCGTGATTTTCTCGGCATTCGATTTGTTGCGTCCGGCAATTACCACGTTACTGACCAAAGCTAGTGAGTCCAATCAAGGGCTGATCAATGGGTTAAACATGTCTTTAACGAGTGTCGGGAATATTGTTGGGCCAATCATGTCTGGCATGTTACTGGATATGAACACTCACTATCCATATATTGTGGTCTCAGTTTTCTTGATTGTGTCCTATTTGATGGCGTTTATGTTACGGGACCCGAGAAAACCTGCCAAGCTTGGGCGGTAGTGAGCCGCTGATCTGAATCGTTGCCAAAATGAGTTTGTGATCGGAGTCTGGGACAACATCCCAGATTCTGTTTGCAGCTCCGAATATTTATAGTCGAAACGTGGAACAAAAGGCACAGATGCAACAGAGCTACGGAAATCGAACGATTGAAAAACCCAATCATTCGGTTTCCTATGCTATGCTCGGTAGCAACCCGCCTTTTGCCCCACTCTTTTGTTGCTCAAAAGCACGCCTTTTGTTACACTTAGGCCAATTTAATAGCGTGCGGGAAGGTGATTGAAATGGGAATGCATCAATATTTACAAAGCTTGAGTAACTTAGAAACGATTCAACGGGCGCCAGGATTTTTTAAGTATCAAAATCACTCGGTGGCGGCCCACTCATTTAAAGTCGCGGAAATTGCGCAGTTTTTAGGTGACGTGGAAGAAAATGCTGGGCATCAAGTTGACTGGCGGTCATTGTATGAAAAGTCGTTGAATCATGATTATAACGAACGCTTCATTGGCGATATTAAAACGCCAGTCAAATATGCAACGGCGACGCTGCGGGAAATGTTGGCGGATGTGGAACACAAATTGTCACAAAACTTTGTTCAAAATGAAATTCCAGCTGAGTTTCAGGCGGCGTATTCACGGCGCTTGTCTGAAGGTAAAGATGCGACTTTAGAAGGTCAAATTTTATCTGTCGCGGATAAGGTCGATTTGTTATATGAGTCATTTGGTGAAATTCAAAAAGGTAATCCGGAACCCGTTTTTACGGATATTTATCAGGAGAGTTTGAAGACTGTCGTGTCGTTCAAGCAACTCAGTAGTGTCCAATATTTCTTGAAATCGGTCCTACCTGAAATGTTAGCAGAATCGTTCACGAACCAAGATAAGCTGCAGGCCTTGACAACCCAAATTTTGGCGGCAAACACGCAATCCAATTAATAGCGAAAGTATGTTCGATGTGCTAAAATAAATAGCGATTTGTAATTGATAGGGAAGCGGGTGCTTGCCTATTTTTTATGCCGCTCAGTGCGGTGACGGCTAATAAAATTAAACGCTTTAAAGGAGGAGTCGCTTTTGATTGATCGAGTTGATGATAATAAGTTTGACCTAGTTTCGGACTATCAGCCAACGGGGGACCAACCCCAGGCTATTCAGAAGTTAACTGCGGGCCTAGATGCCGGCGAAAAGGAACAAATTTTGCTGGGGGCCACGGGGACCGGGAAAACTTTCACAATTTCTAATGTGATTGCGCAAGAGAATCGACCAACGTTGATTTTGTCGCACAACAAGACGTTAGCGGGCCAATTGTATGGTGAATTTAAGAAGTTTTTCCCGAACAACGCGGTGGAATACTTTGTCAGTTACTATGATTATTATCAACCCGAAGCCTATGTGCCTTCGAGCGATACGTATATTGAAAAGGACTCCGCCATCAATGATGAAATTGATAAGTTACGGCATTCGGCTACCAGTTCATTGCTCGAACGCAATGATGTGATTGTGGTTGCGTCAGTTTCAAGTATTTTCGGTTTAGGGGATCCGCATGAATATAAAGACCACGTGGTGTCATTACGGGTCGGCATGGAAATTCCGCGAGACGATCTGTTACGAAAATTAGTCGATATTCAATTTGACCGTAACGATATTGATTTCCAACGGGGCCGTTTTCGTGTTCATGGCGACGTGGTTGAGATTTTCCCCGCATCACGCGATGATCATGCGTTACGGGTTGAATTTTTTGGTGATGAAATTGATCGGATTCGTGAAATCGACGCCTTGACTGGTGAAATTGTTGCCGATCGGGATCATGTCGCAATTTTCCCGGCGACCCACTTTATGACGAATGATGCCATCATGGAGCATGCCATCAACGGGATTGAAGATGAGATGACCAACCGTTTGAAGGAACTTGATGATGATGGTAAATTACTTGAAGCGCAGCGCCTAAAACAACGGACGACCTATGACATCGAAATGTTACGTGAAATGGGTTATACCAGTGGGATTGAAAATTACTCGCGGTTTATGGATGGGCGTAAGCCTGGTGAGCCGCCTTATACCTTGCTGGATTTCTTCCCGAAAGACTTTTTAATGGTTGTCGATGAATCGCATGTGACCATGCCGCAAGTTCGGGGCATGTATAATGGTGACCGAGCGCGGAAACAGATGTTGGTTGATTATGGGTTCCGATTGCCATCGGCCCTAGATAACCGACCATTAAAGCTCGAAGAAGTGGAACAACACATTAATCAAGTTGTTTATATGTCCGCGACACCTGGACCATACGAAATGGACCGGACTAAGCATGTCGTTCAACAAATTATTCGGCCGACTGGCTTGTTGGACCCAACGATCGAAGTTCGGCCAATTATGGGCCAAATTGATGATCTCGTTGGCGAGATTAATAAGCGCATTGATCTTGATGAACGGGTCTTTATTACGACTTTAACGAAAAAAATGTCCGAAGATTTAACGGATTATTTGAAAGATTTAGGCATCAAGGTGGCTTATCTTCACAGTGATATTAAGACTTTGGAACGAACGAAGATTATTCGTGATTTGCGTTTGGGCAAATACGACGTTTTAGTTGGGATCAACCTCTTACGTGAAGGGATTGACGTTCCCGAGGTTTCCTTAGTTGCGATTTTGGATGCAGATAAGGAAGGTTTTTTGCGGAATGAACGGTCATTGATTCAAACGATCGGGCGTGCGGCGCGAAATGAAAATGGCGCGGTCATCATGTATGCGGATTCGACAACTGAATCCATGCAGGCCGCGATTGATGAAACTGCGCGTCGGCGTCGAATTCAGGAAAAATACAATGAAGATCATCATATTACGCCAAAGACAATTAAAAAGGCGATTCCAGACTTAATTGCGTCGACTAAGAATACGGCGGATGCGGGCAAGAAGGATGACTTCTTGGAAACTGATTTCGATGACATGACGCACGAACAACAATTAGATTTAATTAGTAAACTTGAAGAGCAAATGAAGACAGCGGCGAAGAAGCTTGACTTCGAACAGGCCGCAACCTTACGGGATACCGTAATGGAATTGAAAGCACAGATCAGCTAGGAGGTCCTTTTTTTGGCAAACGATAAAATCGTCATCCACGGCGCCCGCGCCCATAATTTAAAGAATATTGATGTCACGATTCCCCGCGATAAATTGGTGGTCGTGACTGGGTTGTCTGGCTCTGGTAAGAGTTCATTGGCCTTTGATACCCTCTATGCAGAAGGCCAACGGCGCTACGTTGAGAGTTTATCGGCGTATGCGCGGCAATTTTTAGGCCAAATGCAAAAGCCCGATGTTGATTCAATTGACGGACTCAGTCCCGCTATTTCAATTGATCAGAAAACGACTTCAAAGAACCCACGGTCAACTGTCGGCACCGTCACTGAAATTAATGACTATTTGCGGTTGTTATGGGCACGAGTTGGTAATCCGATCTGTCCAAATGATGGGACGCCAATTGCGAGCCAGACGGTTGAGCAAATGGTCGATCGCGTGCAAAAGTTGCCAGAACGGACAAAACTGCAAATCTTGTCACCAATTGTGCGTGAGAAGAAGGGCGAACATAAGAAGATTTTTGAAAAGATCAAACGAGAAGGCTTCGTCCGGATTCGGGTTGATGGTGAAACCCATGACATCAGTGAAAACCTTGAATTGAATAAAAATCAGAAGCATACGATTCAAATTGTGATTGACCGGATTGTGGTCAAACCTGGGGATCGCTCACGGCTCTTTGATTCTTTTGAAGCCGCATTGCGTCTAAGTGGCGGTTATGCGATTGCGGACGTGATTGGGGCCGACCCCATTCTGTTTTCTGAACATTACGCCTGTCCAGTTTGTGGCTTTACTGTGGGCGAACTTGAACCACGGCTATTCTCATTCAACGCCCCCCAAGGCGCTTGCCCAGATTGTGAAGGGTTGGGCGTGAAGTTGGAAGTTGATGAAGACTTAGTCGTGCCCGATAAGAGCTTGACCTTGGGTGAAGGGGCCTTAGCACCTTGGAATCCAATCAGTTCGCAATACTACCCAGAAATGTTAAAACAGGCTTGTGAACAGCTTGATATTCCAATGGATGTGCCCTTTGAGGACTTGTCGAAAGCGGATCAACAGACCGTGTTGTATGGTTCCAATGGCAAGCAATTCCATTTTCATTATCAAAATGACTTTGGCGGTGTTCGTGATGTGGATGCCATTTTTGAAGGGGTCATCAATAATGTTGATCGACGCTACCGTGAAACTAGCAGTGATTTCACGCGCGATGTGATGCGCAAATACATGACTGAGTTGACTTGTCAAACTTGTCACGGCTTCCGTTTGAACCGTAAAGCCTTATCAGTTAAGGTCGGTGGCGAACATATCGGAACGGTTTCTGACGAAGCGATTGGCGATGAACTGGCCTTCTTTGAAGGGCTCAAGTTATCTGAACAAGCGTTGGTCATTGCGAAGCCGATTTTAAAGGAAATTCGTGATCGGTTGACCTTTTTACAAAACGTTGGTTTGGCTTATTTGACGTTGAGTCGTGCAGCACGAACACTATCTGGTGGGGAAGCGCAACGGATTCGATTAGCAACCCAAATTGGCTCTAATCTATCTGGTGTACTCTATATTTTGGATGAACCATCCATTGGGTTACATCAACGGGATAATGACCGCTTAATTAGTTCCCTCAAAAAGATGCGTGATCTTGGGAATACGTTAATCGTTGTTGAACATGACGAAGATACGATGCGCGCCGCGGACTACATCATTGATATTGGTCCCGGTGCTGGTGAAAATGGTGGTGAAGTCATGGCCGCCGGAACGCCAAAACAAGTCGCGCGGTCACGCAAGTCACTGACTGGGCAATATCTCGCCGGCAAGAAGTTCATTCCAGTGCCAACGAAACGTCGGACTGGCAATGGCAAGAAGATTCGGATTACCGGTGCTGCCGAAAATAACTTGAAACAAATTGATGTTGATTTTCCATTAGGGGAATTTGTAGTGGTCACAGGAGTCTCCGGCTCCGGCAAGTCAACCTTAGTCAATGATATTTTGAAGCGGGCGTTAGCACAAAAATTAAACAACAATTCTGAGAAACCCGGGAAATACAAGTCGATCAGTGGCGTGAAAAATATTGAACGGCTAGTGAATATTGACCAAAGTCCAATTGGGCGGACACCACGAAGTAATCCGGCGACGTATACAGGGGTTTTCGACAATATTCGGGACCTCTTTGCGCAAACGAATGAGGCCAAACTGCGTGGGTATCAAAAAGGTCGCTTCAGCTTTAACATCAAGGGTGGACGCTGTGAAGCGTGTCACGGCGATGGTATTTTGAAGATTGAAATGAACTTTTTACCAGACGTCTTTGTACCTTGTGAAGTTTGTCATGGACAACAGTATAATTCGGAAACCTTGGAAGTTGAATACAAAGGTAAAAATATTGCGGACGTGCTCAAAATGACGGCTTCCGAAGCGGTGAAGTTCTTCGAACCGATTCCTAAAATTCGGCGGAAATTGCAAACGTTAGTTGATGTTGGCTTAGGTTACGTCAAGCTTGGTCAACCAGCGACGACACTATCTGGTGGGGAAGCCCAACGGATGAAGTTGGCTTCTGAATTGCACAAGCAACAGTCTGGTAAGAATTTCTATATTTTGGATGAACCAACGACTGGGTTGCATACCGAAGATATTCGTCGACTCATTGGTGTGCTGGAACGTTTAGTGGATGCCGGCAATACGGTCCTGATTATTGAACATAACTTGGATGTGGTAAAATCAGCCGATCATTTGATTGATCTCGGACCAGAGGGCGGTGCCGGTGGCGGGACGGTCATTGCGACTGGCACGCCGGAAGAAATCGCGGCCGTGTCGGAGAGTTATACGGGGCAATACTTGAAACCGGTACTCGAACGCGATAAGGCTCGTGAAGCAGCACTGACTGCCAAATAGTTCTTAGATTGTGCTACACTAAGCATGTTATGAGAATTTAAATAGAGGAGTGTTTTAGATATGGCTAAAGTTGAAAGTTTTACATTAGATCATACGAAAGTTTTAGCACCATACGTGCGTAAAATCACCGTTGAACATGGCGAAAAGGGCGATGCCATCACCAATTTTGATTTGCGGTTGGTTCAACCTAACAAGACGGCGATTGATACCGCTGGCTTACACACGATTGAACATATGTTAGCTGGGCTATTGCGTGACCGGATGAGTGGCGTGATTGACTGCTCACCATTTGGTTGCCGGACCGGGTTTCATTTGATCACATGGGGTGAACACAGCACTGAAGAAGTTGCTAAAGCTTTGAAGTCCTCATTAGAATTCATTGCGGGTCCCGCTGAATGGAAAGACGTTCAAGGAACGACCATCGACAGTTGTGGGAACTACAAAGACCATTCGTTGTTCTCAGCGAAAGAATGGGCTAAATTGATTTTGTCACAAGGAATTTCATCAGATCCATTTGTGCGCAAGGTCGTTGAATAAGTTAATTTTTGCCAACAGAGAAGTCTTCGTCAGCTTGATGCTGAATGAGGGCTTCTTTTTTATTGTCTGAGGAATCATTTTGAGCTGTAATCAACGCTGAAGAATCGGGTAACCATACGGGAAAAATGAGATGGTTAATACATAATTAAATGAATAAATGTATAAAAATGCACTAAAATACTGAATATTTCAAATATATCGAATATTTTATAATAATTGTTGCATAAAGTTAAATCTGGTGGTACGATACTGTCATTGAGAAATAAGACATAAATTTTTGGAGGTACAACTCAATGGTCAAACAAAATGATAAAATTATTCTCGCTTATTCAGGTGGACTCGATACGTCAGTCGCAATTAGTTGGTTGAAGGACAAAGGTTATGATGTCGTTGCTTGCTGTATTGATGTTGGTGAAGGCAAAGACATGGCGGCGATTAAGGATAAGGCGATTCAGTTAGGGGCCGTTTCATCATACATGATCGACGCCAAGCAAGAATTTGCTGAAGAATATGCGTTGATTGCCTTACAAGGCCACACCTTGTATGAAGGTGAATACCCATTGGTTTCAGCGCTATCTCGTCCTTTGATTGCGAAGAAGTTAGTCACCTTAGCTAAAAAAGAACATGCCGTTGCTATTGCGCATGGTTGTACTGGTAAAGGTAATGACCAAGTTCGTTTCGAAGTGGCCATCCATGCCTTGGCACCTGATATTAAAATCGAAGCCCCAGTCCGTGACTGGCATTGGTCACGTGAAGAAGAAATTGATTACGCTAAGAAACACAATATTCCCGTTCCAATCAATTTAGACAGCCCATACTCAATTGATGAAAATCTTTGGGGTCGGGCTAACGAATGTGGTATTTTGGAAGATCCTTGGGAAGGTGCCCCTGCCGATGCCTTTGATCGGACCAAAGCTTTAGCTGATACACCAGACAAGCCAACTGTACTCGAAATTACTTTCGATGCTGGTGTGCCAGTTGCCTTAGATGGCGAAACCATGAACTTAGCTGATTTAATCGTGAAATTGGATAAAATTGCTGGTGAACATGGCATTGGCCGGATTGACCATATTGAAAATCGGTTAGTCGGGATCAAGTCGCGTGAAGTCTACGAAGCTCCTGCTGCAACGGTGTTACTCAAAGCCCATAAAGATTTGGAAGATTTAACCTTTGAACGTGAATTAGCACATTTCAAGCCAATTATCGAACAAAAGTTAGCCGATACGATTTATAACGGCCTCTGGTTCTCACCATTGATGGATGCCATGATGGCCTTTCTGAAAGAAACGCAACAAGTTGTGAATGGTGTGGTTCGGGTGCAATTATTCAAAGGCAATGTCATTACTGAAGGTCGGAAGTCACCAAACTCACTCTATGACAAGAATTTAGCGACTTATACCGCTGCCGATGAATTTGATCAACAAGCGGCAGTCGGCTTTATCAAGTTGTGGGGGCTACCAACGCAAGTTAACGCGCAGGTTCAGGCTAAGGCCCAAGCTGAAGCAAAAGCGACCAAGGAACACGCCTAATGAGTACCAAAAAACTCTGGGGCGGCCGGTTTACGGAAACTGGCGCCAAGTATGTCGATGACTTCGGGGCATCAATCGGTTTTGACCAGTTACTGGCAGCCGAAGATATTGCCGGATCGTTGGCACACGTTAAGATGCTCAAGAAAACCGGCATTTTGGCTGCAACTGATGTTGACCAAATTGTGGCTGGACTGGAAAAGTTAGCCCAACAGTTGCAAAATGGGGAGCTCGAATTTTCGACGGTCAATGAAGATATTCATATGAATATTGAATCATTATTGACGGAAGAAATCGGACCGGTCGCTGGTAAATTGCATACCGCACGTTCCCGCAATGATCAAGTCGCGACGGATTTTCATTTATACATGAAGCATCAGTTACCGAAAATTTTAGATCGGCTACATGATTTGGAAGCAGTGCTCGTGGAAAAAGCGAGTGAAAATGTGGAAACGATTATGCCAGGTTATACGCATTTGCAACATGCCCAACCAATTTCGTACGGTCATTATTTGCTGGCCTATTATCAGATGTTTAAGCGGGATATGGAACGTTTCGAGTTCAATATGAAACACACCGATATTTCACCATTGGGAGCCGCAGCCTTGGCTGGGACGACTTTCCCAATTGATCGCGAGTATAGTGCGAAATTGCTCGGTTTCAGTGACGTTTATCACAATAGTTTGGATGCGGTGTCTGATCGAGATTTCGTCTTAGAATTCTTAAGCAATGCGTCAATTTTGATGATGCATCTCTCACGCTTCTGCGAAGAAATCGTTTCTTGGAGCAGTTACGAATTTAAGTATTTGAGCCTGAGCGATCAATTTTCGACCGGTAGTTCAATTATGCCGCAGAAAAAGAATCCTGATATGGCTGAATTGATTCGGGGTAAGTCTGGCCGGGTTTATGGTAACTTGATGGGATTATTGACCGTCATGAAAGCCATTCCGCTCGCCTACAATAAAGATTTGCAAGAGGATAAAGAAGGCGCCTTTGACACCGTGAACACGATTTTAACGAGTCTACATGTGTTCACTGGTATGCTGGCGACCTTAACCGTTAATGAAGACCGGATGGCAAACGCCACCACCAATGATTTCTCAAATGCGACCGAATTAGCTGATTATTTGGCTAACAAAGGTATTCCGTTCCGTGAAGCCCATGCGATTGTGGGAAAGCTGGTCTTAGATGGTTTGAAAAAGAATCGGCCACTGCAAGATATTCCGTTAGCGGAATACAAGAAAATTTCACCGTTGATCGACGAAGACGTCTATCATGATTTAGATGCCAAAGTTGCGGTTGAACGGCGTCATTCCCTAGGTGGCACTGGTTTTGATCAAATCAAGGCGGAACTCAAACGAGCGACTGCGCAGCTAGCACAGTACCAATCGCTTGATCGTAACAACTAAACTTTGTTTATCAATTTGACCATTGATAGCGAAAAGGCCTGAGAATTTTTCTCGGGTCTTTTCATTTTTGCTGAAAATAAATGGAAACGATTGCAACTAAACGTTATTACCGGTATATTTAAAGCACTGAGGAGGGATTTTTATGACCAAAATGTTAGTCACAACAACTGAACAAATTCCCGGGCAAGCTTATGAAATTATTGGTGAAGTTTTTGGGGTAACCACCCAATCAAAGAATGTTTTTCGTAATATCGGTGCCTCAATGAAAAATATTGTTGGTGGCGAAGTGAAGGATTACACCAAAATGTTAGATGAAGCGCGTGAAGCCGCGGTTGATCGGTTACGGACCAATGCGATTGAACTTGGGGCGGATGCCGTTGTCATGATGCGGTTTGATTCTGGGTCAATTGGGACAGATATTCAATCCGTCGCGGCGTACGGCACTGCTGTAAAGTTCAAAGAAGTTTAAGCAAAATCATTTCGACGTCACGCTAGTTCAGGGTGTCTGATTTTATTGGTTGGCGCCCTAAAGTGGGTTTAGTCGCAGCTATCCCAAGAATTGGAAACTCTTTCATGAACTGGTATGATGGAACTAAAGAATATTGGAGATGTTAAGTCATATGTTTAATGATCATCGTTGGGGCTTTGACTGGACTGAATTCATGACAGGGATCGTGTTCCTGATTGCGGCCTATTTTGTCATGAAGCAGCCTAAAGCCGCGTTACTTAGTTTGGTTTTCTTATTTGCCATTGCTGCAATTATTAGTGGGATTACTACGATTGGTGGTTATACCAAGTTACGACGTGAGACCGGATTACGAGCCAATTTTGCGTTAGTCTTCGCCGTTATCGACATTTTAGTTGGGCTGTTATTTTTATTTCACTCGCCAACCGGTATCGTTGTCTTAGGTTACGTCTTTGCGTTCTGGTTCTTAATTGATTCAATAGAACGCTTGGTGGTGGTCTCACACTTACGCGTATTCGGGATGGGCTACTATGTCTTTTCCATGATTTTAGATATTTTGAGTTTAGCCATTGGGATTATGTTGATTTTCAATCCGATGGTTGCAGCATTCTCATTTAACCTTTTAGTCAGTGTTTACTTTGCCATTTTTGGGATCAACGCAATTTTAATTGCCTTTGCCCGACGTAATTAAGTGATTGTAAGTAGCGGTTAGGACCAGCAATGGCACTAACCGCTTTATACTACCAATAACCGGGGGCGAGAGTAGCAGTGACACGCCCGGTATGTTATACTACCAACAATATGAACCAAAGGAGCAGTGCTATGGCAGATTCATTACAATTAGTCATCGTCTCTGGGATGAGCGGCGCTGGTAAAACAGTTGCTGTCCAGAGTTTTGAAGATTTAGGTTATTTTTGTATTGATAATATGCCGCCCGCCTTGTTACCCAAGTTTTCTGAATTAGTGGAAGAATCCGGGAAAATTGAAAAGGTGGCGCTGGTGATTGATTTACGATCACGGGCGTTTTACGACGAAATTATTGATATGTTGGCAAATTTGGATAATACCGATTTTGTTTCAACACAGATTCTCTTTTTGGATGCTTCCAACGAGGAGTTAGTTTCTCGATATAAGGAAACGAGACGTTCTCATCCTTTAGCGATGGAAGGTCGAATCATGGATGGTGTCCGCAAAGAACGTGAATTATTAGGACCGTTAAAAGATCGGGCCTCGTATGTCATTGATACCACGACGTTGACGCCACGAGAACTGCGAGAGTCGATTTTTGATAAATTTGAAACGAGTGCGGATGAAACTTTCCATATTGAAGTTTTATCATTCGGTTTCAAATACGGCTTGCCTATTGATGCGGATATCGTGATGGATGTTCGTTTCTTACCAAATCCGTATTATATTCCAGAATTAAAACATCAGACGGGGCTGGATAAGCCCGTCTATGATTATGTGATGCAACAACCCGCGACTGAAAAGTTCTATCAACAATTCCTTGGGATGCTAGAGAGTATCATGCCAGGATATGAAGCCGAGGGCAAAACTAGTTTGACGATTGCGATAGGTTGTACTGGTGGGCAACACCGTTCCGTTGCGTTAACGAAGCGCATTGGTGAAGCCTTGGGTCAAGATTATAAGGTGCACATCAGTCATCGTGATATCGAAAAGCGGAAGGAAACAGTTAACCGTTCATGAGAAAATATACGTTTAAGACCCAGCGGCCCAAGATTGTGGTGATTGGTGGGGGAACTGGTTTGCCAGTTGTCCTAAACGGCTTGCGGAAGCAGGCGGTGGATATCACTGCAGTCGTGACAGTGGCCGATGATGGGGGTTCCTCAGGCATTATTCGAAACTATGTCAATGTCGTGCCACCTGGTGACATTCGAAATGTAATGGTGGCATTGTCCAATTTACCAAACATTTACAAAGATATTTTCCAGTATCGCTTCCAAGGTGATGACCAATTTTTTGCTGGTCATGCGATTGGCAACCTTATTATTGCCGCTTTGACTGAAATGAAGTCAGGGGTCTTTGATGCGGTCCAAGAATTGTCGCATATGATGCAAGTTGAGGGGCACGTCTATCCGGCTGCTAATGAAGCCTTGACGTTACATGGTCGCTTTAAAGATGGGTCTGAACTAGTAGGTGAGGCGGAAATTACTGCCGCGCATAAGTCATTAGATCGTGTCTGGGTCACGGATAAAGCTGGCAATAAGCCAGCAGCGGTGCAGCCAGTGATTGATGCCATCATGCAAGCGGACCAAATTGTGTTAGGACCCGGGAGCTTATTTACAAGTATTTTACCGAACTTGACGATTGATAATATTGGTCGAGCCGTCTGCGCAACCGATGCGGAAGTGGTCTATATTTGTAATATCATGACGCAAAAAGGTGAAACCGATAATTTCTCGGATGCCGACCATGTTCGGGTGCTAAACCGACATTTAGGCGAGGCGTTTATTAATACAGTGCTCGTTAACACTGAAAAAGTCCCTGATGACTATATGGACTTTCATAAATTTAACGAAGTTTCCCGCCAAGTCAGTCATGACTTTCGTGGGCTACGAGATCAAGGTTGCAAGGTGATCTCGGCTAATTTCTTGAAATTACGAGACAATGGGGCTTTCCATGATGGTGACCAAGTTGTGACGGAACTCATGAATTTAGTCGGTCACTCCGATGTTTTAAGATAGGAGGACGCTAATAGATGTCATACGCCAGTGAAGTTAAAAAAGAACTAACCAACCTCGCTGTCCATCGCGAGAATGCGAAGGCCGAACTGATGGCCTTGATTCGAATGAATGGGGCGATTAGCTTATCTAATCACCATTTTATTTTGAATATTCAGACCGAAAACCCGGCCATCGCGCGGCGTATCTACCGGTTATTGAAACAATTTTATGACGTGGCAAGTGAGTTAATCGTGCGCCGCAAAATGAAGTTGAACAAAAATAACTTGTATATTGTGCGCCTGAAAACCGGGACAGATATGGTTTTAGAAGATTTGGGGATTTTAAAAGATTTTCAAATCGTTGAAGTTGCGCCAACGGAAGTATTAACTGATGATGGTGCCGTGCGCTCATATTTAAGAGGCGCGTTTTTAGCCGGTGGCTCGGTGAATAATCCTGAAACCTCGCGTTATCATTTGGAAATTTATTCACTGTATGAAGAGCATAACCGCATGATTTCTGAAATGATGAACAAGTATGGCCTGAATTCGCGAACGACGGATCGTCGTGGTGGCTTCATCACCTACATCAAGGAAGCTGAAAAAATTGCGGACTTTTTGTCATTGATTGGTGCGACGACCGGGATGTTGAAGTTCGAAGATGTCCGCATTATGCGCGACATGCGAAATTCGGTGAACCGATTAGTGAACTGTGAAAATGCCAATATGGATAAAGTGGCGAATGCCTCAAGTCAACAGATTGAAAACATCATGTTGATTGATTCAACGGTTGGCTTGAAACAATTACCAATCAAGTTACAAGAAGTGGCGATTGCACGGCTTGAACACCGAGAAGTCAGTTTGAAAGAATTAGGAACTTTGGTGCCAGGTGGTCCGATTTCGAAGTCTGGGATTAATCACCGACTGCGAAAGATCAATCAGTTTGCCGCGCAGTTACAAAAAGATGCGTAAAAGGTTATTCGATTTATGATAAAGACTAAAGGTTAACAGATGAAGTTCACGAGTAAGCGCCATCGTGTCAATAACTAGCTCTTACAGGTTAATTAGTAGCTGTTGGCACTGATAACATGCGGTCGTGGGACCGGTCCAAGCCAAGCACGTCTTGGACCTCGCCCGGAATCCTTGCAAAAAACGCAAGTGTTCCGGACCGTCCGTGGGTTAACGTCGGCAAAACTAGCCGATGTAACGCCACCTTCACGACCGATGTTATCAGTCAGTCCCAACTTCTAGCTATTGAATTAGTGGAGACGGTAGAACGCTCAATGTGAGTCTAGTTCACGAGCCTTTTTGTGCTTGCAACCTTTAGATAGAAATAAAAGGCTCTTTGTCAACTGTTGTTGGTAATCAGCTATCATTAGCGCCCAGCCGCCCCGTGGCTGGGCGCTTTCTGTACAC